>JAYYUG010000023.1:0-9321 GCA_036344135.1 Pseudomonadota bacterium | reverse complement strand
ATGACGGCCCCATTCAAATATAGCGATATTTTTTTCAACAGACGTGCCATTAAGGGAGATTGCTTCACAAATTGATTGTTTTTCTAAGGGAATAAGGCCCTTCTGCCAAGCGGTACCAAGGAGGATGAGATTTGAACCTATACTATCACCGGTTAATCTTTCAGATAACTCTGCCGCAGGTAATTCTGCAGAAATTTCTTTAGTGTTTTCCAAAACTCGATCCATTACCATTTTTTCATTGAAATCAAAATCTCTTTCAAGGATAAATTCAGCTACAGGAGATTGTTGGCGATTAATTACAGTAGAAGTCGTATTTTTAGATATTACAGATAAGGAATCTTCTCCAATACTAACTAGAGGATCACATGCAATAAGAAGATCAGCCGACCCAGGGGGAATTCTATTTGATCTTAAATATTCATCCTTGCGATCAATCCTTATATGACTCCAAACCGCTCCATTTTTTTGGGCAAGGCCTGTCATATCCAGGGCTGTAGCTTTTTTTCCTTCAATATTAGCTGCCATACCGATAAGGGCGCCAATTGTTATCACCCCGGTTCCCCCTACGCCCGTTATCATTATATTCCAAGGCTCTTGCAATTCCTTTATTTTTGGATTCTTGATGTTTATTTCGGGTGGATTTGTAAAATTACCTTTTTCCGGCTCTTTTGTTATGTCAAAGGTTATAAAGGAAGGACAAAACCCTTCAACACATGAAAAATCTTTATTGCAATTCGATTGATTAATTTTTCTTTTTCTTCCCAATTCTGTTTCTAGAGGTTCAACAGATATACAATTAGATTGCGTTGAACAATCACCACATCCCTCACAAACATCGGGATTGATATAGACCCGTTTAAGAGGATCTGGCATTAATCCTCTTTTTCTCCTTCGCCTTTTTTCTGCCGCACAGGTTTGATCATAAATAATGACCGTACAACCGGCGATATCGCGATATCTTCTTTGTATCTTGTCCAGTTTATCTCTTTCAAAAACCTCTACATCTTCAGGTAAAGTAAGACCTTGATAAATTTTAGGGTCCTCTGCAACGATCGATATATCTTTTACTCCTTCAGCTTGAACCTGGAAGGCTATTTCAATTACCGAAGGACTTCCATCTACTTTTTGACCGCCTGTCATAGCTACAGCATCATTATAGAGAATTTTATATGTGGCATTCACCCCCGAAGCAACTGCTGCTTTGATAGCAAGTAATCCAGAATGCTGATAAGTTCCATCGCCAATGTTCACAAACATATGTTTATCTCTAGCAAACCTATGCCTTCCAATCCAGCTGGCTCCTTCACCACCCATATGTGTATAGGTCTGTGTTTCTCGGTCCATGTTTAAGGCCAAATAATGACATCCTATTCCTGCTGTCGCGTAACTTCCTTCTGGTAATTTTGTTGAAGTGTTGTGAGGGCACCCTGAACAGAAATAAGCCGACCTCTCAGCCAGAGGCTCTCTATGTTTGCGCTCTTTTGCACGTTCTTTAAACCAGATTAATTTTTTTTGAATGTCTTTTATTTGCGTTTTTTTAGCTAATCGCTGCGCGACAACCTCAATAATAGTTTGTAAAGGCAACTCATTTTCAGCGGGCAAAAGCCATCGATTTTCTTCGTCATTTTTTCCAATAACAATAGGTCTTTCATTCTCTTTCCAATTAAAAAGTTGCCATTTTAACTGGTGCTCGATTAATTCTCTTTTTTCCTCAACCACCAAAATTTCTTCTAACCCTTGGCTAAACTTCCTTACACCTGTCGGTTCTAAAGGCCAAGGCATCCCTACCTTATAAAGACATAAACCGATTTCCTTAGCAATTTCTTCATCAACTCCCAAAAAGTGTAAGGACTCCCTAACATCTTCGTAAGATTTTCCAGAAGCCATAATTCCAATTTTGGCATTATCTGATCTCCAAACTATTTGATCGATATTATTTGCCCTTGCGAAAGCTTGAGCTGCAAAACCTTTATAACGCTGAAGGCGAATATCCTGTTCTCGAACATTATCCGGAAAACGAATATGAAGACCACCTTCAGGCATATCAAAATCATCGGGAATTATTATCTTTCTTTTTTCTTTCGAAAGATCCGCTGTAACTGATGCGTCGGCAACATCCGCTAAGATTTTCATCCCTGTCCATGCTCCAGTATAACGGCTCATAGCAATGCCCAAAAGTCCAAACTCTACCAACTCGGAAACACCTGCAGGATACAAATAAGGAATAAATGCAGATACCCAATTATGGTCTGACTGGTGAGCAGTAGTAGATGAGCGAGCACCATGATCGTCCCCTCCTAATGCCAGAACACCTCCGTGAGGTGATGTACCAGCTAAATTGGCATGTCGTAGGGCATCTAAAGATCGGTCAACGCCGGGGCCTTTCCCATACCAAATTCCAAACACCCCATCTAAGTCACTGCCCGACCCAAAATGGATTTGTTGGGATCCCCAAACCGCTGTTGCAGCTAAGTCTTCATTAATACCAGGTTCAAAATGTATATTTTCTTCTTTCAAATAACGTGAAGCTCTTTGCAGTTGAGCATCATAACCACCGAGAGGAGAACCCCGGTAACCCGATATAAAACCTGAAATACTTAGACCTTTTGATTTATCAATCTTGCTTTGAACGATTGGAAGTCTCACCAAAGCTTGAAGACCAGACACATAAGCTTGACCATTATCAAGTTCATATTTGTCATTTAGTGATACCATAATTACTTTCTAACTTGTTTTGTTAAATAGCTCCCTTCCTATTAACATTCGTCTAATTTCAGAAGTTCCTGCCCCGATCTCATATAATTTTGCATCTCTTAGCAATCTACCTGTGGGTGTTTCGTTAATATACCCCATTCCACCCATTATTTGTATAGCATCCAGCGCGATTAATGTTGCTTTTTCAGAGGCGAAAAGGATGCAACCCGCTGCATCTTCTTTCGTTATTTCTCCCCTATCACAAGATTCTCCAACAGCATAAACGTAAGATTTACAAGCCATAGTGGTAGAGTACATATCGGCAATTTTTCCTTGAATTAATTGGAAAGATCCAATGGGTTTACCAAACTGCTCCCTTTGATGAACATAAGGCATTATGTAATCAAGTGCTGCTTGCATAATACCTAAAGGACCTCCAGCTAAAATGGCTCTCTCATAATCCAAACCGCTCATCAAAACTGCGGTCCCATTATCAATCGTACCTAAAACATTTTCTTCGGGAACAACACAATTTTCGAACAGGATTTCACTTGTATTGGAACCTCGCATTCCTAGTTTATCTAGTTTCTTTGTAGCCGAAAAACCTTGGAAATCTTTCTCTATAATAAATGCAGTTATATCGCCTGGCAAAGAATCTATATTGGTTTTTGCGTATACGACGAGAATATCGGCATCGGGTCCATTGGTGATCCACATCTTGTGACCATTGAAAATAAATTTATCAGCCTTTTTTTCGGCATGCAATTTCATTGAAACCACATCGGATCCGGCACCAGTTTCTGACATAGCTAACGCGCCCACATGCTCTCCTGAAATTAATTTAGGTAAATAATTGGATTTTTGCTCTGTCGTTCCATTTAAGCATATCTGGTTTATACATAAGTTTGAATGCGCACCATATGATAGACCTATCGAAGCGGAGGCCCTTGATATCTCTTCCATCGCAACAATATGTGCAAGGTATCCTAAACCAGACCCTCCCAAATCTTCTGGAACGGTAATACCGTGTAAGCCCAACTCACCGAGTTTAGGCCATAAATGTCTAGGAAACTCATTCGAAGAATCTATCTCCTCGGCAATCGGTACAATATGGTCATTAGCAAACCTTGAAACCTGTCTTCTTAACTCGTCAATAACCTCTCCTAATCCAAAATTCATTGCTACCGAGAAATTAGGTATCATTTATCTAACTCCTTAATCGATACAAGTTCCATATCTGTAGAAACCTGTTCTCCAACCTCTATATTTATCTTTCCAATGATTCCATCAATTGGTGCTAATACTTCATGTTCCATTTTCATTGCTTCAACTATCAGTAAAGGAGTGCCTTTCTTAACTGTATCTCCAACTGCCACAAAAATCCTAAAAATATTCCCATGCATTGGTGGTTTTACAGAGTTTTCATTTTCAAAATTATTCTGGTTTTCTTTAACGCTGATTAGATTCTCAAAGGAACAAGTAACACCCTGATATTGCAGAAAACACATCTTTTCCGAAACTTCCAAAAAATCACAAGTAAATTTCACGTCATTCATAGATACTTGATAACTACATTCCTTAGAATTAATAAAGGAGACGTTAGTCTTATCTTCATTTACAACAACTTGGAGGTTTTCTTCTGTCTCAGGATAGACTAAACAATCATAATACTGTCCGGAAATACTGTACCTATACTTAGAGACAAGCTTGCCAGAACTTCTCCAATTCAAAAGAGAATTATTGGGAAGCAAACTTTTGTCGTACAGTCTTTTTTGATCTTTTAGGAATTGAAAAGATGCCACAAGAGGGGTTAATCGTAATTTAATATCTTCAGTAATGTCTTTGTATTGAAAACGTTCCGACAAAAAATTAGTGCTAACATCGGCTGAAATAAATTCTTCAGACTCTAAGACGCTGGTCAAAAAATGTTTGTTGTTGTTGGTTCCAAAAAAAATACTCCTATTAAGAGCATTAATTAGACGTTTCCTTGAAGATTCTCTATTGCTACCCCAAGCAATCACTTTAGCAATCATAGGGTCATAAAATCTCGAGATTTCTTGACTACTGGATATAGAATGATCTATTCGGACACCATTTGATTCGTGAGGTTTCCAATAATAAACTTTCCCAGGGGAAGGAAGAAAATCATTATTAGGATTCTCAGCATAAAGTCTCGCCTCTATTGCATGACCTTTCAGAATAATTTCATCTTGAGTTATAACTAAAGGCTTGCCCTCTGCAACATCGATTTGCATAGAGACTAAATCCAAACCTGTAACCATCTCAGTTACGGCATGCTCAACCTGAATACGGGTATTCATTTCCAAAAAATAAAATTTTTCTCCATCCACTAAGTATTCAATTGTTCCGGCTCCAACATATTCAATACTGCGAATAATTTCTACTGATGTTGATCCCATTACCTCTTGTAAACCCATTGGTATTGATGGACCGGGAGATTCCTCTATGACTTTTTGATGTCGTCTTTGGATTGAACAATCCCTTTCCCCCATATGAAGAAAATTACCATGTTTATCACCAAAAACCTGAACTTCAATATGCAATGGTTTTTCTAGAGCTTTCTCAAGAATAAGTTCATCAGACCCAAAAGATCGTAAAGCTTCGGAACGGGCGGAAGATAACGCGCTTTCCATATCTTTTGGGTTACCTATTAATCGCATCCCTCGCCCTCCTCCTCCGGCGGCAGCTTTTATCATAATTGGAAAACCGATCTCTTTGGCCGCTTCAATTAGGGGTTTATCAGATTGTTCTTGGCTTTGATAACCTGGAATACAGGGTACTCCAATTTCAATCATCTTTCTTTTAGCCTCAGCTTTGTTTCCCATTAATTTTATAATTTCTGGTGAAGGGCCAATAAAACAGATTCCCGCTGCTTCACATTCTCTAGAAAAATCATCATTTTCCGATAAGAATCCATAACCAGGGTGGATGGCATCGGCTCCAGTAGATTTTGCTGCATTTAAAATATTTTTAATATTTAGGTAGGATTCTGATACTTCAGAAGGACCTACACACATAGCCTCATCAGCAAGATTAACATGATTAGAATTCTCATCACCTTCTGCAAAAATTGCTACTGATTGAAGACCTTTATTTTTTATAGATTTGATAACCCGAACAGCAATTTCCGAACGATTAGCTACTAAAATTTTACTAAACTTAGCCATTTAGATAAAACTATCCTTCATCAGCCCAATTCGGTTTTCTTTTTTCAATAAATGAAGCTATCCCCTCTTGCCCTTCATCTCCCAACATACATTCGGCAAATTTATCGCCCGCAAAACCTATTAAATCTTCACGTTTTCTATGTTGTGTGGCAAAAAGAATAGACTTTGTTGCCGCGTTAGCTCCAGGAGCACAACGGCGTATACTTTTCCTGAGCTCCAAAGCTTTCTCCTCTAACTGCTCTTCTTTATCGACGAGAATATGCACTAAACCCATCTCAAAAGCCTCAACTCCTTTAAATCGAGAGCCCGTTAACATCAATTGTCGAGCTTTAGAGAATCCAATCCTCTGAACGACAAAAGGGGCAATTTGAGCTGGCGGAATACCAATGCTTGTTTCTGTTAAAGAAAATTGAGCATCCGATGTAGAAACTGTTACATCACCAATACAAGCAAAACCCATACCTCCAGCAATTGCAGCTCCTTCAATTAAAACAATAATAGTTTGAGATATCTGATTAAAGCTATCTAATATATATCCCATTCTCTGATTTTCATGCGATATTTCTTCAATATTAGAGTTACCGGATTGAAAGTTAGAACGAAAACCTTTGATGTCCGCACCTGCACAGAAGATAGGTCCTTTACCCCTTAAGACGATAGTCCGAATCGAAAGATCATTATTGACCGCTTTTATGGTGGCCTCTAAATCTTCCATCACTTCACCTGAAAGGGCGTTTCGGTTCTCCGGAGAATTAAACCAGATACGTAAGCATTCTGAGTCTTTTTCTAATATAATGCTTTTTGTTTTAGGTAAATTGCTCATTTTTTTTCTCCTTATAGCCTAGCTACACCGAAACTGTTTGGTCTTACGGATCGATTCTCCGCCTCAATACATGTATCAATACAGAAAGCTAATACTTTTCTTGTATCTCGAGGATCTATTAATCCATCATCCATAGATAATCCGGAAGTATAGAATGCATCAGATTGCTTATCAAAATGCTCTATGATCGATTGAGCTTGCTGTTCCATTATTTCTTTATCTATCTCTTGATTTCTTCTTTTAGCGGCTGCTTCCATAACAATCGTCATCGTCTTTGCTGCTTGCTCGCCTCCCATAACTCCTATTTGAATATTGGGCCAACTAAAAAGGAATTCGGGATCATATCCATATCCAGACATCCCATAATTACCCGCTCCAAAGCTGGCGCCTATCATAAAAGTAATTCTTGGAACTCGAACGTTTGAGACAGCTTGAATCATTTTAGCGCCGTGCTTAATCATACCACCTTGTTCGTATTCACTTCCAACCATATACCCAGTAATATTTTGTAAAAAAACAAGGGGAATATCAGCCTGATCACACAATTGCATGAATTGCGCCGCTTTGGTTGCTCCCGAATTATCAATTGGACCATTATTAGCTAGTATTCCGCATGACTTTCCATGAACTTTCCCTTGGACACATAATGTTGTCTCACCATAAAGAGGTTTAAAGTTATCAAAATCAGATCCGTCCACTATTCGCGCTATTACTTCTCTAGCATCATAAAATTTTCTGTAATCAAGAGGCACGATTCCAGCTATTTCATCGGGATCGTATTTGGGATCCAAAAAACTATCGCTTTTAACAACAGAGGATCTTTTATTCCAATCCAGTCGGTCGATAATATCTCTTGCTATAAGAAGCCCAGATAGATCGTCTTCGGCTAGGTATTCGGCTAAACCCGAAACCGTCGCATGCATTGTAGCTCCCCCTAACTCTTCTTCGTCTGCTTCTTCTCCAGTAGCCGCTTTTAAAAGTGCTGGTCCGGCTAAAAATGCTCTTCCTCTTCCTTTAATAGCTACGACATAATCGCTAAGACCCGGCATATAAGCCCCTCCTGCTGTTGAAGCACCATGCAATACAGCAATGGTTGGTAAACCAGCAGCGCTTAACTTAGCTAAGTTCCCGAATAGTCTTCCAAAATTTAACCAACCTTCTACTTGATATCTTGGAAGGTCCGCTCCGGCGCTTTCTACGAGGTGAACAAATGGTAGTTTTTGTTGTAGGGCAATATCTTGAGCACGAGTGAATTTTTCACCCCATCCATCAGTCATTGCTCCGGCCTTAATGCCGCTATCATCAACAGTAACCATGCATCTTACCCCATTAATGAAACCAATTCCTGATATTAAACTAGCCCCGGGAACGCTTTTCTCCCTATCGGGGACATCAAGAAGAAAACCACCCATGTTAGCTAATTCCAAAAAAGGCATTCCAGAATCCAATAAATGCATAAGACGGTCCCTAGGTGTGAGTTGATTTCTCTCTAAAAACCTAGGCTTTCTTTTTTCGGACAAATCTTCAGCTCTTTTCAGAAGAGAATTCATTTTTTCTATCACATCAAGCATCTCAGAACGATTAGATAAATAACTCTCAGAGTTCACATTTATTTTTGATTCAAAGACTGTCATATTAAATCCTTTGGAATTGGTATAGGGGCATCAAGAATTAGTTGAGCATAACCTTTTCCTTGAGGATCATTTCTCAAACTTGCAACCCCTCCGCCGCCGAGAACATCATGAAGCAGGAAATTAATTGAACTGGAACCCGGTAGTAAAAATCTTTCAACTTTCCCTTCTAAGAAATGAGAAAAGCGATCTTTGATAAAGTCCTCTGTTAGTGTCTTACATATATAAGGATAATACTCTTCGGAGCGAGCGATAATCCCTATATTAGCTTTGTTTCCCTTATCTCCACTTCTTCCCCAGGCCAACTCAACCAAGGGAACTGAGGTTAAATCTCTTTGTTTATCTTGAGGTATAATTGGTTCTTCTGGTCTTTGTGCCTCTTCATTAATTAATAATTTTGATTGCTTGTCTAAAAAAACTTTTTCTTTGCCATCCGTAATAATCTTAACTGGGACTTTACCCTTCGGAATAGCAAACGAAAAGAGTCTTACGACTGGAGAAGGTTTTGGACGTGCCCCAGCAAAACCTGAGAGTCCGGGAGGCGTAGATAATCCCAAACCTGTGATTTCTCGAAGAAGAATATTTATGCCCAAAGCATCCTCATGCTTAGCCGCTATCTTGGCCACAACCTCTCTCGATCCATTTATAGATCTATGCTCACCATATTGACTTTCGTTCCCAATAACCTCCACACTTGTTTCAATAAAGTCAGCGATATTATTCTTTCGAAGCCTTTGTCTTGCCCGCTCGAAGACTACTTGAGAAAACCGATCGGCTTTCTTATCCGCTTCAATTCCATAATAGGTGAGCATTGCGCCCCCTCGAAAACCCTCTTTGTAAGTGAGGCAAGCCTTATAACTATCAGGAGCCTTGTATCCCTTTGCTTTTTTTACCGAAACTTGGTCTTTTCCTATACTTTCTATCTCAACTTCAGAAAAATCGCATACCACATCTGGCAATATATATGCCTGCGGGTCACCTATTT
>JAYYUG010000022.1:0-22516 GCA_036344135.1 Pseudomonadota bacterium | reverse complement strand
TTGGTCCACCAGGCGGTAGTAAAGTAATATTTTCGTCTAAGGAGGCAATATAACCGTCAATGTTACTCTCCTCTACTGCCGTATTCCAACTTTTATACAATTCTTCAATTTTAATTAAATCAGTATTTATTTCATGATGGGCAGCATTAACATTGCTAAAAAAAGGCCCCAGAAGAAAAAGGAATATAATTAGGTATTTAAATTTTTTATATAATATTAACATTTAATGAGTCCATGGATCCTTTCTATCATTTGAAAAATTATCAGAATAAGATTTAGCATTAATTCTTCTTTTCTTAGGGTCTTTTACAACAAAATCAATGTTATTTTCTTTCGCAAAGGATATTGCAGATTCTTTAGATGAGAATTTTATTTTAACCTGATTTTGAGTATTGGTGGATGATGTCCAAGCCATTTTCTCTTCTATAACAGGCCTAACCTCCTCACCTCTGTACTCTAGCAACCATTCTGAATTTCTTCCTGATTGAGTAGCAGTCTTAGAAGGCTGGTAAATAAGCGCTTTCATTTAATTCGGAAACCAACTTCCGTGAGCACCGAAAGGTACTCTTTGAGGTAAAATTATTTGAGCTATTGGCTCATCATCAAAATTATGCGCATCTATAACCACCAATTTTGATTGATTCTTATCCAAATCATGGACAATTGACATAACATACCCTTCTGATTCATCGGAAGTTGAATTTTTAGGTGCAAATACTGGTTCACCTGCTTGGGTATTTTTTCCTAGAAAATGGTCATACCTAAGATTGTTCTCCAGATCATATTTAAATAGGTGATTTCCAAAAGTTAACGTTTCAGCTTTATTGTTTAATTCCATAGCATATCCATATTTGGCTTTTAGTCCCGTCTTCCTATCATCAATCCTTGCAAAGTCACAGGGACGACTATCAATCTGCTCTTCTGCGCACGTTAATGTTTCAAGATCTATAGTCCATTTCCATAGTTTGCCTGTGGTTTCATCGCCACCATAAATTTCATCCATACCACCGACCATTGCTTTATTCTGCCTACAAACATGAATAATTATTTTATTATCTTCTTCATAAGCATTCATAGGATGAAAAACAAAACAAGGGTTAATATTAACCCATTTGATATCCTTATTAGAGCCATTTCTTGGCATAACACCTAATCTTGCTCCACATTCAGGCCTAAATCCGAAGGGGTCTGAACCACCCATAGCCTGTTCCATATCAAATACTAGAGGTAGATCCATAAAAATCACAAAATTTCTAGTAATATTCCAATCGTGCATCATTACGGGTCTAGGAATATCAATAACTTCTGACTGTACCAATTCTCCAGAAGAAGAAACTCTATGATACGTTAAAAAGGGTTTTGCCATCATTTTATATCCAAAAAACAATAATTCATTAGTTTCTGGGCATATTCTTGGATGAGCAGTCATTGGACCGTCTAGTTTTCCATCAAAGTCATGATAACCAACTGTTTTCAAATCATCATCTATTATCCATGGAAGATGGGCCTCTTCCAATGTAAGAATTTTTCCGGCATGTCGTATTACATGTGTGTTTGCTGGCGAAGCTTTTAAATCAAATGAAGATGCCATCATGTCCATATCTTCTTCATAATAGGGTGTTTTAATATAACGATTTTTATATGAAGCAATGCCATTAGTGATATTAATTCCATGAACCATTCCGTTTCCAAAAAACCAATGATCACTCCATCCGGACTGAGGATTCATACCATTCCTGATATACATCCCATCCAAATCTTTAGGTATCTCACCTACTACTTCTAGATTATCTATAGTAATTTCTTCATTAACCGGAGCCCAATTGCCTATCAAGTGCCAAGGTTTTTCAGCAGATCCATTTTCGATTGGTTTTTTTGCAGGTGTCAAAAACTTCATTACTTTATTTAGTAACGGAGCTGGTAATTTAAATAACAATTTTGCGGCAGTGGTTTGTAAACTCATTTGACCCCCAGTCTATTTTTCCTTATTGATAATATGTTAAATAATTGTAAGGAAAAATTATGAAAAAAATATTATTTTTTCTATTTATATCTTTTTTTTATATATCGTCAATAAATGCAGCAATTACGACAAGACCAGTTTTAAATTTGGAAACGGCAAAATTAATGGCACAAGCTTGTCTTGATCTAGCCGTAGAGGAAAAATGGAAAATAAACGTTGCTATCTATGAGTCTCCTGGCTCTTTAAAATACTATGCTTCAATGGATGGAGCTTATCCAGCATCCGAATTAATATCTCATATAAAAGGGAAAACCAGTGCAGGTCTCCCCTTTACTACAAGAGTATTAAGTGAGATGGCGTTTAATAATAATAATAATATTAGTGAGGGTATTGCAACAATTCCGGATATTGCTTTAATCCCAGGTGGGGTACCTATTTTATTAAATGACGGAACTCATCTAGGAGGTATCGGTGTCTCAGGTAGTAGTGGAGAAAATGACGAAACATGTGCTCAAACTGCTGTTGATAAAGGTTTGAAAATTATTCATGAATAAGAAAATACTAAGTTTACCGTTTTTTATTATTTTTCTTTTAACGTCTGTTAAGGCTGATAATCTTATTGTCAATATTCACTCAGAAGAAGAAATGGGATCCATAATAGTCGGGGTTTATTCAACTAAAGAAAAAGAATTTTTTGGGAAAACAAAAGTTAATATGAAGGGAAACCCCGAACATGTTTATGTAGGAGCGAAAGGAATTCTTCGTAATTACAAAGCTTCTGTTTCTTTTAATATTCCATTTGGTGATTATGCTGTTGTGTCATATTTAGATAAAGATAATAATGACGTTTTAACTGGAAATTTCTTAGGAATGCCAAAAGAACCTTTTGGCTTTTCAAATAACGTGCGTGGAAAATTAGGTCCACCTAAATGGAAAGATGTTCTATTCAACTTTAATAATGCTAATCAAGAAATTACTATTAATTTAAAAAGGTAAAAAAATGAATAAAGAAAATAAGATTTTATGTTTTTTTAATTTTAGGAGTCCCTATTCATACCTGGGAGTTAAAAAGGCGCTGGATTATAACTTTAATTTAGAATTTATTCCCTTTTGTTATGCCCCAAAAGAAATTCTTGAGGCTATCCTGGTGGCTAACCCATTCAAATCAACCTACCTGATGGAAGATTGTAAAAGAATCTTTAAAGAAGAGGATATTGTACTTTCAGAAACCATTGCTGGGGATTGCGATTGGCCTAAAGTTCATGCCGCTTGGCTTTCGGCTGAGAAAGACGGAAGAGGACTAAATTTCATGAACAAGGCTTTTGAGTTTAGGTGGCAAAAAGGTCTAGATCTTGGCAATAAAAATATAATAAAGTCTCTGTGTGAGGAAATAGATTATGATGGCGAAAAGGCTGTTCTCGCAATGGACAATGAAGAATACGATGAAGAGTTAAAATCTTTAACAAAACTTAGCAGGAAATACCAAGTATTCGGCGTTCCAATATTTATTTATAATAATGAAAGATTCTGGGGACAGGATCGGGTTAAAGTTTTATCCGAAAAAATAAATTTATAATGGTATTAACACAATCAAATATGCTCCCATTAGGTACAGATTTACCTGAAATTGACTTAAATAACTGCAAAGGGAATCGATATATTCAACCACAAGAAGACAAGATAGGGTTTGTAGTAGCTTTTATATGTAATCATTGCCCCTACGTAATAAGTATTAAAGAAGTCATGTCGGATATTTTAAATAAAGCCATGAATCAGAACTTTGAAGTGGTAGCCATTAATTCTAACGACTGGCGCTCTTATCCCGATGATAGCCCAGAAAATATGATTATAGATGCAGAAAAATACAATTATAATTTTCCTTATTTAATAGATGAAACCCAAGATACTGCAAGGACCTTCTTAGCTGCATGTACACCTGAATTTTACGTATTTAATTCAGAAAAAAAACTTATCTACAGAGGTCGTTTTGATGAAAGCACACCCGGTAATCATAAAGAGGTTAATGGAAAAGATTTGATTGAAGCTATAAAATCTGTAAAAAACAATTACAACTCAGACAGAGATCAAATTCCAAGTATAGGATGTAATATTAAGTGGAAAAATTAAAATACTATAAAACACCTTAACTAATTTAAATATCTTATTGTTTTAAAATTCTTTATTATTAATTTATTAAAATATTTCTTTAATATCTGAAAACATTAATGGTGATTTTTCAAAATTTATAAATTTAGCCTCATCCTCTAAAAGAATTTTTCCTGCTTTTTGAGCATCTTGATCATCAGAAAGGCGTTTAAATACCTCCCAGGATTCCCAACATAACTCAGCAATCCCATCATAATCGTGAGGTAAAGATCCTTGAGTTACTCGCGCCATCCTTGCGCCTGAAAGAAAATCAAAGTCTTGGCAATGAATCTGATGGTATGTAAGAATTTTTAAATCTTTTGAAACACTCTGTACTAGAGGTGCGTGATTATTAATCCAATAGTTTTGAAATTCTTGTCTTGATAGATGATCCTTTCTAGTTAGACAAAAAGAAAGTTTAATCATTAATTTTAACCCTTTTTAAGTGATAATCATCTCCAAGTTTTCGGTTATCGTGTGCTCTTTTCCATCGAGAAAATTCTCCCAATATATGGTTAGGATCGCCATGTAGCTCAGTAAAAACGCCGTTAAATGACCTTGTGTCTACATATGCAGCATCTACTCCATCGGCATATAATCTACATGCTAAATCAAAACCATGGCCTAATAGCTTTTCTAATTCTGCATCAAAATCTGAAACTAAAACACCTATATGGTGAAATCCTTCCTCTCCTCTTTTATACATATCTCTATAAATTGAAGGTGTTTCATCATGCTGTTCAATAAATTGGATCATCGTATCGCCAACATATCCAAAAGCATAAGAAACATCAGCCTCTTGGTTCGTATTTCTGTATTCAAATTTATCACATTGGTGATGAGGGGAAAAAACAAAAGGGCCTGCACCAAAAATAGTATTCCATTTTTTTGCTGCTTCTTCCAGATCGTTTACAAGGTAGGCTTGTTGAAATATTGGATATTTTTCTAGTAACATAACTTTTCTCCTATGATCTTAATAATTTTCCAGGTAGTTCGCCAGTTTTTATACCGTTCCTATAAGTTATTCTTCCAGACATAATTGTGGCTGCATATCCTTCAACGTTTTGAATGAGTCTTTTCCCTCCTGCAGGTAAATCGTTTACTACTTCAGGCGCATGCAATGTAAGATTATCAAAATCTATAACATTTAAGTCTGCTTTCATACCTTTGGAAATTAATCCTCTGTCATTTAACCCCATCGCCAATGCATTATCACGTGTATGGGATTTAATGATCCATGATAGATCTAACTTAGGACCTCTTACCCTGTCTCGTCCCCAGAATGTTAACAAATGTGTTGTAAAGCTAGCATCACAAATAGTAGCACAGTGAGCCCCACCGTCTCCTAAGCCAAGCAAAGAATGTCTACTTTCCATCATTTTTTTAGCTGCATCAAGAGATGTATCCATATAATTCCCTATAGGAAAATATAATAATTTTTTTCCCTCTTCTAAAAGCAAGGAGTCATATAAGAATTCATCTACAGCAATATTAAGTTTCTTAGCTTGATATCCCAAACTTTCATCTATTAAAGGCTCATAGTCTGGAGGATCTTCTAATATATAAATATTATTATAATTTCTTAAAATTGATAGTATTAAACCATCATTGGTTGAGGGTTTTTCACTGAGCAGTTTCTTTTTAAAATTAACAGATCTCATTATCTCTACTTTCTCTTTTAAAGATAAATCAGAAATTTCTTTATAAGATGGGTGTGCTGAAAAAGGATTCAAAGTAACATTAAGACCAAGAATTAAACCAACGGGACGGCCACAAACTTGAGCCTTAATAGGAAGTCCTTTATCAGCAGAATCTTCGATCCAACCCAAAAGTTCCTCCCACTCATAATTATTAGCATCAGTTTGAGCTACAGTTATTGATAATGGTCTATTGGATTCTGATACCATTTTTTCAAAAATCTCATATTCTTTCCTACCGTCTATTAAGTCCGTTACCAACTGCATTACGCCCTTTTTTGTTTTACCTATAGCTTTTGAAATCCCTACTAGTTCATTTTCTGCTGCTGTAAATTGTGGCACAAGATCACCCTCTGAGGTTCTGTGGTTTATTGTTCTAGATGTAGAGAAACCTAAAGCTCCAATTGAGATAGCTTCTGCAGCAAGTTTACTCATTAATTTTATATCTTCTTCAGTTGCAGGCTCTCTATCCGCACCTCTTTGGCCCATAACATATAATCTTAATGCACCGTGGGGCAATTGAGCACCGACATCAATATCAAATGATCTCTTAGATATATAATCAAGATACTCTCCGAATGTCTCCCACTTCCATTCCAGTCCTTCCGTTAATACGACCTCTGGAATATCCTCAACCCCCTCCATCAAGGTAACTAGACGATCATGATCATAATTATGCACTGGTGCAAAACCTACTCCACAATTACCCATGATTGCCGTGGTAACTCCATGCCAAGAAGAAGGACTAATGTAATTATCCCACGTCACCTGTCCATCGTAGTGTGTATGGATATCAACAAAACCAGGTGTTACTATTAAGCCATTAGCATCTATTTCCTCTAAACATTTATCATTAGCATTTGATTTACGTATATCTACAATAATTTCATTTTTAATAAAAATATCTGACACAAAGGATCTCTGCCCTGTTCCATCATAGATGGTTCCGTTTTTTATAATTATATCAAAAATTTCTGACAAAGTTCATTATCACCTTGAAAACTATAATAAATACAAATTAAGAATTTCGTAGTTATTTTTTGTTAAAAATTTTAGTTTCGTATTTTATTGATAACTCAATAATATATCTCCATAGATCTTCTATTAAATCTTCTGGTAAATCAACTGTTAAGGATTTTTCCCGCATTCTTTTGATAATCTCCTCTATTCTCTCATTGTCTCTTAATTCTTTAAAATTAGATTTCAGAAACGCAGCATCCTTTATTAAATTAAATCTTTTATTAAAAATAATAAAAAGCTCGTCATCCAAAAGGTTTATATCATTTCTTAATTCATCCATATTTTGATGTTTCATAAAAATCTCCATAAAAAAAGCCGCTGTAAGAACAACGGCTTTAATTTATTCGATATTAATTTAATTAACTATTATCTTTTTCTTTTTTTTCTTCGTCAGAAGAATCATCTTCTAAGGTGTTCTGTTCTGTTGCTTTTGCATGATTTTCAGCTATCCCACAATGAGAATATGCAACCGTTGATAGTGAAAATAATACAGTGAATAGAAATACTAAAAATACATTTTTCATTTTAAATTCTCCTCTTAATATCATTATACCTGAAGTGTAACTAAGGTCTATTTTTAATAGTGGTCTGGCAATAAAATACTAACTCCCTCCCCCTTCATAATTAATGCGATTACTTCATTCCCTTGCTATAATATTATCTTCCCAGCATCCATTATAGCTGTTTTTTTATCCCAATTTTTTGCTGCTTCTTTCATCATATCAAAAAATCCTAACCCAGCATCAGAAAGTTGAGCTAATTCCAGGATAGGCCCATCTTTTTCTTTTGTATCTAGATAAGCAAATTTGCCATTGTCTTGAGTTTTTCCACCTTGAAGATTTATAAATCCTTGCGAAACTAAAATACGGATATCGTTTTCAATATCATCAGTTAATGCACATAAATGATGTAATGGTCCTTTTTCATTATTAACATATTCATTGTATATAGAAGGTGTATCGCAGTGTTGATTAATGAGCTCTATCTGCATACTTCCTGTATAAGCAATAGCAACAGAAAAATCTAAATTTGCTGGCTTCTCATTGTAATAAACATCTTTTAATTCAAGACCCTCTATTATAAAAAATGGTCCAATATTCATTTTCTTTGTCCAATATTCTATTGGTCTATCAAAGTCTTCTACCACGAATGCCATTTGCATCATGTTTCCAAATTTTTTTTCCATAAAGCCCTCCTCAATTTAAATAAGATTAGTCAAGATTAACTTGTTATTCAATTCTTCATTAAAAAATAAATTAAACTTAATTTAGCAATTTATAAATATAGTGGTTTTATAATAATAAAAAGTGGTCGGGGCGGAGAGATTCGAACTCCCGACCCCCTGCTCCCAAAGCAGGTGCGCTACCAGCCTGCGCTACGCCCCGATGTCTTTCTATTATCATAAAGAATTTTTAACGTCTTTTTTTAATTATTTTTTTTTGAGAGGCATCACTTCGTAGTTTAAAAATGGAAGTAACACTTAGAACTCTTCTTGTTGATACATTCAAAATAGCCTCACAATAAACAAAGTTATCCTTTACCGAATTTACAACAGCATAACCCTCAAGCCACTCACCCAATCTCGTGGCAGATAAAAATTCTGCATTAAATTTAATTGTAACTCCCGCTCTTTCGGTTTTTTTGTATACAGCATGGCCCAAAATACCGTCAGCAAATGACATCAACATACCTCCATGTGCCATTTGTGCGGCATTACAATGTCGCTCTAAAATATAAGTACCATGGATCCATGGATTAACAGATGTATTTATATAATATGGTCCATTATGACTTGAGTATGGCCCTCTTCCTTCATTAATAACAAAGCCATCGGGTATAGGTTTTTCCAATTAATTAGTGTCCAGATGCACTTGGATCATAAACAATTGAGTCTAGTGGATTAGCATAAAAATCCCAGAATAATGTTAGCACTATTGAACAAATTATTAATGTTACAATCATAACGGGTAAACCATATTTAAACCATTTTAAGGGTGTAATAGCCAAAGAAGGATCCCCAGTATCTTTCGCCAAACGCTCTGAAATAGTTACAATAAATACGTTAGCTGTCGAACCAATGTGTGTACCATTTCCACCCATTCCAACGCCAAGGGCTAATGCCCATAATAACGGAGTTTGTAAAACTGGGTCACCAATTGAGGCAATAATTGGTATCATTGCAGCAGTAAAAGGTATGTTATCAATAGCGGCTGACATAACTGCAGCAACCCACATTAAAATTAAGGTAGCCATAAATAAATCACTCTCAACAAATGGGATAATAAACTGCCCTAAATATTCAAGAAAATGACTCCCCTCTACACCACCGACTAACATAAATAATGAAATAAAGAATATAAGTAGTTGCATTTCTACTTTTTCCATAACCTCATCTAAATCAAGAGATTTTCCTAAGAAAACAAGAATAATTAATCCTAAGCCTGCAACCATCCATGGCTGCCAGCCAATTATTCCATGAATAACGAAAAGCACTACCATTAAAAGTAAAACAAAGATTGATTTATTCCAAAGCGGTTTATCTTTGTATTCAATTCTGCTCTCAAATGTTCCCTCTGCTGGTGTTCCAAGTTCTTTTCTAAAAATAACTCTTAGTGTAATCAAAGTCCCTAGCCAAGCTAGTAATACAATTCCACCCATGTGAATTAAGAAGGTATTAAAATCTATACCAAAGGCAGAACCAATCATTAAATTAGGAGGATCACCAACCAGCGTTGCAACTCCGCCTGTGTCAGACAATAATGCTGCAGCAAGCAAATAAGGAATTGGAGTTATTTTAAGTGACTGACAAATTAAGATAATCAAAGGACCAAATATAACTACAGTTGTAACATTATCTAGTAATAATGAAAGGCCTGTTACAGCAGTACCAAGTAAAGCCATTAACATAAATTTACGGCCCTTAGATATTCGACCGATATTTGTTGCCATAACTTCAAAACCACCAGTTTTAATCATAATTGAAACAATTGCCATCATACAACCAAGCAAGAACACAACATTCCAATCAACTGCCCTAAAGGCTCCGGCAGGATTATAAAACCCATAAGACATTCCAGTTACAAGCATTACACCCGCTCCTAGCATGGCGACCTTTGATCGATGAAAGCCATGAAGTGTTTCTGTAAAAATACCTACAAATGTAACTGCTAATATAATGCCTGATATAAGCATTCCTTCTGTTAGAACAATTGTTTCCATTGATACCCTTTTATTAGATACAGTTATTAGATACATTTTTTTATATTATTTATTTTTTATTGCCAAGATATTTAGGGTTAATTTAATAAAAAAATTTGAAATAATGGTTTATTAATACTAACAATAAATTCTTTAAATTTAGGAAAATTCGATGAAAATGGATGGTAATAAAATAATCAAAGCCTCAAGACAAGATGTATGGGATGCGCTTAATGATCCAGAAAAACTTAAATTAGCTATTTCAGGAGCAGAAAAAGTAGAAAAAAAAGACGATAATAACTTAACTGCAACTGTAAAAATAAAAATAGGTCCAATCAGTGCAAAATTTAATGGCAAGATTATTCTTTCAAATATGAATCCACCCATCAGTTACACTCTAACAGGCGAAGGAACTGGCGGAGCCGCCGGTTTTGCTAAAGGGATTGCAAATGTTGAGTTAGAAGAATCTGAAGAAGGAACAATATTAAAATATTCGGTAGATGCAAATGTAGGTGGAAAACTTGCTCAAATCGGTCAAAGACTTATTGATACAACCGCAAATAAATTAGCGGATGATTTTTTTGGTAAATTTAACGAAATTCTTAATGTTGATGATAAGAGTATAGAAAAAAATCTTCTAGACGAATCTTCTACTTCCGAAGGTTTGAGCACTTTGTCATGGGGGGTTGGGTTAATAACGCTTATAACTTTAGCTGTTGTATTCTGGTTCATTATAGGCAAAATATAGTAATATAATTTTTTGGTGAAACAATGCCTAATATAAATATCAACATTAATGGAAAAGATTACTCAGCAACTACTGAAGAAAGACAACTGCTAGTTAATTTTATCAGAGATGAAGTTGATCTTACAGGAACACATGTGGGTTGTGATACGAGTCAATGTGGCTCATGTGTAATTCATTTAAATGGGAAAGCCATTAAAAGTTGTACAATGCTAGCTGTACAGGCAGATGGTGCGGAGATTCTTACAATCGAAGGAGTAGCTGAAGGAGATAATCTTCATCCTATGCAAGAGGCTTTTAGAGAACATCATGGTCTACAATGCGGTTTTTGCACTCCTGGAATGATTATGTCGGCAATTGATATCATTAATAGAATACCGGACCTAGATGAACAAACAGTAAGGGAAGAATTGGAAGGCAATTTGTGTAGATGCACAGGATATCAAAATATTGTAAAGGCAATTTTGTCGGTGGCTAATAAATAAGAGATGTATAAATTTAAATACCATAAAGCACAATCTGTGGATGAAGCTAAAAAGCTTCTTACGGAAAACGATGAAGCTAAAATTCTTGCGGGTGGTCAAACCTTAATACCTACAATGAAACAACGTTTAGCTTCTCCAGAAATTTTAATTGATATTGGAAATATAAAAGAATTACAAAATATAGATAAAAAAAATGACTCTATAGTAATTGGAGCTGGATCAAAACACTCTAACGTTGCTGCTTCGGATGTAGTGATTTCGCATATCCCTGCCCTAGCAGAGCTAGCTGAAAGCATTGGAGACCCTCATGTCAGACATATGGGTACTATTGGGGGCTCAATTTCTAATAATGATCCTACTGCAGATTATCCTGCGGCGTGTCTAGGACTAGGGGCAATAATAAAAACTGTCGATAGAGAAATTGACGCAGATGATTTTTTTACGAGCCTCTTTGAAACTTGTCTCAATGAGAATGAGATAGTAATTGAAGTTGGTTTTCCTATTCCTGAAAAATCTTGCTATATGAAATTTCCTAATCCTGCTTCACGTTATGCAATGGCCGGTGTTTTTATTGCTGTATTTAATTCGTCAGTTAAAGTAGCTGTTACAGGTGCAAGTGAAAATGGAGTCTTTCGTTGGACAAAAATGGAAGAAGTATTGTCGTCTAATTTTACTGTTTCAGAAGCAGAAAATATTAAATTGTCTCCTGAAGGTGTAATGTCAGATATTCACGGAGATTCAGATTATAGGGCTAATCTTGTTAATGTTATGGCTAAACGTGCTGTAGAAAGATTAAATGGATAACATTGAAGTTATTTCCGAAGCCTATAATTGGCTAGAAAAAGGCCATAAAGTCGCTCTAGCAACAGTTCTTAAAACCTGGGGATCCGCCCCAAGGCGTCCAGGATCTCAACTAGCTATAAGAGATGACGGTCACATGGTTGGGTCTGTTTCAGGTGGCTGCGTTGAAGGTGATGTAGTTGCTCATGCAATGGATTTAATAGAAAGCCCAAAAATTAAGATTCTTGACTACGGAATTACAAATGATACAGCGTGGGAAGTAGGTCTTGCATGTGGTGGTGATATAAGGATACGATTAGAAGTCTTAGAGAATAATGAATAAAAAATTCTTGAAAAAAATTATTGATCTTAATAGAAATAAAATTCCATACTGCACAGTTTCGAAAATCGACGACACTAATTCAGATTTATTTACTCTAGATGATTCTGGTAATGGTCAAATATCAAAAAATGTAAAAAAGGCTATAACTGAAGATCAACTCTTATTAGAAGAAATTGATGGTGAAGAATATATTTTTAACCCTTTCAATCCACCAATTAAATTAATAATTGTTGGAGCCGTTCATGTTGCACAATCATTAGCCTCAATGGCTAAGATAATGGATTTCGATGTTATTATTATTGACCCAAGAGAAGCTTTTGCTACAGAGGAAAGATTCCCTAATACCTTAGTTTTAACTTCTTGGCCGGATGAAGCATTATCAGACATAAAAATTGATAAACGAACATGCTTAGTTACTCTAACTCATGAACCTAATTTGGATGATCCTGCTTTAAAAATTGCTTTGGAATCAGATTGTTTTTATATAGGAGCTTTAGGAAGTAAAAAAACTCACGGTAAAAGAATGCAAAGACTTAAAGATATGGGTTTTGATGAAGACATCACTAATAGAGTAAATGGCCCTATTGGTTTACCAATAAACGCGAAGAAACCAAATGAAATAGCTGCTTCAATAATTTCTGAAATTATTTCTTGTTTAAGACATAAGAATACTACTGTTAAGAAATTGAGGGAAAATTGGAAATTGAGATAAGCGATGATTTTTGAAGCTTTTATTTTAACCGCCGGGTTATCGTCAAGAATGGGAAAAAGTAACAAATTGCTTTTGAAATATAAAGAAAAAACCGTTGTAGAAGAAACTTTATCAAATGTAGAAAAAAGTAAAATTAATAAAATCTCTATAATTACCGGTCATCAAAGTGAAGAAGTTTCAATAAAAATAAAATCCAAAAACATTTCATTTATTCACAACGAAGATTATAAAAGCGGAATTCTTTCCTCAATTAAAATTGTATCGGATAACGTACAACAAGAAACCGATGGAATATTAATAGTTTTAGGAGATATGCCTGAGGTGAGGCCAAAAGATATAAACAGTCTTATTGATAATTTTGAAAAAGAAAAAGGTAAGTTTATTTGTATTCCTATTTTTGATAATAAAAGAGGAAATCCGGTTTTATTTCCTTACAATATTTTCAAAAAAATTATTTTGGATTTAAAGGACATTAACTTTGATCACGGGTTAAGAAATGTTATTGATTCTTATGCTTATAAAGAAATTAGCGCATCTAGTGGAGTGCTAATGGATTTTGATACTGAAGACGATTTTATCTAATTAATTTAATTAGATATATTAAAAACCTCATCAAAGAACTCTCCAATTTCTTTATTTATAACCAAATCGGAATAACCATCTAAATCTGTTTTTTCTCTATTGAGTATAACGAGTTTAGATCCATTCTTTTTTGCTAAAACCGGAAACCCAGCAGCCGGATAAACTTGTAATGATGAACCTATTGCGAGGAATAGATCGCAATTCAACGTAACAATTTGAGCTTTTTTCATCTCATCCTCAGGCATAGATTGCCCAAAAGAAATTGTTGCTGTTTTGATGATTCCTCCACATTCGTCACAAATAGGGGAAATTTCTGTCTTTAAAAATTCTTTTTTAATTACATTTATTTCATATCTTTTTTTACAAGATAAACAAATGGCATATGTGGTATTACCATGCAATTCAATAATTTTATCCATAGGAACGCCGGAATCTTGGTGTAAGTTATCAATGTTTTGTGTAATTACAGCGTTAACTTTTCCTTTTTTTACAAGATGCGCTATGGCTTCATGGCCTTTATTAGGCTTAGCCTTACTAATGGTATTATCAATGTTAAATTTTCTTCTCCATGATTCTATCCTCACATCTTCAGAAGACATGAAACTTTCAAAATCAATAGGCTTAAACTTTGTCCATAATCCTCCTGGGCTTCGAAAATCTGGAATTCCTGATTCGGTTGAAATTCCAGCCCCAGTAAAGACTACTATCTCGGAGCTCTCATTAATTAGTTGTTTAAACTGTTCTTTTTTACTGGCGTTGTTCATGGTTAGATAGATAAATAAAATACATTAAAAACCATATATTAATACTCAAACTTAACCACCATTCAAAAATATTTTCGAATGCACTATCATTCTTTAAATAAACATAAAAAGGTATTGAAGCGATAGTCATTACAATCTGCAAGTAAGAAATCAATTTAAGAGAAGCAATCTTCATATAGAAACTGCAATACCACTGACTCGATAATGTGCTGAGATAAAATATGAAAACTCCATACTGACGCATAAATCTATAGACGTCACCATCATTTCCCAAGGCAACAACATATATAATTAAAAATATTGAGCCTATTTGTCCAATAAACTTAAAAGTAGAATTATCACTTTTTTTTAATATTCTTGGCCATATAAAAAAAAGTAAAATTCCTGAAACTATCATTAGAGATTTGAAAAATAGAATAGAAATTGGTTGGCGAGAGGATCTACTAATAGATAAACATCCATCAATATACGGATTGCAAAGGTCTAGTGCGCCAATAGAAGTGGAAAGAAAGAATGAGACGTGAATAGCAATAACAGGTATTAAAAAAATTAAAAACGCATGAAATCTTAAATTAAGCATTAAATTCTTTACTAATATTAAAAATGACAGCCCCTAGGATAATCTAACTTCTCTTACCTATAACTTATAACTATATTATTTTTGCACAAGTCTTAAGGAAAAATATCATTGATAAAAAGATTTTAAATTGGTAGTCCCTAGGGGAATCGAACCCCTCTTTCCAGGTTGAAAACCTGGCGTCCTAACCGATAGACGAAGGGACCACACAAAATTATTTATAACGAAAATTTATCTTCCATTCTAGGCAATAAATGCATCATAAACATGAAATTGTACACCCTTAAAGCCCTGCCAATCATTTTTTCTTATTGCACCAGCAAGATGCAATTGACTTCCTTGATGGTTACTTAATAAATTTCCTAAAGGAGTTCCAACAGATCCAAATGCAATGGCATCTAAATTTTTAAAATTTCTTCCCGACAATTTTAACTTCAGATGACCTTTTCCGACTATTTGATAAAATTCTATCTCAATATTAGAAAGAATAAATTTAGGTTCGGAATTTCCCTGACCATAAGGTGAGGCTTGATCAATAATTTCGTAAAAGTCTCTATTAATATCGGTAGAACCTAAAATATCATCATACTTATTTTTCTTTTGCAAAATTGATTGATCAACTTCTAAAATCTTTTCATCACAAAATTCCTTAAAAGATTCTAACTTTTCTTTCTCAAGGTTAAAACCACCTGCCATACTGTGTCCTCCGCCAGAAACAATGATACCAGCATTGACCGCGTCTAAGATAATTTTACCAATATCTATTCCTGGAATAGACCTTCCTGAACCAGTGCATTGGTCTTGACAAGTTGAAATAACAAAGGATGGTCGGTTGTATTTTTCTTTCAATCGGCTTGCAACTATTCCTAAAACTCCTAAATGCCAGGATTCTTTCTCTACAATTAAGGAAACGGGAGGAGAATTTAAATTTTGTTGTTTAATGGAATCTTCGACTTTTTCTATTGCTTCAATTAAAACATTTCTTTCGATATTTTGTCTGTCTTTATTAAGATCATTTAATTTTTCAGAAATTGCTGAAACTTCGTCATTATTTACTGATGTTAATAATCTTACTCCAAGATCAGGTGATCCAGTTCTTCCTGCCGCATTTATTCGTGGTCCCAAAAGATAACCTAATTCATAGACTCCGATATCTTTTGCTTGTGATACAAAACATAACCCTTTGATTCCTTTTCTCATATTTTTGTTTATTATTTTAATTCCTTCTTTGACAAAGGCTCTATTTAAGCCCTTCAATTGAACAACATCACAAACTGTTCCCAATGCAACTATATCTAGATAATTCTTTAAATTAGGTTCCTGCACATTTTTATATTTTTTTTCTTCTCTTAATGCGCGACGCAGTGCAACAACAAATAAGAATGTAAGCCCGATGGCAGCTAAATCTTCTAATTTTGAGAAATCTTCTTTTCTTGAAGGATTAATGTGAGCAATGCTATCGGGTAATTCTTCATCAATCTTGTGATGATCTATTACAATGACTTGAATTCCTAAATTTTTTGCATAATCTATTTCTTTGTTTGCTGTGGCACCACAATCAACAGTAATTACAGTTTTTATTCCTAATTTTAAAAACTGATCAAATGCAGTTCTGTTTGGTCCATAACCTTCTTTTAAGCGATCTGGGATATAAATTTCACAATTAATTTTATAATGATTAAAGAATATCTTTAATAATGATGACGAGGTGGCTCCATCGACATCATAATCACCAATAACGCCTATCGTTTCTTCATTGCGAATCGAATTAATAAGAATTTCAATACCCTTGTCCATATCAATAATCTCACTAGGATCAGAGATTAAGTTATTAACTTTAGGATAAAGAAAATTTTCAACGTCAGAATCTTCTATATTTCTACCAACTAATATCTTTGATAGGATAGGATTTATATTATGATTGTTAGATAAGGTTTTAACTGTCTTTAAATCTAATGCTCGAGGAGTCCATAAAACGCCATTAACGGAAGTCCTATTTTCAAAATCCAGAACCTCTTTTTGCATATCTAATTATCTGATCCAAACTTTTCGCTATTTTGGTGATGGGCTGTTATCCACCTAACTGTTCCAGATGACGACCTCATAACGACCGTATGAGTCCATAAACCTTCATCTATTTTTATTCCAGACAACATTGACCCATTGGTTACGCCCGTAGCAGCGAAAAGTGCATCACCACTTACCATCTCATCTAATGTATATATTTTATTTAAATCTTTAATCCCAAGCTTTGTAGCTCTATCCTTTTTTTCTTGATCTTCCAAGACAAGCTTTGTTTGCATTTGTCCACCAATACAACGTAGTGCTGCAGCGGCTAACACACCTTCTGGAGCGCCCCCAATACCCATATACATATCTATGCCTGTAGTTTTATCTGTAGTATGAATTACGCCGGCTATGTCTCCATCTTGAATTAACTTAATTTTTGCTCCCGCTATTCTTAAGGACTCAATTAAATCATCATGCCTTGGTCTATCTAAGACGCATACTGTAATTTGATTGACGGGTTTATTGCCAGCTTTGCTCAATTCGTTAACATTTTTTTCAGGGTCTTCTTCTAAAGATATTAATTGATCGGGGTAACCGGGTCCTATAGCTATCTTATGCATATATACATCAGGAGCATTTAGTAAGGTTCCCTTTTCGGCCATAGCAATTGTCGTTAATGCATCTGGTTGACCCTTAGCAGTTAAAGTAGTGCCTTCAAGAGGATCGAGAGCAATATCAACTTTTGGACCGCCTCCTTTTCCAACCTTTTCTCCAATATAAAGCATAGGGGCCTCATCACGTTCGCCCTCACCTATAACTACTTCTCCTTCAATATTTAATCTATTCAATTCTTTGCGCATTGCATCCACCGCTGCTTGGTCAGCTTTTTTTTCTTGTCCACGACCAACAAGCGAAGAAGCAGCTACTGCGGCTCTTTCTGTAACTCTTACTAATTCAAGTGTTAATATCCTGTCTAAAACCTTTTTTGACATCAATCCTTCCTCTAAACCTCTTTTAAAATAGGCAAGAAAATTGGTTCCATCGAGATTAAATCTGTTCCTGATATCTCAGAAACAGCCGACTCAATCGCACCTATATTAACAGGATATGTCATCATAACAACTGGGGTAGAACTTTTTTCATCCTCTAGGTGTGTGTCTCCCTTTTGTATAATTTTGTCTATAGATATATTGTTTTTACTTAATAAAGAAGTTAACTCTGCCATGGCTCCTTTTTGATCACTCAAAAAAACTCTAAAATAGTAACATCTCTCTTTGGCATCTAAAGTTTCATTACCTAAAGATAAATTTTCGTAGGACTCTCCGAAAAATTTTAGTTTTGTTCCTAAATAACAATCCACCAAATCAGAGATGACTGCAGAGGATGTGGAGCCAGCGCCCGCTCCTTCTCCCTCTAAGATAAGATTACCATCCTCATTATTATGTAAGAATATAATATTCTGAGCGCCATTAATTTTTCCAAGAGAGCTGTTCTCTTTTACCAACATAGGCGATACTTCTTTGTAGAACTTATAGTTTTCTAAAGAGGATGCCGCTATTAATCGAATATTATAGCCAAATTCGTTAGCATAATTATGATCAATTAGTTTAATTTTCTCAATTCCTCGAATATTTATATCAGACACCTTTGGAAACTCGGAAAATATAAGAGCGTTAATTATTGAAAGCTTATGAGCAGAATCATAACCATTAATATCTAAGGTTGGATCAGATTCTGCATAACCTAACTTCTGAGCTTCCCCTAATACCTCTTTAAAATCCCTATTGGTTTCATTCATAGTTGATAAGATATAATTCGATGTACCATTAAGAATTGAAAAAACTTTGTCTACTTTATTTATTAATAGACCCTCCCTTAAAGTTTTAATGACAGGAATTCCAGCAGCTACCGAAGCCTCATATCCAACAAATAAATTACTTTCATCTGCAATTTTTGCTAATTCTTTACCGTGCTTGGAAATTAGAGCCTTATTAGCTGTTATTAAATTTTTATTTTTTTTAAGGCTCTTAATAGACAAATCATAAGCGATACCATCTTCTCCACCTACAAGTTCAATTATAGTATTAATCTTATCAATATCGGAAATAGACAACGGATCATCAAACCATGGATAATGATCAATTTTTATTGATCTACTTTTATTTTTATCAGAAGCGGAGACACCCAATATTTCATATTCCATACCATATTTTCTTTTAAAAATTTCAGAGTTTAGTTCTAAAGATTTTATTACCCCACTCCCAACTGTCCCTAAACCAACTATTCCTATAAATAATTTTTCGCTCATTTAATTAACTTTCTTAGATTTCTTGCAGCCTGACGTATTCTTTGTTCATTCTCTACTAAAGATAACCGAACATATCCTTCGCCAAATTCACCAAAAGCTAATCCCGGTGAAACAGCTATGTCAGCCTCTTCCAGTAAAATCTTAGAAAAATCCAAAGAAGAAAGATGGCTAAACTTTTCAGGTAATGGCGACCAAGCAAACATTGTAGCTTTCGGGGGCGGTATATACCAACCCGAACGCCTGAATGAAGAAATTAATATATCTCTTCTTTCTTTATAAACTTTTCTGATGTCCTCAATAATAGAAATATCACTATTTAAGGCCGTAACAGAAGCTACTTGTATTGGAGTAAAAGCACCATAATCTAAGTAAGATTTGATTCTCGTTAATGCAGAGATTAAATATTCATTTCCAACAGCAAATCCTATTCTCCATCCGGGCATAGAAAAAGTTTTAGACATTGAAGTGAATTCGACCGCTATATCTTTAGCTCCTTCTATTTCTAATATTGATGTTGGTCTATCCTCTTTTGAAAAATATATTTCTGAATAAGCTAAGTCCGATAATATTTTTATATTCTTTTCTTTGGCATACCTTACAATCTCCTTGTAAAAATCTTTACTACAGATCCTTGTCGTAGGATTTGAAGGAAAATTTAAAATTATAGCTTTAATTCTGCCTTTCTGCTCTTCAACTCTATTTGATATTTCAGTCATTAAGTCTATAGACTCATCTATCTTATAATGAATTGCATTAGCGCCAGAAATAATAAAGCCAAAAGCGTGTATCGGATAAGCAGGATTGGGAACAAGAAAGCTGTCTCCAGGCACACTTAAGACCTGTGCCATATTTGCTAAACCCTCCTTAGATCCTAAAGTTACTATGACTTCTGTGTCAAAATTTAACTTAACATTAAACCTTCTCTTATAATATTCAGCCTGAGCTTTACGTAAACCAGTTATTCCTCTAGAAGCTGAATACCTATGTGTTTTGGGATCTTTAATTGCTTCAATTAATTTTTCAACAATGTGTCTTGGTGTGGGAATATCAGGATTTCCCATGCCAAAATCAATAATGTCTTTGCCTTCAGATCTCGCGTTATCCTTTAATCTGTTAACTTCAGCAAAAACATAGGGAGGTAATAGTTTTATTTTATCTAGGTCTTCCACGGTTCTAATTTTTCTCTTTATTATTGAATAGCCTTTTATTTATCAGGACAAACATATTTAAAATCAGACGGCCATTTAGCATTTTTATTTAACTCATAATACTCATCTTCAGATAATAGTTGTTTTACTTTTTCACTATAAAGATATGTATTTCTTATATTTTCACTGCTACCACATGAAGATAGAAATAAACTTATTATAATAATTAGACAACGCATTTCAAATCACGGATATAAAGGAATATTTTTGAGGCCCATTCCCTCTTCAAGATCAAACATAATATTCATATTCTGTATCGCCTGTCCTGCAGAACCTTTAACTAAGTTATCAATTACAGAGGTAATAATGATTCTTCCTTTAATCCTATCGTCAAAAGCCGATATTAAGCATTTATTTGAACCCCTCACATTAGCGGTTTCTGAAGGTTTAGATTCAGTGTTAACCTTAACAAATTCATCATTACTGTAAAAACTATCAAGACAAGCAATGATCTGCGATAAGTCATTACCATCGTTTAATTTTAAGTACATAGTGATTAATTCACCTCTGTTGATGGGAATAAGGTGTGGAGTAAAACTAACTTTTACATTTTCATTCGACTCTAAAAAAATCTTTTCTTCTATTTCAGGAGCATGCCTATGATTAGTTAACGAATAGGGTTTAACACTTTCGGATATCTCAGAGAACAATAGATCTTTTTTTAAACTTCTCCCTGCGCCAGTAACACCTGACTTTGCATCAATAATTATGTCGTCTAAATGAATAAGTTTAGATCTTATTAAGGGAATGAGAGGCAATAAGACAGCCGTTGGGTAACAGCCTGGGCAGGCAACTATTCTTGCGCTTTTTATATCTTTTCTATTTATTTCTGATAAGCCATATATGGTCTCTTTCAGTAAATTTTTAGACCCGTGCTTGGTTTCATAATATTCATTATATATCTTAGAGTTAGTGAATCTAAAGTCAGCAGACATATCTATTACTTTAATATTATTAGGTATAACACTAATAATATTGTGAAAAATATTGTGAGGTAATGCAGATATAACCAAATCTATATTATCATAATTAATATCTTCAACTGATACAAAAATAGGTAAAGTTTCATCAAAAAGTCCTTTATGGAAATCATTCGAATCTTGGCCCACATTTGAGTGTGCGCTTAAATATATAATAGATGACTTCTCATGACCTAGCAGTAATCGAATAAGATCACCGCCTGTATAACCAGACGCACCTAATATAGCTATGTTAATGTTATTTAAATTCATTCTTATACCTTACAACTTATCAGTTGATAAAAAAAGAGCGCTTAAAAAAGCGCTCAAAAAAAATATTAAAATTTCTTTAACGCTTAGAAAACTGAAAACTTCTTCTGGCCTTACGACGACCATATTTTTTTCTTTCAACGACCCTTGAGTCCCTGGTTAAATAACCCCCTGCTTTAAGGGTCTTTTTTAACTCAGGCTCAAATAAAACTAATGCCTTTGAAATACCATGCCTAACTGCACCTGCTTGACCAGATAAACCGCCGCCGTTAACTGAGCACGTAATATCAAACTGACCCAGTCTTTGTGCCGACACCAAAGGTTGATTAATTAACATTCTCAAAACAGGTCTAGCAAAATATTCATCACAATTTTTCTCATTAATAATAATTTTTCCAGGACCCTGTTTTAACCAGACTCTTGCAACAGCATTCTTTCTCTTTCCTGTGGCATAAGAGCGGCCTAAATCATCAATTTTTTTCTCTGGTAAATTATTATTGTCTTCCGAAGCTTCCTCTAAAGGAATATCCTCAAAATTCTTAATTTCTTTATTTTCTGTTTTTTCTTCCATAATTTATCTTTTTATATTTTTATTATTTAAATCTTTAAAAACTATAATCTCTGGTTTTTGTGCCTCATGAGGATGTTTTTCGCCACTATAGACCATTAGATTATTGAATTGTTTATTAGATAGAGGCCCAGATGGCATCATTCTCCGAATTGCCTTTTGTAAGATTCTTTCGGGGAATT
>JAYYUG010000021.1:0-12657 GCA_036344135.1 Pseudomonadota bacterium | reverse complement strand
GTTACTATTTTTGTTCAATCTACTGTTTCGGCCCACTCGGAATTGGCATGGATATTTAATTGTGTATCAAGGATGGGATGGCTGAATAGAATGACACAATTTAAAGAAAAGGCTGGTAAAAATAGGGAAAATGCCTCTGCAGGTTTGTATGTCTATCCCAATTTGATGGCATCTGACATTTTGTTATATAAAGCCGGATATGTTCCAGTCGGAGATGATCAAAAGCAACATCTCGAGATAACTAGAGATATAGCTAAGAAATTTAACAATGATTTTTCTGCTCATGGAGGAGATAAATTCTTCCCCATTCCTGATCCTTTGATCCTTCCAGTTGCATCAAGGGTTATGTCTTTAAGGGATGGAACTAAAAAAATGTCAAAATCTGATAATTCATCAATGTCCAGAATTAATTTACTTGATGATAATGATTTAATACGAAAAAAAATATCTAAGGCGAAAACAGATCCTTTACCTTTACCTAATAGCCAGGAAGATCTTACGCAAAGACCTGAAGCTACCAATCTTATCAATATTTTTTCGTCTTTAAGTGGTATAAAAATAGAAGAAATAATCGTTAAATATTCAGGGAAACAATTTTCAGAATTTAAATCAGATCTTTCTGATGTAATGATTAGGCAATTAAGTCCAATTAGGGATGAATTAATCAGACTTAAGAAGGACAAAACTTTTATTGAAAAAGTACTGAATGACGGTCGCGCCAAAGCTGAAGAAAGAGCTTTAAAAGTAATTAGGGAAGTAAGAGAGATTATTGGCCTCTGGTAGAATATTATCTCTTAAGAGGATAAAATGCCCGGCAAATTTTTGGCTGTCATAGATGGAACTCAAGAAAGTGAAGCGGCAATTAGATATGCAGCGAGAAGAGCTGAAATGGCCAAAACATAGTTAATTATTTTGGCGGTTATAGATAATCCTGGATTTACTAGCTGGCTTGGAGTGGATGAAAAGATTAACCAAGAAGCTGAAGATGAAGCATTACAAGAATTGGATAAATTTCGAAATAATATTAAATCATTTTCTTCAGTAGAATGCAGAATTGAAGTAAGGCATGGCACTAAATTAGAAGTCGTAAAAAGGACAATTACAGAAAATAACGAAATTTCATACCTTTTCTTAGCCGCAAACAAAATAGGGCAAAGCCCTGGAGAACTAGTAGAAGCGATATCATCTTCTGGATATTCTATTCCAGTTGTGATAATACCTGGAGATCTAGGATTTGATAAAATAGATAGATTAGCAGGAATAGACGCATAAGTTAACAAGGAGAAGAAAATGTTTATACAAACTGAGAAAACTCCAAACCCAGAGACTCTAAAATTTATACCTGGGGAAGAAGTTATGGGTGAAATGCCGACAATGTATTTTAAGGATAAGGGAGATTTACATAGGTCGCCATTGGCTAAACAGTTATTTAAGATAGATAATGTGGTTGGGGTGTATCTTGGTTCTGATTTTCTTACGGTCACTTTAAAAGATGCCAAATGGGAAAATTCTAAAACCGAGATCTTAGCAAATATTATGAACTTCTTTATTTCAGGTGAACCCATATTTATTGATGACGGTTTTGAGGGTTCAAACTGCAACAGGGAGGATAATAAAGATGAAATTTCTTTAAAGATAAATGACATCATTGAAACTAAAGTTCGCCCAGCAGTTGCACAAGACGGGGGTGATATAATTTTTGAAAGTTATAAAGATGGCATTGTATATTTAAACATGCGCGGTTCTTGTGACGGATGTCCCTCATCAGAAATCACATTAAAGAATGGTATAGAAAATCTTTTGAAGCATTATGTTCCTGAAGTTAAGGGAGTAGTTCCTATTTAAAAGATATCTATGACAGATAAAAGTAGAAAGATTTTTGAAGAATTAATATTCACAAATGCAAGGTCACACAACGAATGGCTTGAAAGAGATGTGTCTGATGATATTTTGCATAAGTTATATGATTTGATGAAGTGGGGCCCAACGAGCGCAAACTGCTCTCCGTCTCGTCTCATCTTTATTAGAAGCCAAGACGCTAAAAACAGATTGTTACCCTACCTAATAGAAACAAATAGAGAAAAAACCTCTACCGCGCCTGTAACAGCTATTATTGCTTACGATATAAGTTTTTACGAACATTTACCCAAATTGTTTCCTCACAACCCAGAGGCAAAAGATTGGTTTTCCTGGTCAAATGATTTAGCCGAACAAACCGCCTTCAGAAACAGCTCTCTTCAAGGAGCATATTTCATAATTGCCGCCCGAACTCTTGGGCTCGATTGCGGTCCAATGTCCGGTTTCGATAATGTGGAACTTGATAAAGAATTTTTTTCTAATAGCGGATTCAAGTCAAATTTTATATGTAACGTAGGTTATGGTGATCATAGCAAATTATTTGAAAGATCACCCAGATTTGAGTTTGATGAAATTTGTACTATTTTATAAATAGATATGGCGATTCTTTTTTTAGAAACTACTTTTGAAAGTAGTTTTTCAGTTGTAGTTCTAGATAATAATAAGGTTTTTTTAAGTTCCAATAAGACGAATAAAAAACAATCTGAAGTTATAGCTGATGTAACCAAAAAAAACTTAGAAGAAGCCAATATTAGTCCAATTAATCTCAAGGCAGTTTATGTAACAAATGGACCTGGAAATTTTACAAGTATTAGGGTGGGGCTTGCATTTGCTCAAGGTTTAACTAAGGGTTTATCGATACCTTTGTACAGCACTTCTACTTTGGAATTTCTTATTTCAGATTTAGTTAATAAGGATATAAAGAGCGAATTCTTGTTGCCAATTATCCCGTCACGAGGTGAAGATTGTTTTGTTCAGGTTTTCAATAGTACGACAGGAAAAAATCAATCAGAAATTGAAAAGCTTGCTTTAGAGGATGTTATTGCTAGATACATGTCGGAAAAGTTTACTATCGTGAAGTTAGCGCCTATTCCGTCCTTGGATGAAATTATTAGAAAAGAGGCTATCATAGATAATAATTTATCTAATAAATGTTTGGCTATTGCAACGAAGATACGAAACAAAAGTCTAAAACCAGTAAAAAAAATTCGCGCTAATTATTTTAGCCCCCCTTCTGCAGATGAGGCTGACCCAAAATGGTATATGGTAAAAAAAAGATAATTCTGATGAATGTTAATAAAAAAAACTCGCACGAAGTAAAGTTTTTGCAAAAAAAAATTGGGGAGAAAGTTTGGGGAAAGAAAGAAATAGACCATCTCATAGATGTAGGAGGAGGATATGGGAAAATTATATTTTTAGACGGCTATAGCATCGGTTTTATTTTAGCAAGGGTATTAGGAGATCACTCAGAAATACTATCGATGGGAGTATGCAATAAACATAGAAGAAGAGGTTATGGTTCAAAATTAATAGAAAATTTGGAAAAGAACTTTATAAAAAATTCGGTAAGAAAATGTTTTCTTGAAGTTAATATAAATAATGAAGTTGCAATTTCCTTATATTGTAGTCACGGGTTTTCCTGCATACGGAAAATAGATAAATATTATAAAAGAAAAAATATTCAAGAAGATGCGTTAGTATTGTCAAAAGCTTATATTTGATGCTTATATAAAAGAAGAATAATTTATAGGTCTTGTTTAAATGAACATTGAACAATTATGCGAAAGCAAAGGAATGAGATTAACTGAGCAACGCAAAGTTATTGCCAAAGTTCTTGATGATTCCAAAGATCATCCTGATGTAGAAGAACTTTATAAAAGGGCAGTAGAAATAGATAATAATATTTCTGTAGCAACCGTTTATCGTACTGTACGTCTTTTTGAGGAGGCTGGTATTCTTATCCGGCACGAGTTTCGGGATGGAAGGTCACGCTATGAAAACTTAGAAGAATGTGATCACCACGATCATTTAATCAATATAGAGGATGGATCAATAATTGAATTTACAAATGATGAAATTGAGATTATTCAAAGAAAAATAGCTGAAGAACTGGGTTTTGACCTAGTTGATCATAGATTAGAACTTTATGCCAGGCCAAAGAAACAGTAATAATAATTAATTTCATGCAATTAAAAGAAAAAACCCATAAAGGACTTTATATAAAAAACTATGGATGCCAGATGAATGTTTATGATGGCGATCGTATGCATGAATTATTAAGTCCGTTAAATTATAAAAGAGTAAACGATCCAAATGATGCAGAATTAATTATCCTTAATACATGTCATATTAGAGAAAAAGCTACAGAAAAAATTTATTCAGAATTAGGCAGACTGAAAAAAGGATGTAACAATCTGAATAAGAATATAAAGATTGCTGTTGCTGGTTGTGTCGCTCAAGCTGAGGGTGAAGAACTAGTTAGACGAGCACCATTAGTTGATCTGGTATTTGGGCCTTTAACTTATCATCAATTACCTGAAATGATTCAAAAAATCACAGATAGAAAAAAAGGAAAAAACAAAGCCCTTGTGAATATTGAATTTCCAGCGAGAGATAAATTTCTTTCTTTGCCAGAAAGAGCCAATAAAAAAGAAACGATCAGTGCTTTTCTGTCTGTACAGGAAGGTTGTGATAAATTCTGCACTTTTTGTGTGGTTCCTTATACTAGGGGAGTAGAAAGTTCTAGACCGGCGGTACAAATTATTTCAGAAGCTAGGGAGTTAATTAATAATGGAGCAAAAGAAATCATTTTGTTGGGTCAAAACGTCAACGCTTGGAATGGAGAAGGGTTAAATGGAAATAGGTGCGATTTTTCAGAATTAATCAAAAGATTATCAGAATTAAATATTGATCGCCTGAGATTCACAACCAGTCACCCGAAAGATATGAATGATAAGTTAATTGGATGTTTTTTTAATATTCCTAAATTACAACCTTATCTTCATTTGCCCGTACAATCAGGCTCCAATAAGATATTGAAAGCTATGAATAGAGGGTATAGTAAACAGCAATATATAGAAATAATTGAAAAGATTAGAGATATAAGACCTGATATTGCTATCTCTGGAGACTTTATAGTTGGATTTCCAGGAGAAACTGAAGATGACTTTAATGATACAATGGATATTATAAAAAAAGTCAGATATGCCCACGCTTATAGTTTTAAATATTCTCCCCGTCCCGGAACACCTGCAGCAAATATGGGTTTACAAATAGATGAAGAAACAAAAAAAAAGAGATTATCTAAGTTGCAAGAGCTGATAACCTCAACTATGAAAACCTTTAACGAATCTTTTTTAGGAAGAACTTTAGAAATACTGATTGAAAAACAAGGGTTGGAAGAAAATCAAATTTCAGGTCGTTCACCATATTTACAGTCAGTTCACATGGAAGGGCACAATTCTTTAATTGGCGAGTTAGTAAATGTTGATATTATTAAGATAAGAAAGAATAGTTTATTTGGAACCATTGTCTAATATTGTAATGAACAAGAAAAATTTAAATATTAGAAAAGATAAAACTAATCACACCATTGAGTTAGGGGATAACAAATTTTTAACAGAACTTTATGGAAATCATGATGAAAATTTATCTAAAATTGAAGGTATTTTCGATGTCGAGATTTCTTATAGGGGCAATATTCTAGAAATAAAAGGTCACCATGATTTGTGCCTCTCAGCTGGAGATACCATAATGTTGTTATACGATAAATTAAAAAATGGAGAAAAACCAGATTTCAAAAATATTGATATAATTATTCCGGGAAAGGATAGTTATTCAAAAAAAGATAACATTTTAATCAAGACACAAAATAAAAAAATATACGCCAGATCAAAAAATCAAGATAAATTTGTTAAACTTATTCAATCTAAAGATTTAGTTTTTGGAATAGGTCCTGCAGGAACGGGAAAAACCTATCTGGCCGTAGCTACAGCAGTTCAAGCTTTGTTAGAGAAAAACATTTCTAGAATTATACTTTCCCGACCGGCTGTCGAGGCTGGTGAAAGGTTGGGATTCTTACCTGGTGACCTAAAAGAAAAAATAGATCCCTATTTAAGGCCTCTTTATGATGCTCTTGAGGACCTAATGCCAAAGAAAACCTTGGAAAGACTGATAGAAAATAATATTGTAGAAATAGCACCCCTCGCATTTATGAGAGGTCGAACTTTAGAAAATGCCTTCATTATCTTAGATGAAGCACAAAATACTTCAAACATGCAAATGAAAATGTTTCTTACTCGATTAGGTCGAAACTCAAAGATGGTTGTTTTAGGAGACATTACTCAAATTGATTTGCCAGCGGGTCAGAGCTCAGGCTTAAAGGAAGTTTTAGAAATACTTCCAAAGAATAACGGAATTGGAAGATTAAATTTTAATTCTAAGGATATAGTAAGGCACAAGCTTGTAGATAAGATAGTACGGGCTTATTCGAAAATTTCGAAAAACTAATTTTGTCAAAGGTATTAGAAATGATTGATATATCTCTGACTGATGACTGGTCGAAGGAAGAATCACTCCTAGTCAAAAAAGTTTTGATGGGGGCTCTTGATAATCTAGAAAATCAGGATAAAGAAGAAATTAGTGTTCGCTTGACAAATGATTATGAAATAAGGAAATTAAATAGGAAGTATAGAAATATAGACAAAACAACAAATGTTTTATCTTTTCCAATGAATAATAAGATTAACAATCTTGGAAATAAGATGCTGGGAGATATTGTTATTTCTAAAGACACTTTGTTGAGAGAATCGAAAGAGAAAAAAAAAGACTTGGATGCATATATTGCACATATGATAATACACGGATTATTACATTTAAAAGGTTATGAGCATCAAGAAAAAGCAGATGCGGAGATTATGGAAGATAGAGAGATTATGATTTTGAGAAAGTTAGGGTTTCCTAACCCATATTTATAATTAATAAAGTCTTTATGGAAATGAAATTGTTTTTTGAAAAAAATTTTTTAGGTAAAAGGCTTAAAGATCTTTTTAGGAAAGAAAAATCCCCTACAATTAGTAAGATCTTGAGTAATTTTTATGATGATGAAAGAGAATTTACTCCAGAAGCAAAAAGCATGCTTAATAATGTCATTGGTTTTGATTCTTCAAGAGTTGAAGATTGTATGGTTCCAAGGGCAGATATTGTCTCTATTGACATAAGAGCAACAGTTGCGCAAATACTTAAGCTTTTTTCTGAGTGCAATCATTCACGGTTACCAATTTATAAAGATACTCTTGATAACCCTGTAGGAATGATACACATAAAAGATTTAATAGGAGTGATTTCAAAAGATACATTCGAAGAAACAAAGATAGAGGCATTCTTAAGAGAAGTTATATTTGTTCCCCCGTCAATGAAATCTCGTGACTTATTAGTGAGGATGCAATCCTCAAGAATTCATATGGCATTGGTCATTGACGAATATGGAGGAACTGATGGGTTAATTACAATCGAAGATTTAATCGAAGAAATTGTTGGGGAGATTGATGACGAACTTTATGAAGAGGATCCAGACAGGATTAAAATTGAAGAAAGTTATATAGATGTTAGTGCCAGGACTCGTATTGAAGAGATAAGTGGTATTATAGGATTCTCATTATACCCTGATGAAATAGATGAAGAAATAAACACAATTGGTGGCCTTGTTTTTATATTAGCAGGTAGGGTTCCGCAAAGAGGTGAGCTTGTCATTCATCCCTTAGGTTTCGAAATTGAAATTAGGGATGCCGATGCAAGAAAAATAAAGAAGGTTAGATTAAGAATTAAGGCTCATGAAAGATCTCAAGATAATCTCAACAAACCCCAAACTTAGGTGAATGTTTGTTAAAACTATAGTTGCCTTCTTTTTGGGGGCCTTCCTATCTTATTCACAACCACCGTGGAATATCTTTTTGTCTCTTTTCTTTATTTTTCCTATTTTATTAATTTTATTGGAAAAAGAAATTTCTCAAGATAAATTTGTGAAGAGGTTTCTTAAATTGTCTTTTTATGGAGGCTTGTTTCTTTATTCTTATTTTCTTTTTGGCTTTAGTTGGATTTCTTCAGCATTTGAGTATCGAATAGGTTTTGATGATTTTCAAAATTTAACATTTCTAGGTCTTCCTTTATTAATGACCATTCTTTCTATACCCGGATTTATTTTTCCAGCAATATTTTGGGGGAAAAGAATCACAAACTGTCTATGCTTAGCCTTAGGCCTTGCTTTAGGGGAATATCTTAGGAGCAATTTACTGACAGGTTTTCCATGGAATTTGTTTTCTTATGCTTTAAGTTTTAATGAAGAATTAATGCAAACAAATTCCTTATTTGGACCACACGTTACAAGTCTTTTATTAATATTAGCCTCCTTTTCTTTCCTGCTTTTATTTAGTCATTCAAGTCGACTATATGGTTTGGTGGCCATTCTTATTTTGCCGTGTATGTTTTTTTTCGGGCATTTAAGACTTATGAATAAAGCGGAGTTAAACGAAAAAACGTTTCTTATAATTCAACCCAATATTCCACAAGAAGAAAAAGGATACAGTAAAAACTTTCCTAATATTCTCCAAAATTATATTGATTTATCGAATAACGGACATGTTGATTTAATTATATGGCCAGAGAGCGCCCTACCTATTCTTATAGATGAAAATAAGATTGTAATTGATTCGATTATTTCGGCTTTACCATCAGGAACATCAATATTAACTGGAAATGTTCGTCTCACACAAAATGGAAATCCTAGAAATTCAGCCTTATTAATTGATGAAGATTCTAATGTTTCCGCGTTCTATGACAAAAATCACCTAGTCCCTTTTGGAGAATATTTACCCCTTAGTAAATTTCTGAAGAGATTAAAAATCTTAAAAGTTTTAGTTGATGACTTAGGTTTTGAGAAAGGTAATAGTCGAGAGCCAATACCGACACCGTTGGGAGCGGCAAGAATTCTGATATGCTATGAAATAATTTTTCCAAACCAAATAAGGGAGAAGAATAATAAAATAGATCTTATAATTAATCTTACTAACGATGCGTGGTTTGATGATGGGCCAGGACCTTATCAGCATTTTACTTCTTCAAGGTTTAGAGCCATTGAACAAGGATTGCCTGTCTTACGTTCAGCAAATACAGGTATATCTGCTATAATTGATCCCTTTGGAAGGATAATAGATAAGCTTAATATTAAAGATAAAGGTTATTTAAGATCGAGTTTGCCTATAAAGATTGCTCCGACATTATATTCAAAAATTGGAGATTTTTCATTATTTGTTGTAATGATATTGTATTTCTTTTTTCTTTTAGTAAATTTTAGAAGAGAGTCACCTAAATCATGAATAAAGAAAATTATTATTTTACATCAGAATCGGTTTCCGAAGGGCACCCCGATAAAGTTTGTGATAAGATATCTGATAGTATTTTAGATGAATACTTAACTAGAGACCCGAACTCTAGGGTTGCTATTGAAACTATGGCCACCACAAACTTAATAATAATAGCTGGTGAAGTTAAATCATTAGGAAATATAAAAACTAATGAAATCGAAGAAATTGCCAGGAAGACTGTCAAAGATATTGGTTACAATTTAGAAGATTTTAATTGGGAAGATGTTGAAATTAGGATTTATATACATGACCAGTCTCCAGATATTGCTATGGGTGTTGATAGTAAGGATGATAATAAGTCTGAGGGGGCTGGAGACCAAGGAATAATGTTTGGGTATGCTTGTAACGAAACCCCAGAATTAATGCCAGCACCAATTTTGTATTCTCACAAGATTCTAGAAATGTTAGCTAAAAAGAGACATAGTGGACAGGTAAAGGGGATCTTACCAGACTCGAAATCACAAATAACACTCTGTTACGAGGCTGGTATCCCGAAGTTTGTTGATTCAATAGTGATTTCGACACAACATCTAGAGGGAGTTACAAGAAATTATCTTAAAGATATCCTTCAAGATATAGTAGTAGATGTATTACCTTATGGTTGGTTCACTGACAAAACTAAGTTACTGATAAATCCCACTGGAAATTTTGTTATAGGGGGACCAGCAGGAGATACGGGTTTAACAGGGCGCAAGATTATAGTTGATACATATGGCGGTGCAGCACCTCACGGGGGAGGCGCTTTTTCTGGTAAAGACCCAACAAAAGTGGACAGGTCGGCGGCATATATTGCAAGGTATCTGGCAAAAAATATTGTAGCAGCTGGGATTTCAGGAGAGTGTACAATTCAGCTTTCTTACGCAATAGGAATATCAGAACCGCTTTCTATATATGTGAAAACCGACAACACGTCTATTGTGGATGAAAATGTAATTTCTGATTTTATCAGAGAAAAAATTGACCTTACCCCAAGAGGTATAATGAATTATTTGAATCTGAATAAACCCATTTATTCAATAACGTCTGCTTATGGTCATTTTGGAAGAGATCCAGGGGATGATGGAACTTTTAGTTGGGAAAAAATTGATTTAGCTAAGACACTTAAAAATGAGTTACTCTAGGAATTTTGGAAGAATAAATCCTTTTTCAGTAAGAGAACGAAGACTTACAAAAAAGCAGAAAGAACTGTTCGACAGACATTTTGAAGAAATGAAATTTGATAGCTTCAAGAAGATTTCGTGGAAGAAAACTCCAGATCATAGAAATATATTGGAAATTGGATTTGGTACTGGAGAAATAATCCTAAAAAACGCTAAACAATTTTCTGAGAACTTATACATAGGGGTAGAGTATTATAAAAAAGGTATTACTCAACTATTAAACAATATAGAGTCAGAAAACTTAAAAAATGTAAGATTGTATTATGGCGATGCAACGGTATTTGTAAAAAATATTGATTCAAGTTTTTTTGATGAAATATGGCTTATGTTCCCTGATCCTTGGCCAAAAAAGAAGCACTGGAAAAGAAGATTCATACAAAAGAGTACTATTTTAGAGCTTTCTAGAATATTAAAATTTAGAGGAAGATTCCTCTTCTTTACTGATAATTCTAGCTATGCTGTATGGGGGTTAAGGCATATTCTTGCAAATAAAGCTTTTAAATGGCTTGCCGCAGAACCAAATGACTGGAAAATAACTGATTCCAAATATTCTGGTTCGAAATATCAAAAAAAAAGTGAAATATTGGGAGTTAGAACTTACTATCTTATTTTTGAGAAAGTTTCTAAATAACTATCAGCAACGCGAAATTTTTCTATACTTGCCTTTTAAAGATTTATTTGCGATAGTTCTCTAAATTTCGGATTTAATTTAATGCGAAGTGGGCGCCCTAGGGTCTCCCGCTTTTTTTATTTTTTAAGGAAGAAAATGATATGTCTGAAAGCTTCAATCATTTGATAGCGCCCGGCATTGCAAATAATACCCTTACAAAGATTCAAGGTATTTTTGAAGATATTCAATATGATCTTGTGCAAATCAAGATTAAAGGAGGGAAGAAAAAAAATATTCAAATCTTAGCTGAGAAACAAGATTTTAACATGTCTATTAAAGACTGTGGAAAACTAAGTAATATATTGAAATTTTATTTCGATAATAATGAATCGGAATTTGAAGATTATGTTTTAGAAGTTTCTTCACCCGGTGTTGAGAGACCTTTAACAAGAGAGAAAGATTTTGAGACATGGTCTGAAAATCGCATAAGTGTTCGTACGGTTGGTCAGAATGTTTTACCAGTAAAGTTTGATGCTATGTTAAAAGGATATTCAGAAAAGGGTGTAAAGATTGAGGTTTTAAATAAAAATACTAAAAATTTTGATACTTTCTATCTTAATCCTAATCAAATTCAGGAAGTTAAGATAAGGTGGATTAATAAAGAAATACCCACATTTAGAAAGACTCAAAGTTAATTACAAAGAAGGAATTAAAATGTCACCAACTGGGATAAGCGCAAATAGGCTAGAACTGCTTCAAATAGCTGATGCAGTAGCAAAAGAAAAATCTATTGATAAGAAAATAGTAATTTCTGCAATGGAGGAAGCAATACAGAGAGCCGCAGCTTCTAAATATGGTGCTGAAAATAGAATTAAGGTCGAAATAGATGAAGAAACTGGCTCGATCAAACTTATGAGATTACTTGAGGTAGTTGAAGAAGTAACAGATAACTTCAGAGAAATAAGTTTAGAAGAAGCAAAAATTAACCATCCAGATGCCGAGATAGGAGGTCCAGAAATTACAGAAGAGTTACCACCTATAGATTTTGGAAGAGTAGCCGCTCAAAGTGCTAAACAAGTTATAGTACAAAAAGTTAGAGATGCTGAAAGGGAGAGGCATTTTGAAGAATTTAAAGATAGAGTTGGTGAAATTATAAGTGGCGTGGTTAAGAGAGTAGAATATGGTTCGGTAGTTGTGGATTTAGGAAGAGCAGAAGCAATAGTTAGAAAAGACGATTTATTGCCAAGAGAAATATACAGGCCAGGTGATAGGGTGAGAGCTTACATTTACGATGTAAGGAGAGAAATGAGAGGGCCTCAGATATTTCTTTCTCGTACTCACCCAGATTTCATGGCCAATCTTTTCGCTCAGGAGGTTCCCGAGATTTATGATGGCATTATTGAAATTATTGGAGTTGCTAGAGATCCAGGTAGTAGAGCAAAAATTGCAGTTCTATCAACAGACACTAGCATCGACCCTGTAGGGGCTTGTGTGGGAATGCGAGGTAGTAGGGTTCAAGCAGTTGTTAATGAACTACAAGGTGAAAAAATAGATATTTTGTCTTGGACAAATGATATTGCTGACTTTGTAGTTAAGGCTTTACAACCTT
>JAYYUG010000020.1:0-27301 GCA_036344135.1 Pseudomonadota bacterium | reverse complement strand
GTATAAAAAACATTCCAAATTTTGCTCTTTTAGAGGCTACAATTATATCACAAGGTAATATCATCGTGATTCCTATGCCTACTGCGGCACCGTTTACGGCGGCAATAATTGGTTTTGATTTTCTCATCAAATCAACCCAATTTATATGTTTTGGCATTCCCCCTTGTCCCGATTGAGTATTTTTTCCAGGATCTTTACCATCGATACGTGTTTTGAAAGTCTCTTCAATGTCTGCTCCTGCACAAAAACCTTTTCCGGCACCGGTAATCACTATTGAACCGATATTTGCATCTTCGTTTGCATCATTAATGGCTTCAGCCTGTTCTTCTGACATTAAAGGTGTCCATGCGTTCATTCGTTCTGGCCGATTAAGGGTTATTAGAGCTATTCCCTCTTTTTTTTCGTATTTTATTGTTTCAAATCCCATAAAAACCCCCACATTATGAAAAATATATCTAAGAACTTGTATTACAGGACAAAAATATATTACATTCAATATAATTTGTTGAGAAATTATGGATCAAAACCAAATAGATCAAATAAAAGAACTCATTGATTATGAAAGAAATAGGACTTCTCCTCCTGAAGGATTTCCTAAACTTCCTGACTTGCCTGGAAAAAGATATACTGATCCTGAATTTTATGAACTCGAGAAAGAGAATCTATGGAAGAAAAGTTGGTTATATGCTGGTCATCTAGATGAGATTCCAAATGTTGGAAGTTATAAACTTTGGGAAAGGGCAGGGCAACCCGTAATTCTTGTAAGAAAAAACAAAGAAAAGGTAAATGCTTTTTATAATATGTGTCGACATCGTGGAGCAGCAATAGTCAGAGAAGAATACGGTGAGGCAGAAAAACTTGTTTGTGGATATCATGGATTTACATATGACTACGAAGGAAAACTTATTGGTAAAAGAGATCCGAAAGATTTTGTAGATTTTGATGATAGCTGTAGGAATTTGCACAAAGTTAATGTTGAATTGTTTGGAAATCTCATTTTCGTTAATTTTGATTTAGAAGCTGTAAGTTTGAAAGAAAATTTAGGGGTTATTTATGAAGAACTTGAAGAATTTCAATTTGGATCTCTCCGCCTCGTTGATCAATACAGTTATAATCTTAAATGCAATTGGAAGATTGCTATGGAAGCCAATATGGAGGTTTACCATGTTAAATCTATTCATCCAGAAACAGTCCATACTGGTCTAGATTATACTGGAAACGTTAACACATTCTATCCAAACGGCCATGGGAGAATGATAGCGCCTAATCGATCATCTCCAGAACCTACTGCAAGTGCATTGAAGGCAAATCCTGATGTTTTAAAAAATGAATTAAACGATTCAGATAAAAATTCGGATTTACCTTATTACTATAAGACGAAGATTAGTGAACTAAATGACGACAGGCCCGAAATTGAAACTGTAGGTTATATTGCTCGAACGTGTACCCAATCATATAATCTTGTTCCAAATTTTGTATCACCAATGGCAGAAAAAGGTTTTCCAATTTTATTGTGGTGGCCAAAAAGTGTAAATGAATGCATATTTGACGTGATATGGGTTGCTCCGGATTGGGGTGAAGGAAAAATTCCTAAGAAATATAAAGATATTTGGGATGCTCATATTGAAGGTTTTAATGGCGTGTTGGATGAAGACCTACAATTTGGTGGCTGGATACAAAAAGCCGTAGATTCTTATGTTTTTGATGGAGTGCCCTTAAGTTATCAAGAAGCAAGGATATATCATTGGCATCAACAGGTTGATAAAATAATAGGTCTTAATAAGATTCCTCAAGAGTTATGTGTAGCACCAAAAATTAATGAAGATTGGATGCACCCTAATGATAATGTGAGACGTTTACAAGAACATCAAAACATGACTACAGCAGCAGAGTAAATTATTCCCTCAAGTCACTGTCTATCAGAACGGCTATTAATAATGCGGGCTCGTTACCGTTGTTAACCCACGCATGGTTTGTCCCTCTTTGAACAACGACGTTGAAAGGTTCCAATCTTACTTCACCTTCGTCAAGGAGAAGGGTTACATCTCCTTTTAGAAGGATAATATAATCAATTGTTTTTGTCTTATGCATTGCTGGATGTCTTGAGGTATCCACACGTTCGTGTGAGGCCCCCATCTTTTCAAAAGCTCGAGTTACAGCCTCTTCAAATTTCTCTTGAGGTATTCCTTCTGGGGTCGGATTGATTGCAAAGTACCTAAATTTAGTTCCATTTTCTTGGGGGGATAAAATTATGTCTATGTCAGCTCTGTCTGAAGGATCCATTGTGTCTATTTCAAGTCCATTTGTATTCCATATTTCATACAATCCGCCTTCATCTTCACCAATATGACGAGAAGGTGGTCCATCAATCATAATGACAGACTTTCCTTGGTCATTATGGCCTGTTATGATTCTTCTAAGATTTTTCATGATAACTCCTTGGTTTTACTCTTATTATATCAAGTCTTTTTATAAGACAAAGATATGAAAACGGACAAGTTATTCATAAAAAGATTTATAATTTAATCGGAACTAAATATAATTTTAAGTCTCTACAACACCCGAAAATATTAATTTTATTTAATGAAAACTTAATTGTAAATTCATATTGATTCTGATATGAAAGCTACTTCTTAACATTCAAAAGGAAATTAAATGGTTAAATATTTATTAGGCTTTATTACTATTGCCTTTTTTGGAATTTCAAATCTTAATGCTACTCCCCTTCATTCATATTATTGTTTTTCTACAACTCAAGAACAAGAAGTGGTTGCAAGCATGGATTCATGGCTGACAAGTGAAGCTGCACAAGGATTGCCCACGGTAAGATTATGGTCTATGGCTTTGAACGGTGAACTTCCAGAAACTCATTGCGTAGTATTTGAAAACGCAGATGAAGATGGTTTTGAGTCAATGCTCCAGATTTTTTCCTCTACAGAGGGTCAAGAGTTCCTAAGTAATTTTGGAGAAATAACCGTTGACGGGTTGGAAGGCGCAGGTACCCCAATTATATCTTACGGAGATTCCGACTTTTCTAAGAATAATGCTTTGATGCTTTTCAATGTTTCAGTGAGGAATCCTAAAGCTTATGTTCGGCTTTGGTCCGAATTAATGCAGTCCTCAAACATAACCGGCTCAGCAACACTCTTTGCAGATACATTCACTGGTGTTGACAGAAGAACACATTATATTGCAATCGCTGGCCCTTCACTAGCAGCGGTCAGGACTTCTGTATCCGAGATTTTAGAAGGTCCAGAAGGGCGAGAGTTCTTGAAGAAAACCGCAAAGGTTAGGAAATTGATTAGCGTCAATCTCATGTACCACATTAAAAGTTGGAACTAATATTTCTTGACTGATTGTTCTTAACTTTTATTTAAAACCCCACTATGTTCCAAAGCTGGGTTTTTTAATTAGAGGGGTTTATGAGCACTCAAACGGTATGGCCGAATAAACGTTATGCATGGTTTTTTACTTCCATCCTACTTATTGCCTACATAATTTCTTTCATTGATAGGCAGATGATTAATTATCTGGCGTTAGATATTAAAGAAGATATGGGGCTTTCTGATTTTCAAATGTCATTCATTATGGGATGGGGTTTTGTTTTAAGCTATATTATTTTTAGTATCCCTTTTGGTAGGTTTGTCGACAAGATTAACCGAGTAAGAGTTTTGATCGGTGGCATAGTTATCTGGAGTATTGCTACAGCAGCGTGCGGTCTTTCCAAGGGGCCATTTCAGCTAATTCTTTCTAGATCCGCAGTGGGGGCTGGAGAGGCAGCTTTAACCCCTGCCTCGTGGTCGATAATCTCTGATCTTTTTCCAGTGGAAAGAAGGGGTTTTCCCATGAGCATTTATCTTATGGGACCATATATTGGACAGGGTCTTTCGTTATTATTTGGAGCTCAAATTTTAAGAATATATAACGAGCCGATAAATCTTTTTGGTAATTTAATTCTTCAACCTTGGCAAGTGATTTTCATCATCATTGCTATACCAGGGATTATTTTAGGACTTTTCATGTTTACCCTCAAAGATCCTTCTCGAAAAGGTGTTGCAGAAGATGAAACAAGAGAAAAAGATTCTTTAAAACAGGTCTTTTCCTACGTCTTAAATAATATTGGTGCTTATTTTCCTTTGTTAGTTGGTTCGGCGTTTATAGTTGTCTTGCTTTATGGTGTTCAGTCTTGGGTCCCAATTTTCCTTCAGAGGATACATGAATGGGAGCTTACTAGGGTTGGTGACCAATATGGTCTCGTGGCTCTTTTTGCGGGTTCTCTCGGTGTCATTTCGGGCCCAATAGTTGAGAGATTTCTCACAAAGATGAAAATCAATGCCGCAACAATTATAGTCTGCTTTATTACCGCTATTGCACTTACAATACTTGGGCCTATAACCTTTTTAATGCTCAGTTCAGATTATGTTCTGTACGGTATATTTATTGTAAGTTTTTTTATAACCCTTCCTTTGGCTCTTTTTGCAACATCCCTACAGAACATCACGCCCAATCATTACAGAGGAGTCGTGTCTGGTTTATATGTTCTCACGGTTAATATAACGGGCTATGGATTGGGGCCAATGGTTGTTGCTTTTTTTACAGATAAAGTTTTTAAAGATGAAATGGCAATAGATATGTCTATGGCGACGATCTTCTTGATATGCGGACCGATCTCAGCAATAATTTTTTATTTGGGAAGAGGTCCTTTCTCTAAAGCTTTACGGAATAAAAAATTATAAAAATTAATTAAAAAATTTAATCTAAAAAGATATTCTTTTTCTACCAAAGCATTAAGATAATTCATTATTTGAAGGAGATAGTTATGGTTAATTCCAATCTTAATGTTGATAAACTCATGGAGCTGACGGGTAAAGTATTTGAGAACGTATCCGCTGCAGGGAGTTTACTAATCGCTTATATAGGTGATCAGGCGGGCGTTTATGTGTCGTTGGAAGAACATGGCCCATGTAATGCAAAAGAACTGGCATCTAAAACTGGACTTGATAAGCGTTATCTTCTTGAATGGCTATCGGCCAATGCGGCAATGGGATATATTTCTTATCATGAAGATTCTGATGAGTTTAGCTTAACACCAGAACAGGCGGCAATTTTTGCACACGAGGGAGAACCTACCTGTATGCAGGGTTTGTTTCAGGGCATTGTTGCTCAATATGCCACACATGATGTTGCGCTTGATGTGTTTAAGTCGGGCAGGGGAAGGCCCTGGTCAGAACATCACGAATGTTGTTTTTGTGGAACCGACAGATTCTTCAGACCTGTGTATGTTACCAATCTTCTTGAACATTGGATTCCTTCACTTGATGGGATAAAGGCAAAAATGGAATCAGGTGCGGTTGTCGCGGATATAGGATGTGGCCTAGGTTCCTCGACTATACTCATGGCAAAGACCTTTCCCAATTCAAAAATATACGGTTTTGACTTTCACGAACCCTCAATTGTAGAAGCAAGAAAAAAGGCCAGAGATGATGGGCTTACCAATATAGAATTTGAGGTGAGGGAAGCCCGAGATCTTCCAAATAACAATTTTGATTTTGCATGCATTTTTGATGCACTTCACGATATGGGTGATCCAGTGGGTGTTTCAAAGGCAATACTCAATACCTTAAATAAAGATGGTACCTTTATGTTGGTAGAGCCTTACGCACAGGATGAATTAAAAGATAATTTGAATATAGCATCGGGTTTATTTTACACTTTTTCGACCCTTATATGTGTACCAACATCACGATCTCAGGATGTAGGTCTTCAACTAGGAGCTCAAGCAGGAGAAAAAAGACTTCGATCAGTTCTTAATGAAGCAGGTTTTTCTGATATTCAAAGGCGTTGTATTGATATTGAGACAAATATTGTATTGGAAGCTAAAGCTTAGTCTATTTGATTTTTTTAGCTACATCTTTGGCAAAATAGGTAAGAATACAATCCGCTCCAGCACGCTTAAATGCTAGAAGAGATTCTATAATCACCTCTTTGGACAGCAATCCTTCATTTACAGCTGTTTGCAACATTGAATATTCACCACTGACTTGATAAACGAAGGTGGGTACAAGAAATTCGTCTTTCACAGCTTTTACGACATCGAGATAAGGCATGCCCGGTTTTACCATTACAATGTCGGCCCCTTCCTGTATATCCATAGAGACTTCTTGAAGAGCTTCGTTAATATTTGAAACGGGCATCTGATAGGTATCTTTCGTCTTATTGCCGAAGAATTTTGCTGATTCAACTGCGTCTTTGAATGGTCCATAAAACTTTGAGCTGTATTTTGCGGCGTACGAGAGGATTAGAGTGTTCACAAAATCATTTTGTTCCAAAACATCCCTTATTACCTTTATTCTCCCATCCATCATGTCTGATGGAGCAATGATATCGGTCCCAGCTTTTGCTAACCCCAACGCCTGGTCCCTCAAAGCTGGTAAGGTAAGATCATTGTCAACATCACCGGTTTCATTCAGTATCCCGTCATGACCATGAGTTGTGTAGGGGTCAAGAGCTACATCGGCAATGACAACCAATTCTGGGTAGGATTCTTTAATCTTTCTGATAGCACTATTAATGAAGTTTCCTTCAATAGCAGCTTGAGTACCAGTCTCATCTTTTTTTGATTCATCTATGACCGGAAAAACTGCAACTGACTTAATACCGGTATGAATAATATCGTCAATTTCTTCATTTACTATATCGAGACCAAGCCGATTAATTCCTGGCATTGTTTCGATAGCTTCTCTTCCCGAAAGATTTTCTTTTATGAATATAGGTTGAATTAAATCGGAGACAGTTAAATGAGTTTCAGCAAGCATCGCCCTAAGGTTAGCGCTCTTTCGCAACCTTCTTAAACGGGTACTAGGAAAATTTCTATCTATACTCATGCTTTCTTATTCAATTATTAACTTAAATAAGTCAAGTTTCGCACGTAATTTTGTTTTAATCATTACAATCCTCATCCATATGTTCAAATTCTAATGTGGAATGATTGATATCATATTTTTCTTGCAGAGATTTTTTTATGGTTTCTTTAATTGTAGCATTATCTTTTAGACTTTCGGCTCCTGTTACAACATGGGCCTCAAGAGCTACTCTTTGTTCATCTAAATTCCAAACATGTATGTGGTGAACATCTTCTACCCCTTCGATCAAACTCATTGAAGTCTTAACGTCCTCAATAGAGATATTATTAGGAGTTGCATCCATTAGGAAATTGACACTATTAGGAAACATTTTAAAAGTTTGCAATAAGATATAACCTGCAATAATCATGGTTATCAGCGAATCCACCCAGAACCACTCATAAAGAAGAATTAAACTCCCCGCAATAACAACACCTATTGATGCCAAGGCATCAGAAAGATTGTGTAGGAAGGCAGCTTTCATGTTCATATTATTTTCAGATAATCTGTATGTTATTACCGAAGTGTATAGATCAACTATAAGCGCTATTCCTGCAATTATTATGACTATCCACCCAGAAATAATTTGCGGCTCAATGAATCTCCAAATAGCTTCATATATAAGATACAAGCTTATTATAAGCATGAGAGTTAAGTTTATAAGCGCTGCAATAACTTCGGCTCTCTTATAGCCAAAAGTTCTAAACTCATCAGCCGTTTTTCTTCCAATTGCCCTTGCAAAAATAGCAATGCCCAAAGAGACTGCGTCACTTAAGTTATGAATTGCGTCGGCAATAAGTGCGAGGCTTCCCGATATTAAACCTCCGAAAAATTGGGCAAAGGTTAGAAACAAATTGATGCTTATTGCTACAATGAGATTTTTATCGTTGCCGTGTTCGTGATGGTGATGTCCCCCATGCATACGATATCTGCTTCCTTTTAATGGTGGAGCCAGACGGGATCGAACCGACGACCTTCTGGTTGCAAACCAGACGCTCTCCCAACTGAGCTATGGCCCCACAGGCGAATATGTTTTTATAGATCAACATAGATCTATGCTCAATATTTAATTAGTTTATCCCCTTAAAAATACAGGTGATCCTTTTGCCGATTCCTCTGTTGAGAATTTGTAGCCCTCCTCAGAAAAATTAGGTAAATATTTTTCATCTTTGATTTTATTTTTTATGATCCATGCAGCCATCAAACCCCGAGCTTTTTTGGCATAGAAACTGATAATTTTGAATTGACCATTCTTGTTATCTTTAAAGGCGGGAGAAATAAGGTTAACTTCTTTCGGTAAAGATTGAATAGAGTTAAAATATTCGTTTGAAGCCAAATTGATAAGAATATTTGAATTCATACTTTTGAGGTCTTTAATCAAATTCTCTGTAATCTTTTTTCCCCAGAAGTCATAGAGGGAGCTTCCTTTGTTGTTTTTTAGTTTTGTTCCCATCTCCAATCTGTATGGCTCAATTACGTCGAGCGGTTTTAAGATTCCATATAATCCGGACAGCATCCTCAAATGATTTTGAGCAAATTCTAGATCTTTCTCTGAAAATTTTTCTGCTTTTAATCCTCTGTATACGTCCCCCTTAAACACGAACACAGATTGTCTCGCGTTTTCGCTGGGCTTTTGTTTTCCAATCCAATGCTTGTATCGATCAATATTGAGTTCGGTTAATTTATCACTCAACTTCATCATTTTTGCGATCTCATTTTTTTTCAAATTATTTAGATTTTTCATCAGGTCTTTTGATTGTGTTAAAAAATGGGGTGAAGTATAAGGAAAATCATTAATTTTCGTCTCATAATCAAGAGTTTTTGCCGGTGAAAGAAGAATTAACATAGCTTTTTTTCCTCAATTGATAAAAAAATATACTATTCTTATAAGAAATCTAGAAGTGTTTTAACAATTTTTAATTTAATTAAATTATTTACTATATATAGATTAATTTTTAATGAACTTCCATATATAGTGGTATAAATAAAAAATTTTAGATTAACAATAGTTATTGTCATAGAAACTTCTTTTATTACATAAATTTTACCTTGAAATTTACCTTACGTTAATAGAGAATCACTTCTCATTCATTAACTATTAAAAAATGTTTGTGGGGGGAGACAATAATGAAGTTATTCAAATTAATGGGCGTTTCATTCGCTCTAATTTTTACACTTATTTTTACTGTTAGTAATGTTGCTAACGCTCAAGAAGGAGCAAGTAGCAGATTAGATTTAGAAGAAATCATAGTCACAGGTACAAAAAGGGATATTGGTCTTCAGGATGCAGCCCTTGCTGTGTCGGCAATTACTGAACAGACTTTTAATAATCAGTTTGCAAATGATCCAAGAGCTCTGGCAAGTATAGTTCCAAATGTGACATTGACACTGCAACCTGCTTTTAACGCCGTCGCGGGTGGCATCAGGGGAACTGGAAGCATATCAATCTTGGTCACTGAAGATCCTTCCGTTGCCTTCCTAGTAGATGACTTTGGTATTAACCATGTACAAGCACAATTTATCGAGATGTTCGACATTGAACAAATTGAGGTTTATAGGGGTCCCCAAGGAACTCTATTCGGTAAGAATGCTACAGGCGGTGTTATTTCTGTAACTACTAAGAAACCTGTCCTCGATGAGTCGTTCGGTGAGTTTAGTGCTTCGGCCGGACAGTATGACTGGAACGAGGGAAGTGTTAACAAATTTAAACTAGCTTTGAACGTCCCTATTATTGAAGGTAAAATTGCTATGCGAATTGCAGCAATATGGGACAAGAGTCAAGGCTTCTATCAAAATTCAAAACCTGCCGGAGATTATCCAGGACCAACCTTTTTTAACCCCACAGGAGTTTGGCCAGATGATGGAACAGACTTATCTAATGTTGGTGATGGCGGAGATCTAGCTGGTAAAGATGTTTTGGCTGCAAAAATAAAGTTTTTGTTTGAGCCAAATGAAAGTTATTCTGGGCATCTTATTTTTGAGATCAGCAAAGATGATTCCGGTGCACCTGCTACAGTAAATGAAACAGAGTGCCCAGGTGGCCAACTTTTCTGTTTGCTGGGTTTCCCAGGAAACCATACTCCTTCTCCTAATTGGGGAGGAGAAACTTGGAACAATCCTTTTGCTACTGGTGAAAGCAATCACTGTAATTCCACTTTAGCAATTTGTAAGGGTCACAGAATGGACAGTAAGGGTGTTTACTTTAACCAAACTTTTGAGTTGGGTGACCTTACTTTGAAATCTATTACTGGTTTCAGGCATCATGAAGAAAGGAACGCTAGCACTTATACAGGTGAGGCCTTTGCAAGTTTGTATGATGCAACTCGGAATACTGCTAGAGATCAAATTCAACAAGAATTCCGATTGACCAGCAATTATGAAGGTCGTTTTAATTATACATTGGGCGCAAGTTATGCCGAGGACAATCTCAACTTTGCTGCATATGCTGCAGTTGGCTTGCAATGGTTCCTCGGTGTACCAGGTTGGATCCATAACGATTATACTAGTACGCAAACCGACCAAGACAGAACTAGTACAGCCGTTTATTTTGACTTTACCTATGATCTCAAAGATGACTTGAGACTGTCAGCCGGTGCTCGTTATACACAGGATGAAAAAGATTTCCACAGGGAAACGGGTTCAGCGGGTTGGCTTGCATCTACTGGTAGAGATGGAATAAATCTTAGTGCTACAGGTTTAACAAGAGATGACAATCCTCCACTTTTCTCATCGGTTATTCCTTGTGAAAACAGAAGTATCTGTACTACAACGGGAGATAGTTGGAGTGAGTTAACTTATCGTTTCGTTCTGGATTACACCGTGAATGAGGATGTGATGATTTACGGATCTTATGCTACCGGATTTATGGCAGGTGGTTACACAGAGACATGTTCTACAGATTATTCCTGTGCATTTCCTTATGAACCAGAAACCAATGCTAATATTGAGTTTGGTATGAAGGGTGATTTCTTGGATAACAGGTTACGGTTGAATCTGGCTGTTTTCCATACCGAATTTGAGGACTTGCAGAGGAATCAGGTATTACCACTTCCAGTTCCGCCTTATCAGGAAACAGTTAAGGTGAATGCTGGTAAATCCACCAACAAAGGTCTTGAGCTAGAATTTAATTATCGTGCAACGGATAATTTCCGTATTGATGGAAATGTAGCTTTCATGGATCATAAATACGATATCTTTGTTTGGGATGAAACCCCAAACGATGGAATTGATAACCCAACGGATTTTGGTGGATACGGACTTCCATTCTCCCCAGAGATGAGTGGGTACATATCCTTCACTTATGATCAAGAATTGGGAGATAATGGTTCTTTGACTTATAATGTAAACGTTTATCATCAAGATGAGGCTGAAACTCAACCGACAAATCCAATTTATAGTCAGTTGGACGAGAGAACGATTGTAAATGCAAATGCTACTTGGAGAGATGCAGCGGATAAATACTATATAACTTTATATGGTAAAAACCTGAACGATGAAATCTATAGAGATGGCTCAAATAATGTGGCCGGTCTTTGGAACTTTACATTGTATGGTGCTCCAATGGAATATGGCATTGAAGCTGGCGTTAGATGGTAATTTTAATCTTAATTTATTAATTAAAACCCCGGTTATGCTGGGGTTTTTTTTACGGAATCCAGCTCCTGCTACGTTTATCCTTAAAATTGTAAATTTTTAAGAATTTTTTCCACGAATTTTGTATTCCTTTCCAAAACTCTTTGTCTATCAGATTCAATTTCTAAAACTTTTTTCGATAAAAATGGATCTTTAAAATCAACGATATTGTTATTTATTTTCATAACCTTTTTTCAGAACAATCTCCTCTTTGATGTTTGGGGGAGAGAGGTTTGTCCATTTCCTTTTTTTACTAGCTAGAAGAACCAAATTTTAATAATTTTATTAGACAGATATAAGTTGATCAATTCCGATCGCAAATGCCGGCTGAACCGCTATTATGATCGAAACAAAGATAAGTATTATTACTATGTTTATGAAATGTGACATCTTTTCCTTCCTACTGTTGACACTTATATGGGAATTTATTACTATTTATCAAATGAATTATATAAATAAGGGATATTTATTTCATGAATTTTAATAAATTGGATTTGAATCTTTTGGTAGTCTTTGATGCTATATTTGATGAGGGCTCAACCACCAAAGCTGCCGAAAGAATTAATTTGTCTCAATCCGCAGTAAGTAATGCTTTGAATCGTTTGCGATACTCTCTTAAAGACGATTTATTTTTTAGATCCGAAGACAAAATGAAACCTACCCCAAAAGCACTAGAATTGGTGGGGCCAATAAAGAAAGCTTTAGATTTAATTCAAAGCTCAATTTCCTCTGAAACTTTTGACCCTAAAAATTCTCAACGCACTTTTATCTTTTCTTTTCCTGATGTTGCAGCGGGCAGTGTCTTGCCAAGATTGGTTAAAAAATTGGAAAATGAAGCTCCTAATATCAAACTGATTACGCTCGCTCCTGAACCAGGTCATTTTGAAAAATTAAAGAATTATGATGTTGATTTTATTATTGGCTCTAATCATTTCTTGGAAACAGAATATCAATCTCCTATAGGTCTTAGTTTTGATGAGCATTTTGATAGTTTATTGATTTATTCGGATGACTACATATGTATGGGAAGGAAAGGGAATCCTTTCTTTAAGAAAGGCAAAATTGAACTTCAAAATTATTTAGATGCAAATCATATTTATATAAGTATAGACGGGAAGGGCACCAGTCATATTGATAAACATCTTTTCACATTAGGTTATAAGCGAAATAAAATGATGTCTGTAAACTATTTTCAAGTAGCTAAGGAGATAATTAAAGAGACAGACTGCCTTATAGCTTTAACAAGCTATATAGCTAATCAACTTAACTCATCTAATGAATTTGAGATAGTTCCGCTTCCATTCAAATCGGAGAAGCAAGAAGTTAAATTAATTTGGAACAAAAGATTAGGAAATGATCCAGCGCATTTTTGGATGCGAGAATGCTTGCATGATATCCGAAAAGATATTTTTCCACTAATGAATAAGAAATTTCCAGTTCATCTGGATCAATAACCGTAAGGGGCGGTCTTTTACTTCTATTAATTAATCCTAGCTTGAGGCCCCCTGATAAGTCTTCCTGGAAGTTCTGAGGTCGGTTCCCCATCTTCAAAGATTGGAATTCCTGATTTAATTGTATGTTTGTAACCTTTTGAACCTTGTACTAATCTTCGAGCTCCTGTTGGGAGATCATAGGTAACTTTAGGAGAGTCAATTGCTAATTCTTCTAAATCTATGATGTTAAGATCTGCAATTAGCCCCTCTTTTATGCATCCTCTATCATTTAAACCATGGATTAAAGCAGTACCCAAGGTTTGTTTGTGGACTAACCATTCGATAGCCACTTTCTCTCCTCGGGTTCTGTCCCGTCCCCAATACGCGAGGTTATACGTTGGAAGACTAACATCACAAATAGTTCCGCAATGCGCACCTCCATCCGATCCCCCAAATACAGTATGTGGTGCCATCATCATCTCCAGAGCACAATCCAAGTTGTAGTTTGAGTAATTGAGAAATGGATAGTAAATTAAACCTTTGCCATCAAATTCGAGTAAAATATCATAAGCTATTTCTTCTGGGTTTATTCCTTCTAATTTTGACCTTTCCGATAAACACTCGCTTTGTAGTGGTTCATATTTAGGAGGATTTCCTAACCTGAACATTTTCTCCCAACCTTGAAGAAATCTTTTCGCTTCAGGGGATGGATCCCACCCCTCGTTAGATAATATTGCCTTCCTTACTTCTGGTTTATTCATTTCGATAACTCTTTGCTCAAGAGGTAAGTTAGCAATTTTCATATAAGCAGGTTTTCTCATAAAGGGTTGCATTGTGGTCTCAAGACCAAGGATTAACCCAACAGTACGACCAGAAACTTGTGCAGATATGTTTGCACCATTAGCATTAACATCTTTCATCCTTTGAAGGATATCCTTGTACTGATTTGGCAAAAAATCATTCTGAAAAAGATTCAAACTTACTCCAACATTATAATCTTTTGATAATTTTGCCATCCATTTGAGATCACCATCAGCCTCACCAAGATCAGATGCCATTTGCAAGACTCCATGACCAGCTTTATTCATTCCCTCTGCAATTCCAAATAACTCAGCTTCACCTGCGTATGTCCCAGGAACCAGATCTCCTTCCAGAGTCCTGTGAACAATCGTTCTTGAGGTTGAGAAGCCTAATGCTCCAGCCTGTAGTCCTTCTTGGACAATATCAGCCATCTTTTTTATATCTTCTGATCCTGCAGTCTTTTGTTCTATACATCTGTCACCCATTACATAAGATCTAACTGCGCAATGCGGAACCTGGGTTCCGACATCCAGTACTCTGGGTAATTTTTCTAATGCTTCCAAATATTCTGGAAAACTTTCCCACTGCCAGTCGATACCTTCAGTTAAAGCACTGCCAGGTATATCCTCTACGCTTTCCATTAGTTCTATAAGCCATTGTTCTTTGTTTGGAGATACTGGGGCAAAACCAACCCCACAATTACCCATTACTACGGTTGTGCAACCATGCCAAGAGGATGGTGTAAGATAGGGGTCCCATAGGGATTGACCATCATAATGAGTGTGGATATCCACCCAACCTGGGGTCACAAGATGACCATCAGCATCAATTTCCCTTTTTGCTTTTTGGGAAATTTTTCCAACTTCAGAAATCTTCCCGTCTTTTATAGCTACATCGCTAATAAACGATTTTGTTCCTGTGCCGTCAACAATGTTCCCGTCTTTAATAAGTATATCGAACATGAGTCACCCTTTAACAATCTTATCAGAAGATAATATTCTATTACTATTCTTTAGTCCATAATATCAGTTTGAAAGAAGATAAAAAAATGTAAAACTGCATTGATGGAGGATAAATTGGGTAAAAAAATTTTTAAAGTCGTTCAATGGTCTAGCGGTAACGTGGGTAAAGCGTCAATAAGAGGTATAGTACAAAGGGAAGATTTGGAGCTAGTTGGTTTAATAGTTCATGATAGCGAGAAAGTTGGAAAAGATGCAGGTGTAATTGCAGGTATAGAGGAAACCGGTATCTTAGCTACAGACCAGATCGATGATATCCTTAACAAGGACATAGATTGTGTCCATTATACTCCCCTTGCTTCTTTTAGAATGGGTTTGGATCCAGAAGCCGACAAGAAAAATATTTTATCAATACTCCGAAGAGGAATAAATGTTGTAACGACCGTCGGATATCTCTTTCCTAAGGCCTTTGGAGATGAATTAACTAAAGAGATTGAAGAAGCATGTATTGCTGGAGGTGTAAGTCTACATGGAACTGGATATAATCCAGGTTGGCTAGCGGAGTTGATCCCTTTGACTATGTCCGGAATGTCAGAGAAAATTAACAAAATCACAGTTAGTGAAAGCTCTGAATTTTCATACTATCCTTCAAAAGAAATTGTAATGGATGGTATGTTGATGGGAAAGACAATGGAGGAGTATGAGAAAGAGGCTGATAGATACGAATCCTGGCTGAGTGGATTATTTAAAGAGGCGGTTTACCTTATTGCCGAGGGTATAGGAACCGAAATTTCAAATGTTGAAGAGGATTTACAGATAGTGATTGCTGACAAAGATCTTGAGATCGCAGCAGGAATTATAAAAGAGGGGACTATATGTGCTCAAAGAAGGAAATGGACAGGGCATTGCACTAATGAAGTATTAATTATTCAGGAGGCTATTTATAGGGCTCATTCGGATTTTGCAAAAGAATGGGATGAACCGGTTGGAGTGAATATAGAAGTAGAAGGCTCTCCTAACATGAAAATATCATTTAGCCATGACTGGAATGATGACCCTTTAATTTCCACAGCTATGCATGGCGTAAATGCTATACCAAAAGTTTGCAATGCTGAGCCTGGTTTTAAATCATTCCTAGATTTACCCCTAATTACGTCCAGAATTTAAATTTATTTATTTAAAAATAGGGAGGAATAATGCTTGAATATACATCATGGTTAATCGTTTTTGGTTTAGGCTCTATTTGGTTAGGAAGTCAGATTTTTTGGGTTGGGGGCCTACCTCGTCAATTGCAGAGGGGGGAAGTTAAGACTGCCGAAAAGGGCTCTGAAAGAGCGTTTCTACTTTTTTGGCGGGATCAGTATTCTTGGATTGGCATAACATTAATTTCAGTAGGAATAATATTTGTACTTATAGGAGTACTGTCATGATACCTGTAACTTTATTATATGCTGGTATTCTTATTCTTTTATCGGTTTTACTAGCGAATCAAGTGTTATATGTCCGATTAAAAGGTGACAAAGAACCTGAATGGAGAGCGAATGCTGTTTTAAGAGTCCAAGCCAACTTTGTAGAAAATGTTCCTCTTGCGCTTGTATTGCTTTATCTTTTGGAGATTTCTGGTTCTCCAAGGCAAATCGTTCATATCCTTGGAGGATTATTAGTGGTTTTAAGATTATTGCATGCTTGGGGAATGAGCAAAAACTCAGGGGCAAATTATCCCAGATTGATTGGAGCACAAGGAACATTTCTCCTCATGTCTATCATGGGTAGTGCTGCGGTTTTTTTTGGTATTTTGAATATGTAACTTTTTAAGTTGTCGAGGAATTCTTTAAGAAGCATCTTTAGGGATAATGAAAAGTTTTTATAACTACATAAATAATTTAATAGTCAGATGGCTTCAACAACCTCTAAGAAGATATGAAACTACCTCAGAATTTAAAATTAAGGATCTGGAGGAAGTCATGGAGCCTGCGGATATTTTACTTGTGGAAGGGAAGCAAAGGATATCTTCGACAATAAAGTACCTCACACAATCCACATGGTCTCACTCAGCCTTTTATATTGGGAAAGATAATCTAAATGCAAAAGATTTCGGTGAGGACCCCCTGCTAATTGAATCCGATGTTTCAAAAGGAGTAATTGTCGTACCTCTCTCAAAATACGAAAATTATAATACAAGAATTTGTAGGCCTACAGGATTGTCTGAAATTGATAAGAAACGTGTTGTATCTTATATGATAGATTCTATTGGTCTTGATTATGACAGGAAAAATATTATCGACTTGATGAGATATTTGTTACCGGAGCCCCCAGTCCCAGTTAGGTGGAGACGGAAGATGATAGCCCTAGGGTCAGGCACACCAACAAAGGTTATATGCTCGACATTGTTGGCAAAAGCATTCCATTCAGTTGGCTATCCTATTCTTCCTAAAATTGAAAAAATCGGCGGTCAACTTCGAGATGAAAAAAATAGGAATCTTAATAATTCCTACCATGAGATTTTTCATATTCGTCATCATTCTCTATTTGTTCCAAGAGATTTTGATTTGTCACCTTATTTTGCGACTATTAAACCCACAGTTGAGAAAGGTTTTAATTTTAAGGCAATGCCCATACGGGATAATTTAGATATTTAGTCGAGATAAGAAATATTAATATCATCACTTCCAGTCGGAAGGCTTACCAATAAACCGTCTTTAGCCATTGTCCAGTCTTCAGGAAATATTTCTTCAACTCCCCTTGTAAAAACCCTCTCCATGATCGTATTTCTAGGAGCTGGTGTTAGATGATAAAAAACCAAATGTCCTACTTTTGCTGCTTTTGCTATTTCAGCCGCTTCCGTAGGTGTTGTATGATATGTTTGGATGTCCTTGAGGATAGTTGCATTGGGACCTTTTCCACCTTGTGCTTCTATTAAATTATTCAAAATGTAATTTGATTGTGCTTCGTGAAAAAGGACATCAACATCCTTTGAAAATTTTTCCACATTTTTATCTTTAATGGTATCACCACTTATAACGATAGAACGATCTTTATAGTCTATTCGGAATCCTAAGGCAGGAGAAACAGGCTCATGGATAACTTCAAAAGCGGTTATTGTAGTGTTTTCATCGGAGATAATAATGGGGTTTTCCATATCTATGGTTCTAGCCGACATTCCGGAGACTGCCAGATTGGCGATATCCGTTCCATGATGCAGATTCCTGTAAATGTTATCTTGTCCAAAAGCTATATTATAACCTTCTACAACCTGTTCTATTCCATCAGGTCCAAAGACAGTTAATTTTGGTGGCTTATTTCTGCTCATCCAAGTTCGCAAATGTGCTTCACCGAGGTCTGTTATATGATCTGAGTGAAGGTGAGAAATAATCACGGATTCAATATCTCCAAAATTAACTCCATATGCACCGAGCTTGTTAATACTCCCTGAGCCGACATCAATTAAATAAGATTTATTACCAGCAACTACCAACAGGCACGTATTGGCCCTATCCTTATGCATAAGGGGAGACCTGGAACCGCAAACGACAACTCGCAAAGCGTCTTCTTCATTTTGATTCCATGGTCCCGTATTTATGTTTGCAACTATAGTGCTTAATCCTATTTTAAAGATTAAATCTTCTATGGTGTGAATTTTTATAATCTGACTAAAAGAAATAATTGTAATCAGAATAATTAATGAAGAGATTATAATTTTTTTCACTTTTTACTCCTTAGGGTTTTGGGTGTCATGAATTCTATGAGTACATTTTCATTAGTATAAATATTCTGCCAATTGTTATCTTTAACTTGGAAAATAGCAACTGCCGAAGTCGGAAATTTAAACTTCATTTCTGCATTTCGAAGATTCATGTCTGCTATATTGGTTAAGGATAGAGATAATTCATGGATACCAGGATTATGACTAATACATAATATCGATTTATAGGATTGGCTGTGAGAAAAAACTATATTAGAAATTTCCTCTTGTGTTGCAAGGTAAAGTTTATCTTTAATATATGCCTTAGTTAAGCCTCCCTGATCTTTTAATATTTGTAAGGTATCGATGGTACGTTGTGATGAAGAGCATAAGATTAGATCAGGATTTCTAAAAGACAAAATGTATTTAGACATATCCCTTGCATCTTTTTGGCCCTTTACTGATAAACCTCTTTCATGATCATTGAAACCGGTTACAGATTTTGCATGACGCCAGAGAATGAGATTTTTAGTCATAATAGTAGTTTACAATAATTACCAATAAACTCTACTAGACATTTAGACATGTCATTTTCCCACTAATTTTGAAGAGACTTTATAAAAAGAAAATGCGAGAAATACTATGTTGACTTTAGAATGAAAATCAAGGAGAAGGAGTGCATATAAACAGAAGGAGTGGCTGCAATGCATTCTTTTTCTTCAAGGTTTTTGATTGTATTTCTTCTTTTAATCAGTTCCGTACCTGTTTATGCAAGTCCCTCAATTTATGGAAGATTGGATTTGGCTGTCTCTAGCGAAAATAAAGCCAACGGAACGATAACAGATGTCCGTTCACATGCATCCCGAGTTGGTATTAAAGGGTCTCAGATTTTTGATAGTGGGATGGCTGTCATTTATCAATACGAGTGGCAAGTAGATCCTGTCGACGGTGATCCAACTTTTAGTCAACGAAATAGTTATCTTGGTTTAAGAGGCGCCTTTGGAACATTCCTTCTTGGAATGCATGATACACCTTTGAAAAATGCTCAAGGTCAAGTTGATCTATTCAATGATACAGCTGGTGATATTAAAAATATTCTTTGGGGTGATAACAGAAGCAGGAAAGTAATCCAATGGTCTTCCCCAAAAATCAGAGGTTTTACTGTCAACGTAATGACAATTCTTGAGGAATCTGACGAGGAAGCTTTTTCAACATCTTTTGAATGGAGTGGTAAAATTGGTGTGAACAAAGCACAATTTTCCCTAGCTCTTGATTCAGAAGTCCCTCAAAAAGGGTATTTCTTTGATACAATCAGAATTGGCACTACCATGCCTCTTGGTAAATCGGTAAGTTTAGGCCTTATTTGGCAAGAGTCTGAGGACTCAACTGGAAAATATGATGATGACGGTTACGTTGTTTCATTGAAATCAAAAATTTCTAAGAAAACTACTTTTAAATTGATGTACGGGGAGTCAGACATGGTGAAACATGGCGGAGAACTCATCGGCATCGGTGTTGATTACAAATTAGCCAAACCCCTGAAATTATATCTTAATTATGTAGATAAGTCTTATACGGATACCTCGAAAGGTTCAGAACACATCATGTTTGGTATCCAATATAAGTTCAGTTTCGATATGCTTTAAGAGCCATTTCAACTAATTTAGTGGAGAAAAAAATGCTAAACCCCAATAAAACCCTGATTTTTTATTTTTATTTTGCGGTTGTTGCTCTTTTTTCTGCATGTTTGTATGCCGAGGAGCAAATTCGTATTGTTGGGTCATCAACCGTTTTCCCTTTCTCAACAGCGGTAGCTGAAGAGTTTGGACGCTCTACAAAATACAAATCACCTATAGTTGAGCAAACAGGTACAGGCAACGGTATGAGATTGTTTTGTAATGGAAAAGGACCTGCATTTCCTGATATTAGTAACGCTTCGAGGCGAATTAAAAAGAATGAATACAATAAATGTATTGAAAACGGCATTGATATGGTTGAAGTAAAAATTGGGTATGATGGGATTGTTTTTGCAAATTCTAAGAAAGGTCAGGTTTTTAATCTAACAACACGGGATATTTATCTTGCTCTTGCTGCAAAGGTTCCTATAAATTCAGAAAGCACACAACTTCAAGACAACCCTTATCAAACATGGAAAGATGTAAATTCTTCACTACCAAATATTAAGATTGAAGTGTTAGGTCCTCCTCCAACTTCTGGAACACGTGATGCTTTCGTTGAGTTAGCAATGGAACAAGGTGCAGAATCTTTTCCTTTTTTGAAGACTCTTAAAGAGAGCTCAAAGGTGAGAAAAAATGAGTTTAAAACTATTGCCCATACAATCCGAGAGGATGGAGCATTTATAGAAGCTGGCGAAAATGACAATCTTATTGTCCAGAAATTAACAGTTAATCCTGGAGCTTTAGGTATCTTTGGGTTTAGTTTCTTAGATCAGAACTCGGATAAACTTCGAGGTGCAAATGTCAACGGTATAGCTCCAAAACTAGAAAAAATCATGGCAGGAGATTATATAATATCAAGGTCCCTCTATTTTTACATTAAAAAGAACCATACAAGAATGAAGCCTTCTATTATCAAATTTGCCCAAGAATTTACTAGTGATGATGCAATGGGTCAATATGGGTACTTAATGGAAAAGGGCTTGATTCCTCTTCCCGAAGATGAGTATAAGACAGTAAATAAGAATACTAAAAATTTAGTTGAACTTGAACTTTAGTATTCGTCTTGAGATCAGCGGAGGATAGATATAGCCACTGATATTTTAACAATCCTGGCCTTCATTTTCGTTTGTGGCCTTTTGACCTTTGTTATAAAAAGTAGACAGGCAAAATCTTTACTTATTAATAAACAACGTCTGAGGTCTATGCCTCACTACCATGGCTTTTATGTTTTCTTTTGGGCGGTATTTCCTGCACTAATTTGTTTGTTAATTTTCTTGGTAATCGAATCTCCCATTCAAAATTCCTTAATAACTAATTATTTACCTAAGTCAATAATACTAATGGGACAAGATGAGATAATTTATTCTATTAGGGAATTAGGAAATAATCTTGGAAACTTGGAATCAATAATTTCTTTAGGGATACTTAACTCAAATGAGGCTAAGTCTCTTTATTCTAACTATTTAATTTTTCGTTATTCCTGTCTTGCGTTTATTTGTATTTTATCGCTGGGATTGGCGATTAATTTTGGTAACAGATTATCCTTAAGGTTTGATGCTCGAAGAAGTGTGGAGAAAATATTAAGATTTATCTTTTTTACCTTTTCAACAGTTGCTGTTCTTACAACTTTTGGAATTATTCTGTCATTAATTTTTGAAACAGTTAGATTCTTTTCACACGTTAGTTTTTTTGAGTTTTTGTTTGGGACACACTGGTCTCCTCAAACCGCAATAAGGGAAGACCAAATAGGGTCTTCTGGGAGTTTTGGGGCGGTTCCAGTATTTACAGGTACACTCTTAATTACTTTTATTGCAATGATAATTGCAGCTCCTTTGGGGTTATTCTCGGCAATCTATCTTTCACAATATGCGAAACCAGGTGTCAGGAGTTATTTTAAACCTATTCTAGAAATTCTAGCTGGTATCCCAACCGTTGTTTACGGTTTTTTTGCTGCACTTTCTGTTGGACCACTGATAAGGACAATCGGACAATCTTTCGGTTTAACCGTTTCAACCGAATCGGCTTTAGCAGCTGGTTTGATAATGGGAATTATGATTATTCCATATGTGTCGTCTTTGTCAGATGATGTAATGTCGGCAGTTCCAGAGAATTTAAGAGATGGTTCTCTTGCTCTGGGAGCAACAAAATCGGAAACCATAAGAAGAGTCATTATTCCTGCAGCCCTTCCTGGTATCGTTGGAGCCCTTTTATTAGCTATTTCTAGAGCTATAGGAGAGACGATGATAGTGGTTATGGCAGCAGGATTGGCTGCAAATTTAACAGTTAACCCTTTTTCAGCGGTAACTACTGTTACCGTTCAGATAGTAACATTATTAGTCGGTGACCAAGAATTTGACAGTCCAAAAACTTTAGCTGCTTTTGCTTTGGGTCTCGTATTATTCTTTATTACTTTAATTCTTAATATAATTTCTATGATTACCGTTAGGAAATATAGAGAACGTTATGAATAGTAGACAAAAGAAATTAACTCTCAAAAGACGTTTCGCAGAAAAACGTTTCAGGTATTACGGGTTAGTTTCGCTCTTCTTAGCTACAACAATGCTTTTCATAATAATTTTTTCTATGATGTACCGTGCTGTACCTGCTTTTACAAATTACGGAATGAATCTAGAGATCAATCTTCCAATTTCTGAAAGCGAGGATAGTGATCCTCAAGATCTGAATTATCGACGCATTATTAATGAATCTATTCTCTCTCTTGTGCCCGATTGTATTGATAGATCGTGCAAAAGGGATCTAGCAAGACTATTTTCCTCTGGAGCCTCTTACGATTTAAGGGATTATATAGTGAAAAATTCTCCTTATACAAATAAGATTTTTTCATTCTTTATACTGTTTTCCGATGATGCTGATTTGTTCTATAAATTCGGTATTGACAAAGATCTTGAGGAGGAAGAAAGGCGCCTAGATGATAGAGAAGTAAGATGGTTACAACAATTCCAAAATACCGGAAAAGTGGAAAATAGAATTTCTAAAAATATGTTTTTGAATGGAGATAGCAGGGAACCTGAAATTGCAGGCGTCTTAGGGGCGGTGATTGGGTCTTTATACACCATATTAATCACCCTCTTGATCAGTTTTCCAATTGGTGTTCTTACCGCAATTTACTTGGAAAATTTTGCCGTTAAGAACAGGATTACTGATTTTATAGAGGTCAATATTAATAATCTTGCTGCGGTTCCTTCTATTATATTTGGTCTACTTGGCCTCGCTTTATTTATTAATTTTTTTGGTATGCCAAGATCGGCTCCACTTGTGGGCGGTTGTGTATTATCTTTAATGACATTACCGACGATAATTATTTCAACTAGAGCTTCACTTCAAGCAGTTCCACCTTCTATCCGTCAAGCTGCCTTGGCTATGGGGGCTTCAGAAATGCAGGTAGTTTTTCATCATTTGCTTCCAGCATCTTTGCCAGGAATTTTGACCGGAACAATCATCGGACTTGCTAGAGCTTTTGGAGAATCAGCTCCACTACTCCTTATTGGCATGGTAGCATTTGTCGTAGATATCCCAGGGTCAATAACAGACCCAGCGACAGCTTTACCTGTACAGGTTTATATATGGGCTGATAGTCCTGAGAGGGCCTTTGTCGCAAAAACTAGTGCTGCAACTTTGGTTTTAATTTTATTATTAGTTCTAATAAACCTTGCTGCTGTTATTATGAGAAAACGTTATGAGTTAAAATGGTAAATACAGTGGATCAAATAATTAATGTGTTCGATGAACGAAAGATTAGAAAAAATGAAGCATTAATCTCTTGTAGCGGCGTAAATGTATTTTATTCAGACAAACAGGCTTTGTTTGATGTTAATTTAGATATCAAAGAGAAAGAAGTAACTTCTTTGATAGGACCGTCGGGTTGTGGAAAGTCAACCTTCTTGAGATGTATTAACCGAATGAATGATGTAATTGATACCTGTTCAATCGAAGGATTAATTAAAATTAATGGTCAAGATATTTATGATCCTAAAATTGATGTAGTAGAATTAAGAGCAAAGATCGGGATGGTTTTTCAGAAACCCAATCCATTTCCCAAATCAGTCTACGAAAATGTTGCCTATGGACCTCGTCTTCATGGTATGTTTATAAATAAGAGTGATATGGATAAGAAAGTTCAGGAAAGTCTGGTAAGAGCTGGTCTTTGGAATGAGGTTAAGGATAGATTGCAGGAACCTGGAACCAGTCTCTCAGGCGGACAACAGCAAAGACTTTGCATAGCCAGGGCTATTGCTGTTGATCCAGAGATAATATTAATGGATGAACCCTGTTCGTCACTTGATCCGATCGCTACAGCTAAGATTGAAGAGTTGATTGATGAGTTGAAGGTGAATTACACTATTACAATTGTGACACATTCTATGCAACAGGCCGCAAGAGTCTCTCAGACAACTGCATTCTTTCATCTTGGACATTTAATAGAAGTAGGGGAAACTGAAAATATATTTAGGAATCCATTAAACGAGCAAACTGAAGCTTATGTCACAGGTCGTTATGGATAGGAAGGTATAAAGATAATGAGTGATCATATTGTTAGTTCTTTTGATGAAGAGTTAAACGAAATAACCGACGGCTTAATTAATATGGGAGCTTTGGTTTTGGCTGCCTTAAAAAGTGTTGAAGAAATATTAAAAAATGACGACCATAATCTTGCCCAGAAAATTATAGACAATGATTTACAAATTAATAATTTGGGACAGTCGATAGAAATTAAAGCTTTCAATACTCTGGCCTCAAGACAACCAATGGCGTTCGACTTAAGGTTAGTATTCTCGGCGGTAAAGATGTCTCTTTATTTGGAAAGATGCGGTGATATGTGCAAAGGCATAAGCAAACGTATAATTAAAGGAGATTTGACTGAGGCCGGTTCACCTAGCACTATAGAGAGTTTAGTAATTCTTACTAATAGAGTGTACGAGAATTTAAGTCTTGTTTTAGAGGATTATGCCGCAAGAACAAGTGAAAAGTCACTCGAGGTTTGGAGTTCAGATAGTGAAATAGACTCAATTTATTCAGACATATTAATGGAGATATTAAACAACATCAAATCCAAGCCTGAGGCTATAGAAGCCCTAGTTCCTCTTTTTTTTATAGCAAGATATCTTGAAAGAGTTGGTGACCAAGCGACGAACATTGCCGAAGTAACCCATTTTATAGTTACTGGCGAGGTATTGACGGATGAAAAAGAAATTCAAATCGAGAATGAAACCACATTCTAACCTCAGTTAGAAATTATTAATCTTAGGTAAAGTTCTTTTCTTGCTTGTAAATTTAGATCTCTTTTTTCGTCTTACATCCAATGGTTGATAGGCTAGTTGAGTGTGTTCAACGCAATAGGATGACCCGGACGACTTTTTTCTGCCACAGAATCTAAAATCTTTATCCCCCGGTTCTCCTATGGGCCACTTACAAACTTTTTCATTAAGTGTAAGTATGTTAATAGGATCGCCATTTTCTGATACTGCTGGTTCTGGTAACACTAATGGTTCAATATCATCACCTATCCTTGATCCAGGATCACTGGAATATGAGGATGAGTATTCTGTCGGATCACGGTGTCTTAGCCTACTCTTTGGTCGAGTAGGGCTGGCTCTTCCCGCTAAACCCAAACGATGAACTTTTCCAATTACTGCATTTCTTGTAACATCACCCAATTCTCGTGCAATTTGACTAGCGCTCAATCCATCAGACCATAATTTTTTTAATACTTCGACTCTGTCTTCTGTCCAAGCCATATCTTTGTTTCCTCACGATAACAATAGATATGGTATGTCAAAATTAAATCTTACACAAGATATAGTTTGGTAAAAATGACAATAAATAGTTTTAATTTTATTAAACTCTCTTATTATAAGTTTTTTAGGAAAATATTTCATTTGCAAAAGGATTCAAATTTTCGTTGGAGAGAACCAAAAATATCAGGGAATATAAACTGGTATGGTTTGTGGACTTTATACAAAAAAGAAGTAAATAGGTTTTTCAAGATTTTTTTTCAAACTGTTGCAGCACCCATTGCTACTTCGCTTCTTTTTATGGTTATTTTCACGGTTGCGCTGGGAGACTTAAGACCAGATATAAATGGTATCCCATTTATTAAATTTTTGGCTCCAGGTTTGATTATGATGTCCGTCTTGCAACAGGCTTTCGCCCATACTTCTTCTTCATTGCTAATATCAAAGATACAAGGGAACATTGTAGACATACTTATGCCGCCAATTTCAGCAAATGAGTTAAATATTGCTATTGCTATGGGTGGTGTTACTCGGGGTGTTGTTGTAGCAGCTGGAGCAGTTTTATGTATGAACTTTTTCGTAAATTTCGATTTTCTTCATATTTGGGCTATAATTTTCTTTGGAGTATCAGGGTCCCTTTTGCTAGCATTAATAGGAATAATTACTGGTATTTGGTCAGAAAAGTTTGATCACTTAGGAACTATTACCAATTTTATTATAGTTCCTCTTTCTTTTTTATCAGGCACTTTCTATTCTGTTAAGAGAATGCCAGATGCGGCCATGATACTAATAGAATATAATCCGTTCTTTTATGTGATTGATGGTTTCAGATATGGTTTTACTGGAGTATCAGATGGATCTTTACTTTTTGGAGTAATATTTATATCTCTGCTTAATTTTCTTTTATTTTTATTAAGCTTTATCTTATTTCGTTCGGGATGGAGATTAAAGAATTAAAGAAAGTGTTTATTGGATTTTATTAGAACATATAGACAAATATTATTGGTGAAAAATGAGTAATAATCTCATGAATACGTATGATAGGTATCAGATCTCCTTCAAACGAGGACAAGGTGCTTGGTTAGAAGATTTTGACGGAAATAAATACCTTGATTTTGCGTCGGGTATAGCAGTTAACATTTTAGGTCATAATCATCAGAGATTAAACAATGCTTTAAAAGAAAGGGCAGATGATCTTTGGCACGTCTCAAATCTTTATAAAATTCCCGAACAAGAGGAACTTTCAAAACGTTTATGCAATATAAGTTTTGCCGATAAAGCCTTTTTTTGTAATTCTGGTGCAGAGGCAGTAGAGGGAGCAATTAAAGTTGCTCGAAGATACCATTTCAGTAAAGGACATAAAAAAAGGAATGAGATTATTGCATTTGAAGGATCTTTTCATGGAAGAACTCTTGGAACTTTGGCGGCAAGTTTAAATAACAAACATATTGAAGGATTCG
>JAYYUG010000019.1:0-12351 GCA_036344135.1 Pseudomonadota bacterium | reverse complement strand
TTTTTCTGCAAGATCTGTTTTTCTTAGAGATGAATATACATTTCCAAGGTTATTCATTGCCAATATATCTGTACTATCTATTTTTAGACATTTTTCATAAAATATTAATGAGTCAGAATATTTATTTAATTTTTCATATGTTAATCCAAGGTTAAAAAATGTCCGAGGATTATCGGGAAATTTGTTTCTCATATGATTTGAAACTTTTAAAGCGTCATGAATAGAATTATTTTCTAAGCAAAAATCAATTATGTTCGAATAATATACCGGCTGATCAATTCCAATCTTTAAACATTTATTAAAAGCATTAATAGCACCTTGAAAATCTCCTTTTTTCCTTAAAATTAATCCTAGGTTATGGAAGTTATGTGAAGTGGGCTCTTTATCAATTGATTTATTTTGATAATAAATAGCTTTTTCTAAATCATTATTATTAAAAAATGCCAGCCCAATTATGGTTAATATTTTCCAATCATTCTCAATATGGTCACTATTTTGTTCAACATAATCAATTATTTCAATAAAATTTCCTTTTGAATATAGTGAGCTAATTATCTTTAATTGATTTTTAATGTTCATATAAAAAAACTTTTTTTATTCTGTTTTGATATCAAATTTGGGTCACCATAGATATACATATTCTTAAGCCCTAACCTTGATATGAAGAGATTTCAACAGCGTCTTCTGCAGAAGAATATTCTACTGATGAAGCAACATTCCTGCTAACAAATTTCTTATTATTTCTAACATATTGAAGATAATCTTTATTTCCAAATAAGGGACCTACATTGTCAGCAAAAATAATTGATCCTTGTTTTATCAAATTATGCTCTTCGATAATTATCAGATCTCTTTTGTATAAATCTTTCCAATGGTCAATAAAGATCAGATCAAATTTCTTTTTTAGTTTGGGAATCAGGTTTCCCGAGGCCCCTACTTTGATTACTATTTTATTTGATAGACCAGAAAACTCAATTATTTCTCTAGCTATTTTTGCATATTTTCCGTTAATTTCTAATGAGGTTATTTGGCTTTTTTGATCCATATTCATTGCCATTAAGATTGATGAATATCCACAAAAAGATCCTAATTCTAAAACGTTAATTTCTGGTCCTAATTTGACAATTTCTTCCACCAAGAGCGCACCTTTTTCATTGCCAACATTCATTAAAAATCTGTTGTTCCTGGCAAAATTATCCATTGCGTCAAGTACACTTTTTGGATTTTCGCGGATGGCAGTCTCAAAAATGTAATCTTTAACTAAGAAGGCTGGATTAGGGTATTTAAAAACCCTAGATAAGATCATCTCTTTTATGATCCTAAAAGTGAAAGGAAGGTTTCTGGGTTTAAGCATAATTAATTTAAAGAATGATCTCATTTATTAACCTCAGAATATTTAGCTCTGATCAAAAATTTACTAGCTGCTTTCTCTAATTCCGAGAGCTCAAGAATATTTCCGAAAATATCAAGAAATCTAACCGCCTCCTCATCTATATTCATTTCTGTCATCATTATCTCGATAGAAAGAATGAAGGCTGTCCTTTTTAATTCTTTTTCTAGATTACTATTTATTGCATCTAGAATATTTTCGAAATTTTCTTCAGCCTCAATTAATTGCATACACTCGTTCATTTTTTTTGGCAAACTACCCTTGTCAAAATTTTTGAAGACTGGAAGTGTGTTAACGAAGAAATTGATACTATTTAATTCCTTTTCACTTATTGTGCCATCTATTGCCGCAGAGAGAGTCATGCTATAGATAAGACTGTCGACAGGATTTAATAAACTCATGGATCAATCATTAATAGTTACTGCATTAGAAAGCAAGGCTTGGCCCTTCCAAGAGGCTAAGAAAATTATTGATAGGTTAAAGAGGTTTCCTTCGACGAATGTTATCCTTGAAACTGGTTATGGTGCTTCAGGCCTTCCTCATGTTGGGACTTTTGGAGAAGTTGCCCGAACCTCAATGGTGCAATTTGCTTTGAGAGTTTTAGAGCCTGATATTGAATCTTCTCTCTTATGTTTTTCTGATGATATGGATGGGCTACGAAAGGTACCTGATAATTTTCCCAATAGGAAAGTTTTAGAAGATAATTTAGAAAAACCATTATCAAGCATTCCTGATCCTTTTGGAGAATTTGCTAGCTTTGCTGACTATAATAACAATTGTCTTAAGGAGTTTTTGGATCGCTTTGGTTTTGACTACCATTTTATAAGTTCAACAGATTATTATAAGTCTGGTAAGTTTGATAAAACCCTTATCAAGGTCCTAGAGAACTATGAAAACATCCTTGATCTAGTATTACCGACAATAGGGGACGAGCGTAAAAAAACCTATTCTCCGTTTCTCCCTATATGCCCAGAAACCGGTAAGGTATTAATGGTGAAAGTTGTAAATCTTAATAAAAAAAATCATTCTATCACCTATTTGGAACCAAATACTAAACAAGAAATTGAGACATCAATTCTAGGTGGCAATTGTAAGCTACAATGGAAAGCTGATTGGGCAATGCGTTGGGTCGCTTTAGAGGTGGATTATGAAATGGCTGGAAAAGATCTTATAGAATCAGTAAATCTATCAGGTAGAATTTGTAAGGCTATAGGTGGCACTCCACCAGAAGGTTTCAATTACGAACTTTTTTTTGATGAAAAGGGTGAAAAAATCTCTAAGTCCAAAGGTAATGGAATTACGATTGATGAATGGTTAAAATATGCTTCAACGGAGAGTCTATCTTTATATATGTATCAGAACCCTAGGCGCGCAAAAAAGTTAACCTTTGATGTGATCCCCAAGGCTGTTGATGAGTATCATAACTTTCTCACTAAATTTTCTTCTCAGGAAATAAAAGATCAACTTAATAATCCGGTTTTTTATATTCACAAAGGCGATTCGCACTTCAAGAAAATTCCTGTATCTTTTTCAAATTTGCTAAATTTGGTTAATGCATCTCAGGCTGATAGCAAAGAAGTTATTTGGGGTTTTATAAGAGAATATTATGACGATATTCCAGATGAATCGGAAGCTTCGATTGATAATCTTGTATCCTATTCTCTTGCTTACTATAAAGATTTTATTTTACCCACAAAGAAATACAGAAAGCCTGAAGACAGAGAAATTGAATATTTAATTATTCTTAAAAATCATTTAAAGGATGTTCTAGATGAGAAGGACCCTGAGATCATTCAAAGTTTTATATATCAAATAGGAAAAGAAACGCATTTTGAATCATTAAAAGATTGGTTTAAATCCTTATATGAAATCTTATTAGGTCAAAGTCATGGACCAAGGTTGGGTTCTTTTATAGCTTTATATGGAATAGAAAAGACAATTAATTTGATTGATAGAGCCATAAATGGTGATTTGAAATAGGGTATTTATTCAAATTTTTTAATTTCCCTCTTTAAATTTACTTTTCCCGAACCAGGCCTTAATGGCTCTTGTTGACTATGGTGATATTTCCAACCTATAACCCAAGCGATTTCAAAAGTGGCATAGACCTTTCCTTTATCATTAGTAAAGTTGTCCTCATATATCTGAATGGCCCTTTTTAAAACATCTCTCCTCATGAAATTTTTTTTCATTTTAATCAGACTGTTGGTTTCTCCCATTAATCTAAGGTCGAGCATTAGATCAATTGGTTTGTTATAAAGAATTTTTTTTCTATCAATATCAGCCACGGGCAGTGAAAAATTATTTTTTTGTAGTAAGTTGGAAAGCCCTTGCAAATCTGCAAAAGGACTTATTCTCGGGCTTGTGCCATTAAGTATTTCCTCTTCAGCCTTGGAAAGGGCAAACCGAAGTTCGGCTAATGTGTCCCCAGCAAATAGGCATGCTAGAAAGATTCCGTTAGGCTTTAAAGATTGAAGTACTTGATGAAAAATACCTTGAACATCATTAGCAAAATGAAGATTAAAAAAGCTAAGTATCATGTCAACGCTTTCCCTTTTAAAAGGGAGAAACTCTTCATCATAAACCAAGTTTGTTGAGGCAGAAACATTTGAATCGCATCTTATTATATTCCCCATATTTTCTGGTTTTTGGAAGTTAAGATTCCTAAAATCATATGCGACACATTCGTGGAAAGTTTCATTAATTGCGGAAATTCTTTCGAGCATTTCTTCAAGATATTCGTTAAAGAATAATTTCGATTTCGGATTAATTTTACTAACTTTTTTTCTTCTTAAGCGAACTAACTTTCTGTCATGCATAATGTCTATCTTCTATACAATTTAATAGAATTCTTGAATTTTCTACTAGAGTTACCATATTATATTATGAGGAGTTTTTTATGAAGATAATTATTTACACAGGCCCCTTATGTTCCTTTTGCGTAAGAGCAAAAGATTTATTGAAAAAAAAAGGACTGGAATTTGAAGAGTTATTTTTGGGTGATAATCCAAATCTAATGGAAGAGATGATAGCAAGATCAGGCGGGAAAAGAACGGTCCCTCAAATATTCATCGGCGATACCCACATAGGTGGTTTCGATGAGCTTTACGATAAAGATAAGAGCGGTGAATTAGATGAGATTTTAGGATGATATTTTTGTGAAATCTAAATTTTCTCTAATCCAATTAAATACAGGTACGAATCCAGAGGAATCGTGCAGCATTTTAAAGGATCAAATATTTCAGGCTTCGGAGTCAGGTGCAGAATTTATATCGACTCCAGAAACAACCAATATTATGGAGCTTAGAAATAATGAACTCTTCAAAAAAATTACTCTAGAAGATGATGATGAATATCTAGAGCAAATTAAAGAAGTTACTAAAAAAAGAAATATTTGGCTATTATTGGGGTCCTGGGTTGTTCTGAATCAGAACGGCAAGGTTTCTAACAGATCCCTTCTGATAGATAATACTGGAGTTATAAAATATCGATACAATAAGATACATCTTTTTGATGTAGACCTTCCTAGCGGAGAAAAATATAGGGAAAGTAAGACTTATGAAAGTGGAAAGGAGGCAATAGTAGGCGTAACTCCGTTTGGTAATGTTGGTTTTTCAATATGTTACGATCTAAGATTCCCATATCTCTATAGGGATTTGGCTCAATCTGGTGCTGAAATAATTTTTGTTCCTTCTGCTTTCACATTTGAAACGGGTAAGGTTCACTGGCACAATTTACTTTGCTCAAGAGCAATAGAAACAGGTTCTTATATTGTAGCTCCTGCTCAATATGGAAAACACGAAAACGGAAGAGAAACATATGGGCACTCCTTAGTAATCAACCCATGGGGGGAAATTATCGCACAAAAAGAAGAAGGTGTTGGATTTATTAATTTTGATATAAATCTTGACGAAGTCAAGCAAGCTCGTATAAAGATTCCTTCAATACATAAAGATAGTAAATATTCTATTACAAACGAGGAATCATGATCAAATATAGTTTGAGATGCTCTGAAGGTCATAACTTTGAGGCTTGGTTTTCTGGTTCCAAAGCCTATGAAGAACAGGTCCAAGATTCTCTTGTTTTGTGTCCATTATGTGATTCTAGGGAAATTAAAAAAAATATTATGTCTCCAAATATTGGAAAAAAAGGTAATAAATCTAATGCTAATAATGATGTTAAAAAAATTGAAGTAATGATGAATAAAGTCCGAAAGCATGTAGAAAAAAACTATGAATATGTTGGAGAAAAATTTCCTGAAGAGGCGCGCGCTATGCATTACGAGGAAAAAGAATCAAAAGATATTTATGGAGAATCCTCTATTGAAGAAGCTAAAGAATTAATAGAAGAAGGAATTGATATTCACCCTATTCCTGGAATCAATAAAAAAACTAAAAATTAATCTTTAACGCCTTTCCAATGTAATTAACATTTGTGTCTTCAGATAGTGACCAACTATCAAATATTGGATTATATTTCATTCCGTGAAGTTCCTCTATCTTAAGATTGTTTGACCTAAAAGAAATTTTTAATTCTGATGGTGTCACAAATTTTTTCCAATCATGAGTCCCCTTTGGTAACCATCCGAGTATATATTCAGCACCAACGATAGCGAGACAATAAGAAACTGCTGTTCTATTTAACGTAGAAAATATCATCATCCCATCCTTTTTTAAAAGCATAGAACAGGACTCAATAAATAAATTGAGATCGGATACATGCTCAATAACCTCCATATTTAGAATTACATCAAAACCAATATCATTTTCCATTCGTAATTCTTTTAAAAGTTGTTCTGCTGTGGAATGTTTATAATTAATTCCCAAACCACTTGCCATTGCATGCGCAGAAGCAATTTTTATATTCTTTTCAGCAGCATCTATGCCGGTGACCTTTGCACCAAACTTAGCCATCGGTTCTGACAATAAACCACCACCACAACCAACATCTAACAAAATTAAATTTTCAAATGGCTTTGAAGAGCTTGCATTAAGATCATAATGATCAATTATTTTTTCCTTAATATATTCAATTCTAGAAGGGTTCCATTTATGAATCGGTTTGAATTTTCCCTCAGGATTCCACCATTCTTCAGCCATTTTGGAGAAAAATTCGATTTCTGAAGGGTCGACGGTTGAGCTCATTTTACAATTTCTTTTTCTACTTCTACTTGCACGTTAAATTTCTATACACTATCTATAGCCTTACCCCAATAAGAAAATTTTACGAGTTTTATGATTATCATATTTTCTAAGGGTTTTTGGATATTTGGAGAATGAAATGTTGCGGCTAGTAATGAAATTTGGCGGTACTTCGGTAGGCAGTGTTGAGAGAATCAATGAGGTGGCTAATATTGTTAGAAATGAAGTTGTGCAAGGAAATGAAGTAGTAGTAGTGCTTTCTGCAATGGCTGGAGAAACTGATCGTTTAGTAAATCTTGCTAGAGGAATTTCAGATTCCTTGTCTCCCGAGGAATATGACACTGTAGTATCGTCTGGAGAACAAGTAAGTGTTGGCCTATTATCTGCAGCCTTAAACAACATGGATATAAATGCGAGATCTTATATGGCTTGGCAAATACCAATAGTAACAAATACCAATCATAAATCATCAAGGATTGAAGCTATCAGATCGGAAACTATAATAAACTCATTACAGAAAGGTTTAGTATGTGTCATTCCTGGATTTCAAGGTGTAAGCAATGAAGGGAGGATAACAACTCTTGGAAGAGGAGGCTCTGATACATCTGCTGTCGCAATCGCTTCTGCCATAGAAGCGGATTATTGTGATATTTATACCGATGTTGATGGTGTTTATACTTCTGACCCTAATAAGATTTCTAATGCTAAACGTCTTGATAAAGTATCATATGAGGAGATGCTAGAAATGGCTTCATTAGGAGCTGAGGTCTTACAAACTCGTTCTGTGGAGACAGCAATGAATAACAAAGTTTTGCTGAGAGTCCTCTCAAGTTTTGACGCTAAAGAAAATTTTAAAGCAGGTACTCTAGTATGCGATGAAGACAAAATCATGGACAAAAGAGTCGTAACAGGAATCACGTCAAGTTTGAAAGATGCAAAAATCACTCTAGTTGGCGTCAGAGATAAACCCGGTGTTGCAGCAGAAATTTTCATGTCACTTGCTGATTCTAATATTAATGTGGATATGATTGTTCAAAATATTTCTGAAGGTGGAAACACTACTGATATTACTTTTACCGTGCCAAGGGATGACGTAGATAAATCGGAAAAGATTATGTCTGAAATTAAGGATTCTGTTCCTTATGAAAGAGTCATAATCGATAGTAGAATTGCCAAAATTTCTGTTGTTGGAGTTGGTATGAGGAGTAATGCTGGTGTAGCGAGTGGGATGTTTAATGTTTTGTCGGATAATGGAATAAATATCAATGTTATTTCGACCTCAGAAATTAAGATTTCTGTACTTATTAATGAAAAAGATGCAGAGAAAGCTACAAAAATGCTACACAAATTTTTTGAACTAGATAGGTAATTCTTTTAACAAGGATAGTAATCTAAATGCAAAAAATTATTGATGAAACGTTAATGCCAGTCAACCTTAAAGGAGCTGTTTTTGCACCGGGTTTAGCTATTGGTCATATAATTTTTCATGAACCAAGAGTTGAGATACTAAAATTTAAATCTAAGAATTCTTCTAAAGAACTTCAAAGACTAGAAAAAGCATTAACCGAGCTTAGAAAAGATATTGATAAAATGCTAAGAAGTTCAGACTTTTCTGGTGCAAGTGATTACAAGGATGTTTTGGAAGCATATAAGATGTTAAGTCTTGATGAGGGCTGGGTCAGAAAATTAAATAAGGCTGTTTTGCAGGGTTTGACAGCTGAAGCTGCGGTAGAAAGTGTTCAGGCATCAATGAACGAAAAGTTTAATAAATTTGATGATATTTATTTGTCTGAAAGGCTTTATGACTTAAAGGATCTGTCTAATAGATTGGAAAGACATTTAACTGGAACTGCTTTGTCTTCTTCTCTTACAGAACTTCCGAAAGACACAATTTTATTAGCAAGAAATCTTGGCCCTACAGAATTGTTAAATTATCCCAAGAGCAAGTTAAAGGGATTAATCCTTGAGGAGGGCTCCAGGAGCTCACACACAACAATTGTAGCTCGAGCATTGAATATCCCTCTTATGGGAAGAACAAAATTCTTGAAAGAAATGAGCGTTAAACAAAATGAAACAGTTATAATTGATGGTGAGAAGGGAGAAATATTTATTAGACCTACTGAGGATATTCAAAATATTTATTCAATAAGAATGAAAATGAGCCAAGCTCTTAAGACTGAATACAAAAGTATTAAGGATAAAAAAGGTATTACACTTGATGGAAAACGGATAGAACTTAATATGAATGCGGGTTTAGTTATGGAGTTAAACCAGCTGGAAGAGTCCGGAGCAGACGGTATAGGCTTATTCAGAACGGAATTACAATTTTTAATTTCAGAAACACTTCCTAAGATGGAAGAACAGAAAATTTTTTATCGTTCGGTTTTAGATGCCGCTAAAGGAAAAAAAGTTATATTCAGAACTCTAGATATTGGAGGGGATAAAATACTACCTTATATGACTGCCCCTAAAGAAGAAAACCCAGCTTTGGGTTGGAGGGCAATCCGTGTAGCATTAGACAGGCCAGGCTTACTCAGACTTCAATTACGTGCTTTAATTCATGCCTCAGAAAATAATGAATTAAGCGTAATGTTTCCTATGATAGCTGAGTTTGACGAATTGATGCAGGCAAAAAAATTGCTATCCAAAGAAATCTCAAGAATGAAAAAGTTTAATAAATTGTTACCTAAAAAAATTAGCATTGGCAGTATGTTAGAAATTCCATCATTAATATGGCAATTTGATATCCTCCTTCCCGAGGTTGATTTTATATCTGTGGGGTCCAATGATTTAATGCAATTCCTCTTTGCGGCAGATAGAGGTAATTCCGCAATAGTTGATAGGTATAGTATTTTAAAACCGAGCGCTTTGAGGTTTCTTAAACAAGCCGTAGATAAATGTAATGAGTACAGAGTACCTATACATATTTGTGGCGATATATCTGGTAAATTTTCTTATGTTTTGGCATTACTTGGGTTGGGATTTAGGTCTTTTTCCTTAACACCAGCCGACATTGGGCCAATTAAGAAAATAGTTCGGTCCTTACATCTCGGAGATTTAGAAAAATTTATGAATTCTCAATTAAAAACAGATCTATTAACTATTGAGAACAATCTTTTGCTCTATGCTGAACAAAATAATATTATTTTAGAAAATATACTTGATGCGTGACTTTTTAAGGTTTGATTATGAAAAATTCTTATTGGCAAGAAATTAAAAGAAGAAAAAGTAATAAGATAATGGTTGGAAACATACCTGTGGGTGGAGATTCCCCTATAACTGTTCAATCAATGACAAATACCAATACTGCGGACGTAGAAGCTACAATTAATCAGGTTAAAAATCTCGAAAATGCTGGAGCAGATTTTGTTAGGATTTCTTGCCCTGACCAAGAATCATCTTTTGCTCTAAAAAATATTATAGCGGAAACTAAGGTGCCAATAATTGCAGATATACACTTTCATTACAAAAGGGCTATTGAGGCAGCAGAGTCGGGGGCTTCGTGCCTTAGATTTAACCCAGGCAATATAGGTTCTCGCGAAAGGATTCTTGAAGTTGTGAAGGCAGCAAGAGACAATGATTGCTCAATCCGAATTGGGGTGAATGCAGGGTCCCTTGAAAAAAAGATACTTGAGAAATATAAGAGTCCAAGCCCAGAAGCAATGGTTGAGAGCGCTTTAATGCATGAAAATATATTAAAAGATCTGGATTTTAATAACTATAAAATATCTGTAAAAGCTTCGAGCGTTTTATTGACAGTTGAAGCTTATAAAAAACTAGCACTAAAGACTAAAGCACCTCTTCATCTGGGCATTACTGAAGCCGGAGGAATGATTGATGGCACTATAAAATCTTCAATAGGTATTGGCCAATTACTTGCACAGGGGATTGGAGACACAATAAGGGTATCTTTGTCGGCAGATCCCGTAGAAGAAATTAAAGTTGGGTTTGGGATATTAAAGAGTTTGGGGCTGAGGCACAGGGGCGTGACAATTATCTCTTGTCCATCATGCGCGCGGCAAGGGTTTGATGTAATTGAAACAGTTAAGAAACTTGAAAAAAAATTATCTCATATAACGGAATCTGTCACTTTGTCTGTAATGGGTTGCGTAGTAAATGGTCCTGGAGAGGCGCTAATGACAGAAGTTGGCTTTACTGGAGGCGGTAAAGAAAGTGGAATGTTATATATAGACGGCAACCAGCTTATGAAGTGTAAGAATGATGATATGATTGATACTATTGTGGGTTACGTTGAAGAAAAAATTAAAGAAAAAGAAAATTCTAAGAAAAATTTATCGTGACTTTATTTTCTCTAGATAAATTTGAAGACATCCTAAAAAGATCTAAGGAGTTGGAAAAACAACTAAATGAAGAACTCACATCTGATGAATATGTTAGATTTTCTAAGGAATATTCTGAAATTCAGCCGTTAGTTGCTGAAATAAGTGAATGGAAGAAAACATCGAAAGAAATTTCTGATTTAGAGATTTTATTAGAAGACAAAAATAATGAAGAAGAAATGAAAGAACTAGCTGAGGAAGAATTTAAGAACCTTGCAGATCATCTTTCCAAAGTCGAAGAAAATATAAAGCTTCTTTTACTGCCGAAAGATAAGGCAGATTCAAAGGATGTTATATTAGAAATCAGAGCAGGAACTGGAGGGGATGAGGCCGCAATTTTTGCAGGTGATTTATTCCGTATGTATCAAAGATTTGCTGATCTTAATAAATGGAAAACTCAAATTATGACATTGTCCGATGGTGATGTAGGGGGTTACAAAGAAATAATTTTTTCAATTTCAGGAGAAAACGTTTTCTCAAAATTGAAATTTGAGTCTGGAGTTCATAGAGTTCAACGAGTACCAGAGACAGAATCAAGTGGAAGAGTCCATACTTCTGCTGCAACAGTGGCTGTTTTACCAGAACCAGAGGATGTCGAAATAGCCATAGAGGATAAGGACATTAGGGTAGATGTTTTTAGAGCGAGCGGACCTGGCGGTCAATCTGTGAATACAACTGATAGCGCAGTAAGAATAACACATTTACCTAGCGGTATAGTTGTCAGCCAACAAGATGAAAAATCTCAACATAAAAATAAAGCCAAAGCTATGAAAATATTGAGGGCCAGATTATATGAATCTGAGAGAGAAAAACAACAAGAGGAAAGGGCTGCAGATAGGAGATTTCAGGTTGGTTCCGGTGATAGATCTGAGAGAATTAGGACATATAATTATCCCCAAGGAAGAGTGACTGATCATAGAATTAATCTAACTTTGCACAAATTGGAATCAGTATTAGAGGGCCAAGAGTTAGGAGGGTTAGTAGAGGCTTTAATTTCGGAAGACAATTCGCGCCATCTTCTAAAAGAAGAATAAGTTATGAGATTATATGAATTACATAAATCTTTAAAAAGGGAGTTAAGAATTTATTATCCTTCTTCTAGTGAAATAGAAAGTAGATCTATCCTTAAAGATATTCTTAAGATAACTGATACGGACTTATTAATTAAATATGACCTTGAGGTTAACGAGAGTATTTTTGAAAAAATCACAGATGTTTTGCTGAGAAGAAAAAATGGTGAACCCTTAAGCAGAATACAAGGAAAAAAAGAATTTTATGAAAGCGATTTTAAAATAAATTCCTCGGTCCTTGATCCCAGGCCTGAAACAGAGATTTTAGTTGAAACAGCCATTTCTATGATCAATAAAATACAGGCCAAAAGCATTCTAGATTTAGGCACAGGTTCAGGATGTATTCTGATATCTTTAATTAAACGCTTCCCAAAATTATTTGGCGTAGGTTTAGATCTATCAGAGGAAGC
>JAYYUG010000018.1:0-3449 GCA_036344135.1 Pseudomonadota bacterium | reverse complement strand
GGATCTTGGTAAGTATTGACACCAATTCTTTTAGTTTCCCCTCTACTTATTTTGTCTATCTCATTATTTCTATTTTTTTCTAGACGACTTAAAAAGTTCTTTTTTTGGATAAGATTTGTGATGCCTTTATTTCCTTCTATTTCTTTAATCCTTTTCCATACCTCTCTCGCAATGTCTTCGGTTAATTTTTCTAGGTAAAATGACCCTCCTGACGGGTCTTGAATTTTTCCTATATGAGATTCTTCTTGCAAAATTATATGTGTATTTCTAGTTAGTCTTCTTACGAATTCTGGCGCTTGCCCTAATTTACTTGTTAAAGGATGGCAGACTAATCTATCAATCCCCGCAATCGCACCTGAAAGTGCAGCATTTGTAATTCTTAATTGATTTATCCATGGGCTTTCTTTAAAGAGCATACTCGAGGAAGTTCTTCCTATATGTGTTATATCCATATCGACCTCAAAATGATTCATAAGGTTTGTCAAAACCAATCTTGACGCTCTAACTTTTGCTATATTGGAAAAGAAATCTGTGCTTAAGGAGTAACAGAATGAAATTTTTAGTTTATTGTTATTTTTATTAATTCTTAAAAGTTCTATTAAACTTGAGGCAAGTAAAGAAATTTCATCTATAAGGCCTGCACCAATGTCATTCCAAAGAGATCCATCAAAATGAAAAAAAATCACATTATTCAAATCGTTTTTAAAATCTTCTTTAAGGGAAATCAGATCTTTTAAACGATCCTTTGAATTATTATCACTATTTGAAAAATAATTGTTCCAGATATCTGTTGCTATTGGGTCAATATTAATTCCTGCACAAGGATTCTTTTTATTTATTTTTTTCCACTCCAGTAGGAAATTAGCAAATTCCTTAATTTCACTTTCATTGCTTTTGAGGTTTCTTAAGTAAATTGGAGCGACAGATAGATCAACTTCGTTAAGAACTTTTTTTGGATCTTTAGAAAAAGAAGGCAATTCAAATGAAGAAGCGCCTCGTTCTAGCTCACCAAGAATTCTGGTGTTTAAAAAATTATCATCACTTGTATCGTCAATAATAGAGCATATATGCCAAGGTAAATTAGTATTATTTTCTTGCCTAAGACCTCTTGCTGAGGAATAACTCGTATCTTGTTTTAGGTCCTCTTTTGTATATAGGGGCTTTCTATATAAGCCATTATCATATTCACTAGATAGATCTTCAAGGGTACTATTTTTAAGTGATTTAAGAGCTATTTTTTCCCATTCGTCTAAATTACCTTCAGAAGAATGGAGATATTTATTTAAATTTTTATCCATCTTTATTCGCCATACTCATCTATAAAATATTTATCTACAATAGATAAGAAAATAATTTCATAATGTAGCAATGATTAATAAAAAATGTTATTTCATTTATTAATAAAAGGAAATCTTAGTGCCAAAAAATCTTGCTAATCCAGGTATATTTGAAAAATACATCCGAACTTTTTCTCCATGGTTAGGTATATTTTCTATCGTTTTATTGTCAGTGGGATTATGGTTTGCAATTTTTAATTCCCCCATGGATTATATACAAGGAGAGACAGTAAGAATTATGTATATTCATGTCCCTTCAGCTTGGTTGGGAATGATGATCTATTCAGTAGTCGCCTTATCCAGTTTTATAGGTTTAATTTATGGTCATATAGTGGCTTATATTATAGCCAAAGCTTCGGCTCCAATTGGCGCTGTATTTACATTAATTTGTTTAGTTTCGGGCTCTTCGTGGGGAAAACCAATGTGGGGTACTTGGTGGGTATGGGATGCAAGGTTGACGTCTGTATTCATCTTATTCTTTTTCTTTATAGGTTTTATAATTTTCTCTAAATCTTTTAAGGATCCTGTTAAGGGAGAAAAAATATCCTCTATTCTTGCGCTGGTAGGTTTTATAAACATTCCGATTATCAAGTTTTCTGTAGATTTTTGGAATACTCTTCATCAACCAGCGAGTATATCTAAGTTGGATAATCCGACGATACATGTTGATATGATGATTCCATTATTTTTAATGTTTCTTGCTTTTCTTTTTATATTTATGTTTCTTTTGACAATCAGACTACAGGCAGAATTGAATGATAGGCGATATGTCACACATGCATTGAATGTGAAATAATATTATGATTAGAGGAAAATCCATATGTCCGATGAAAACATTATATATGTATTAATAGCCTACATTTTTTGTGGTTTTGCTTTGATTTATTTATTCCTTCAATCTTTAAAATTTCTTAGAGATTCGAAAAAGAAAATAAATAAGATTTATTCAAATAATGATTAAAAGAAAAAAAAGAGCAATAGTTATTATATCGTTAATGCTTGTGGCATCTATTTCAATATATGCAATCCTATGGGCTTTAAGAGATAACATTGTCTTTTTTTATTCTCCTAGCGAAATAAATCAGAAAATTTTGTCTGACTCCCTAGAAGAGAAATCTTTTATTCGTTTGGGAGGTATGGTTAAAGAATCTTCTATCGTTAAATTAAATAATGGATCTATAACTTTTGTTGTTACTGATTTTAATAAGGAAATAAAGGTATTTTTTAAGGGCATTCCTCCAGATTTATTTAAGGAGGGTCAAGGTGTTATTGCTGAAGGGTCTGTTGGAGAGGATTATACTTTTACAGCATCTTCTATATTAGCTAAACATGATGAAAATTATATGCCTCCAGAAGTAGAAAAAATCTTAAAAAAAGAAGGCTTTAAATGATTGCTTATATTGGAAATTTTTTTTTAGCATTAGCAGTTTCGTCTTCACTTTTGCAATTTTCCATACCTATGCTCAAGAAAGCTTTAAAATTAAAAAATTATGAAAATGTAAGTGAGATTATGACTCGTTTTCATTTTTTATTTATAAGTATTTCTTTTTCAATACTAATATGGGCATTTGTTGTGTCCGACTTTTCATTTTTGACAGTCTGGAATAACAGCCACACCGCTAAACCTCTCTTGTATAAAATTACTGGTACATGGGGAAACCATGAAGGATCGATGTTATTATGGTGTTGGGTAATGGCTCTTTACGGTTTTTTAATTACTCAAAACTATCAGTTTCTTAATAAAGAATTAAAAGAAAATACTTTAATGTTTCAAGGCCTTTTATGTTTTGGTTTTGGTCTGTATCTCTTTTTTGCCTCAAACCCACTACTTGTTAATGAAATTAATACGATTGAAGGCAAAGGACTAAATCCGTTACTCCAGGACCCAGGGTTGGCCTTCCATCCGCCTTTTTTATATCTTGGGTATGTTGGGCTTTCGATAGTTTGGTCATTTGCATTAGCTGGTATTCTAGAAAAGAAAATTGATAAGAGCTGGGGATCTTACGTTAGACCCTGGGTAGTAATTTCTTGGGTGTTTTTAACAATAGGAATAACTCTTGGTTCATGGTGGGCTTATTATGAATTAGGTTGGGGCGGTTATTGGTTTTGGGA
>JAYYUG010000017.1:0-18873 GCA_036344135.1 Pseudomonadota bacterium | reverse complement strand
CCAATATCAAGGTGGGTCTTTCTGATTTACTTGAAAGAGATGGTTTTGATAATATAAGTGATGCTGTAGGAGTAGACGTAAAAATTAAATGACGAATTTAACTATATTTCACAATCCGCGTTGTTCCAAATCCAGACAAACCTTGAGTATTGTTCAAGAGAGAGACCTTGAATTAAATGTTGTTGAATATCTTAAGAATCCACCGTCAAAAACTGAAATAAAGATTATTTTAAAAAAATTGGGAATACGCCCAATAGATCTTATGAGAAAAGGTGAAGCATTATTCAAAGAAAAAAACCTAAATGACCCCAATATATCTGATGAATATTTGATTGATTGTATGGTTGAAAATCCTATCTTGATTGAAAGACCAATTGTGATTAGGAATGAAAAAGCAATTATTGGAAGACCACCTGAGAGGGTCATAGAAATATTATGAATAAGAGCTTAAATAATAGCACTACAGGTAAGAGGGAAACTAACAAGGAAGCTAATAGAATAAAAATTATTGAAAGCGGAATTGAAATTTTTTCTAAGAAAGGCATTGGTGATACGACTGTTAGGGATATCATAAGAAATACTGGATTGGCTTCGGGAACATTCTATAATTATTTTAAAAATAAAGAAGAAGTTCTAATTGCAGCACTAGATGAAGCTGCATATGATCTTGCAAAAATTCTGCAAAAAGGCAGGAAAAAGGCAAACAATCTTGAAGAGTTTATAGAATTTCAAGTTGATCCTTTTTTTGAAATGGTATCCGAGTTACCAGAATTATTTTTTATTCTTTCAACAAACCTAGAGGTTGTTGATCGTTTTACAATCCAAACCCCACAAATGACTTTAGCTATTGAAGATCTAAAAAAAGATTTGGAATTAGCAATAAAAAATAAAATTATTCCTGATGTGGATATAGATTATTTTTCTACAGTATTTACTTCAGTTATTGAAGGAGTGGCCATTGAATATGTTAGTAATAATAAAAAGACCGATTTAGAGCTTGCGAAAGATTTTTGTGTTAATTTTTTAGTAAAAAGTCTTAAAAATTAAGAGATGTATAAAGCTGCTATAGTTGAATCCTTATCGGAAAATTTTTCCAGCGTTAAAATAGTAAGTCTTGAAAGAAAGACTTTAAAACCAAATGAAATAAGAGTTTTAATCAAAGCTGCTTCAGTAAATTTTCCTGATTTACTGATGGTTTCTGGGTTATACCAATTTAAGCCCGAATTTCCTTTTGTGCTGGGGATGGAGTCAGCAGGAATAATAATTGAAGTTGGAAAAGATGTGAAAAATTTTACAGTCGACGATGAAGTCATAGTTGGCGGTAAAACAGGTTCCTTTTCCGAAGAAATTGTTGTTACTCATGAGGATATAAGAAGAAAACCTAAATCCTTAAGTTGGGAAGAAGCTTCAGCATTCACTGTAGCCTATTTAACTTCCTATGTTGCTTTGATTTGTAGAGGCAATCTTAAACCTGGAGAGAGTCTCCTTGTACACGGTGCGGCAGGTGGAGTAGGTTTGGCCGCAGTAGATCTGGGTAATATATATGGAGCGAATGTTATTGCCACAGCTTCTTCTTTAGAAAAAAGGGATTTTTTAATAGGATATGGTGCAGAACATGTGCTTCCAGCTAAAGGGTTTAAGGATAAAGTGAAGGAATTAACCGAAGGTAAGGGAGCAGACATTATATACGATCCAGTAGGTGGAGATGTTTTTGATGAGTCTGTCCGATGTATAGCCTGGAATGGAAGGTTGTTAATAGTAGGTTTTACGTCAGGTCGTATACCAAGTATTACAGTGAATATGCCACTAATTAAAGGTTTTTCGGTTGTAGGAGTTCGAGGAGGGGAATTTGGTAGGAGAAATCCTAAAAAGGGGAAAGATAATCTGGATGCAATAGATAATTTGGCAAAAGAAGGAAAATTAAATCCCAATATTTATAAAACATACCCTCTAGAAAATACTGTCGATGCCCTTTTGGAGCTTAGAAACAGAAGTGTTATTGGTAAGGTTTGCATAAAACCATAAAAAGAATTTAAAGAAAAAAAAGAAAAGATTTTGAAAAAAAAGAATTTATTGATTAATGAAAAAAGCCCCTATCTTTTGCAACACAAGGACAACCCAGTTCATTGGAGGCCTTGGTCAGAAGAGGCATTTCAAGAAGCAAGAGATAATCAAAAACCACTTTTAATATCAATTGGATATTCAGCTTGTCATTGGTGCCATGTTATGGCGCATGAATCTTTTGAAGATGAAGAAGTTGCTAAATTAATGAATGAAAAGTTTATAAATATAAAAATTGACCGGGAAGAAAGACCCGATATTGATAACTATTGTATGACAGGACTCCACGCTATGGGGGGGCATGGTGGTTGGCCTATGACGATATTTATGACGCCGAGTAAAGAAATATTTTGGGGAGGAACTTATTTTCCCAAAGAAGCTTCACGCGGCATGCCTAGTTTTAAAAATGTTTTAAATGGAATTTCTGAAGCTTACCTTAGAGATAAGGAAACGATTAAGAAAAATTATGAGAGCGTTTCCGATGCGATAAATAAAATAAATAACGATGATACTTCCGGCACATTAAGTCTAGATATTTTGGACAGAGTCTCGGATCAATTGTTAAAAGTTAGTGATGATATAAATGGAGGTTTAATGGGTGCTCCAAAATTTCCTAACACTTACATCATTGGAAATTTATGGAGGGCATATCTTAGAAACAAAAATTTGAGTTATAAGAATCAAGTTCTATTGACAATTAAAAAGATTGCTAATGGAGGAATCTACGATCATTTACAGGGAGGTTTTGCTAGATATTCTGTTGATGAAGAGTGGTTAGTCCCCCATTTTGAGAAAATGTTATATGACAACGCACTCTTGGTTGATTTATTTTCTTCTGTCTATAAGACCCATCCAGATCCTTTCATAAAGTTAAGGGTTTCGGAAACAGTCAATTGGTTAATTGAAGTTATGCAGACTGCGGAAGGTGGCTTTGCCGCTGCTATTGATGCCGATAGTGAAGGAATCGAAGGGAAATATTACGTTTGGGATGAATCTGAAATAGATGGAATATTAGGTTCACAAGCCGAAAATTTTAAAAATATCTACGGAGTTACTAAGCAGGGAAATTTTGAAGGTAAAAATATTTTATTTTTGAAAGCCTATGAAAACGATATTTTTGATGCTGAGATAGTCAATTGCCGTTCAAAATTATTAATTGAAAGAAAAAAAAGAATTTCTCCTCTAATGGATGACAAAATTTTGACCGATTGGAATGGTCTTACTATCTCTGCACTAGTTCGCGCTTCTACAATCTTTTCTAATAAGACTTGGCTCGATAGAGCGATTAAGGCATATGACTTTGTCTTGAATAATCTTTTTTTCGAGGATTCCCTATATCATAGTTGGCGAGAGGGCGAAGTTCGGGGACTTGCTTTAGCAGATGATTATGCCTCTCTTATCGAAGCATCAGTGGCGTTATTTATTACCACCTCTGAACAAAAATATTTGGATCAATCGGAGGCTATTTTTAAGATTCTTAATGACAATTTTTTTGATAATGAAAGGGGCGGTTATTTTAATACATCCCTCCAATCAAATGATTTACCTATACGTATGAGGATTTCTGAAGACGGACCAACACCATCTGCGAATGGTTTGTTGTTCAAAACTCTTACGGATTTGTGGCGTATTACAGGGGACAATAAGATTGAAGAATATATAAAAAAATTGGAAACTGGCTTTGGTAAGATTGTTGCCAAACGTTTTTCCAGCCATTGTTCCTGGATTGCGGGATTTGAGTCTTATCATAAAGGTACAGATGTTTTTATTATTGGACCGAAGAATAGCAAGGTAACCAAAGATATGTTGGAGCAAGCAAACGAACTTCAGGTTAATGATCTTTTGGTAACTATTATTGAGCCCGGAACAAAGCTACCTGATTATCATCCGGCTCATGGAAAAACCGACGTTGATAAGACTACAGCTTTTATTTGTACTGGTAGAGTATGTTCACTACCTATTATTGATCCGAATGATATTAGTTAAATAATTTATTTGAATAGTGTACGATATTCTAATATAGTAATGAAGTTATTAACAAGTTATGAGAAATATTGATGGCACGTGGTGGAGCACGACTAGGAGCAGGTAGACCAAGAGGTCAAGGCAAGTTTGGCGAGGTTACAAGACCTATACGAGTACCAGTTAGTAAAATCGATAGTATCATGAATTTTATTCATGATCATAATCTTTCTCTTCCGCTGTATAGCAATAAAGTTCCGGCAGGTTTTCCATCACCGGCTGACGATCATATGGAAGGAAAGCTCGACTTAAACAATCATCTTGTTAAGCATCCAACCGCTACTTTTTTTGTTAGAGCGTCAGGCGAGTCAATGGTGGGAGCAGGAATACATGATGGTGATATTTTAGTCGTTGACCGAAGCCTGGAACCACGTCACGGGAAAATAATTATTGCTGCAGTTGATGGCCAGCTGACCGTCAAACGCTTACAGAAGCGGGGCTCTAAGACATTACTTACCCCTGAAAATAGAAAATATAAACCCATAGAATTGACAGAAAACAACGATGTAAAGATTTGGGGTGTTGTTACCAATGTTATCCACGAAGTTTAATCATACACAATTATTTGCCTTGGTGGATTGCAATAATTTTTTTGTTTCCTGTGAGCGTGTTTTTAATCCAACATTGGCCGGAAGACCAGTCATCGTGTTGTCAAATAACGATGGTTGCATTATTGCGCGATCCAATGAAGTAAAGAAAATGGGTATTCCAATGGCCGCTCCTTTTCACAATTATCGCCATGTCATTTCATCAAAAAATATTGAAGTATACTCGTCTAACTATCAACTGTATGGAAATATGTCCGACAGAGTTATGGATTCGCTAAGGGTTTTTAGTCCGGATGTTGAAGTGTATTCAATTGATGAAGCTTTTATTAGATTCAATCCCCTTGCAAAAAAAGATTATTATGATTATTCCCAAAAGATAAGAAAAAACGTTCTACAGTGGACAGGTATTCCGGTCTCTATTGGGCTAGGGCCAACAAAAACATTAGCCAAAATTGCAAATTCTTTAGCCAAAAAAGATAAAAAAAATTCCGTATTTGATCTCAGCTCGTTCGCTAAACAGATTGAAGTACTCGAGGATATCCAGGTTGAAGATATTTGGGGTATATCGGGAAGATGGGGAGCTAAATTAAGAATGATCGGTATTGGCAACGCGTTACAATTGAGAAACGCTTCGCCCAAGAAGGTGCGAAAATACTTAGGGGTCGTGATGGAAAGAATAATTTATGAATTGAGAGGTATGTCATGCTTGGACTTACAACAAGTAGGACCAAGAAAAAATATTATGATTTCCAGAACTTTTGGAAATCCGGTGGATAATTTTACTGATCTAGAGCAAGCCGTAGCGCTTTACACAATTCGTGCGTGTGAAAAAATGCGTCTACAAAGAAGTAGAGCGCAAGCAATTTATGTTTTTGTTCGGACTAATACTTTTAGGGAAGATCATGCGCAGCATAAAGACGGAGTAGTTTACGGATTCAATAATCCTTGCAGTGATACAGGGTTTATTATCAAGGCTATGGAGCGGGTTTTAGGCAATATTTATCAAGCGGGTTATTTGTATCATAGAGCAGGAATAATTCTCATGGACTTTGTTCCGGACAATGTACACCAAGCCAATCTTTTTGAAGAAGTCAGTTATGAAAAGTCTGATTCAAGAATGAGGGCAATAGACAGTATTAATAATCGTTTTGGTCCAGGAACACTTTTTTATGCTGCAGCCGGTTTAAGGAAAGATGGAGATTGGCAATCACGTACACACCACCTATCACCACGGTACACCACCAAATGGGATGAATTGCCACACGTAATTTAAAAAAATATACAGACAAAATAAAGTTATTATAATAATTTGAGATGATGAATGTAGCGGATATTTTAACAGCGGGGTTACTCTCAATAATACTTTTTTTTTCGTTTTCTGTAGCGAGAAACATCCATCGAACTCTAGATAAGGAAAATGCAGGTTCTTTATTAAGAGTTCTTTTCCCAAAATATTTTTTATGGTCGGCACTAATATCTTTTTTATGCTTAATTTTATATATAGTTGAAGGTCAGGACATTCAATTAATAGCAATGTCATTTGTTTTTTTAGGATCAGTATTTTCTAAATATTATCTTGTTCCAAGAATTAACAAAAATCGAGATTTAGTAATGGAAGGAAATACCCCATCGGGAAAAAGCTTTTCCTCCCTTCATCTTGTCAGTGTATTAATAAATATTATACAAATGATATTGTTAATATTAATTCTCTTTTTGGTGTAAATGAATGTCTACAATTAATGTATCATCAAAAAATGACATAATAGTTCCAACGAATGATGGTGTAACTTATAGAGGTCTAGGAGGAAATGATACCTATATATTAGTTTCACAAGATAATACTTCTAAGGTTTCAATAATCGATACTATGGGTGATAACATAATTCAATTACCCGAATGGTCAAAAATAAAATCTGTTTTGGTTGCAAAAACTGCGATTCAAATAACTTGTGATGATATGACTATTTTTACAATTAACGGAGCCGATAAATTCGAATTTTAAATTGGCGGAAATAGTACAAACGGCGAGTTGGGTATTAAAAAAAATTTTGAGGAATTTGTTTCAATATTTAACTTAACTATTCCTGAATCAGGAACTACCAACATTTCGACAAGCAAAATTATTTTTGATGATGTTTTCCGTGATCTTTACGAGGTAACAGTTAAAGATGAAGATGATGGGCACAAGTTTTATATCAACTCGACTTTAACTCCTGACTTGAATATTTCTTCTGGTAAAAAATATGTTTTTGATCAGAATGATGCCTCAATTAGCTTACATCCCTTATCCCTCTCCTTAACAAAAAATGGGACTCATGGAGGGGGTTCTTCCCTGGAAAATATATCGTTTTATGCAAACGGCTATAAGGTTTCTGAATCAGAATTTGTGTTATTATTTTCTGAGGGGAAGTCCTTTGATAATGCTTTTTTAGTTTATGAACCTTTATCAAGCGATACAATATTATATTATTATTGTTTACACCACACAGGTTTGGCTAACGATGCAAAAATTTTAGTTGATAATTATGTACCAGTTACAGAACCTAGCATCGAAGCCAGTTTAACAGTCCTTAACAATGGCATTAGTGATTTTATTATTTCAAATAAAAATGATCCTATTATAACCCTTGAGAGAGGAAAGACTTATGAATTTGATGTAAATTCCGCAAGTCATCCTTTTTGGATTAAAACATCACAAATGACAGGTACAGGAGATGCATATTCAAATGGAGTAACAAATAACGGAATTACTAGCGGAAAATTAACTTTTACTGTACCTTCCGATGCCCCATCAGTCTTATACTATAATTGCCAAATTCATTCTGAGATGACAGGTAAAATTAATATCGTTGATACGAATACTTCAGGAGTAATAGTAACTGACGATAATTCTTCAGGAGGTGGTTATGGGTATCAATTTGATTTAGATATTTCACAATTTTATGAAATCTCGACCACAATAGATTTACCGCCAGTAAGTTATGATCTAATTTAAACTGATCTTTTGGCTTTATCAGCATCACTAGTTGATCTAATCGTCTCACGAATTCCGTCCCAATCATCATCAGTAAGTTTATGTAAACCTTGATAAAAATTTCCGCCTGAAGCAAGATGAGCGGCCCCATCAATTGCAATGGTTTGGCCTGTTAAATAATCACATCCATCGGCCATTAGAAAGACAGCTAAATTTCTTAATTCTTTCATTTCGCCATTACGACCCATAGGAATACCTGAAGATCCAGACTCATCATCAGTATCTCGGCCAGGGCTTAATCTTTCCCAAGCACCTTTAGTTGGAAAGGGTCCTGGAGCAATTGCATTAAGTCTAATCCCGTAATGACCCCACTCAGCAGCTAATGATTTTGTCATTATATTAACGCCCGCTTTCGACATGGCTGAAGGTACCGTAAAAGGACTTCCATTCCATATCCATGTTGTTAATATGGAAATAACCGATCCTTTTACTCCGCCAGTTATCCATCGTGTTCCACAAGCATGGGTTACATAAAAAGACCCGCGAAATACTATATTGGAAATCGCTTCAAAACCTTTAGGAGAAAGATCTTTTGTTGGGGATATAAAATTGCCGGCAGCATTATTAACCAAACCCGTTAGCGGTCCCCCATCCGACCAAATAGTTTCGATCATATCATTTACCGCTTCCGAAACCCTTATATCGCAGGCAAAACCTTTAATTTTTCCACCATTATTTGTCACTTCACTGACGGTATCATCCAGTACTGACTGTCTACGTCCGCATATATAAACTTCTGCACCTAGCTCTGCATATTCTGAGGCCATTTCTTTACCTAAACCTGATCCGCCTCCCGTCACAAGGATACGTTTTCCCTTTAATAATGATTCTTTAAACATTTCTCCTCCTAAGATATTTTTGATCGCCTAAAAATTATGGATACCAACCAACCTACTAATCCCGACAAGATTACTGCAAGTAAACCATAAATCAATGGAAAATTGTTAGCAGTAAGCCATACTACTCTACTAAACCCTGCTTGTTTTAGGTCAATTGTGTTTTCAGTATACGAAATAAAGCTTCCATCACGGAAAGTAAAATACCTGACAAAATATTTTCCTTGAAGAGAATTTGAAGGAAGAAAAAATTCTGTAGAAAATAGACCAACCTTTCCAGGTCCGGATCTAACTACAATACTGCTTTCATTTTCTAAAAATTGTCCTTTATTTTGCATTTCAGTTCTCAATCTTTTATCAAAGACTCTCTGTTTTAAATCACTATTGATAATTTCCGCCTTTCCCAGCGGTAAGTTCTCTAAGCCAAGACCTAGCTTGTTAAACGTTTCTCGATCCGATATCTCATTAAGGGGTTTAGAGCTTAAAATATTATAATAACTTGGAACATAGTGATAATTAATTTTTCCTAAACCAAGCCACAAACCTAAAAACCTTCTTTTTTCTTGAAGGGTTATATTCCTTCTTGGGCCAACTACTTCAATTATTATTTCTCTTTGTCCAGCTGGAGTTGCTCCAAGAAGAACTACCTCTGTACCAGCAATATTGGGTCTAATCTTAATATCTCTTTCTTCTCCTTCGACAAATATTTCTGGAGGAGATTGTCCGGAAAGAATCATGATGCTCGATAAAATAATTATGAATTTCTTAATCACTATTAATGACCTCCAGCTAAAATAGTTATACTCTGATCGGGTTCTAGAATTAGTTCCAATCCCATTACAATACCGACACTCAGGACTAGTATTGATAATGCCACTCTTAACGCAGGTCCTTTAAGTTTATTACTCAGTCGTACTCCAAGTTGAGCTCCAATTGCTCCCCCTACTAGCAGTATTAGTGCAAGAACAAAATCTACTGTTTGATTTGTAGTAGCATGTAAAATAGTCACTATACTTGTAATAAATATAATTTGATAAAGTGATGTTCCCACGACAACTGATGTTGGCATCCTTAATATATAAATCATCGCAGGTATCATGATAAAACCACCTCCTACACCCATTATTGCTGACAATATTCCAACTACAAACCCAACTAAATATGGTGGAATTAAAGATATATAAAGTCCTGATCTTCTAAATCGTACTTTTAAGGGCAAGCCCATTACCCATGAATGATGATAAAATCGAGATCGTTTTTTGTGTCCCAAAAGGCCCATGCTATCAAGACTTTCGTAGAGCATTAACAAACCGATGATTGTAAGGAAGAAGAAGTAAGCAATAGTTACAAGTAAATCTACAAATCCCGCCTCTTTGAGAGAATTGAAAATTAGTATTCCTACTATGGACCCTAATACTCCTCCCGTGAGTAAAACATTGCCCATCCTTATGTCTACAGCCCTTCGTCTAAGATGACCTATAGTTCCAGAGAGTGAAGAACCAACTATATGGTTTGCTTCAGATGCAACTGCAATTGCAGGAGGAATTCCCAGAAGAATTAGAAGTGGAGTCATTAGAAATCCACCTCCTATACCAAATGTACCTGAAAGAGTACCGACAACTATTCCAAGAAGTAGAAACCCCACAGGATTAATAGACATTTCAGCGATAGGAAGATAAAACTCCATTCTCAACCTAAAAATTAAATAAAGATGACCTTTATAGAAAAAATATATGAAGAAAATAAGGCAATCTTATTAATTTATATTCTAGAGACAGTTAACATTTATTGATATATAACTTTTCTAGAAAAACTTAAGGGGAAGTTATGACTGAAGCATTGATAATAGATGGATGCCGTACTCCTAGAGGAATAGGCAAACCAGGAAAAGGTGCATTGACTGGGATACATCCTCAACATCTTGGAGCGACCGTTTTAAAAGCATTGGCCGAAAGAAACAATCTAAACACAGCTGAGGTAGATGATATTATATGGGGTACTAGCTCTCAAAGGGGTCCTCAGGGTGGAGATCTTGGTAGGATGGCGGCTTTAGATGCCGGTTATGATGTAAAAGCAAGCGCAGTAACGCTTGATAGGTTTTGTGGTTCCGGAATTACGAGCGTTAATATAGCCGCTGGTTCAGTTATGTCTGGTATGGAAGACCTTGTTATTGCTGGCGGAACCGAAATGATGTCTACATTTGGTCAGGGTGGTAGTGCCTCTTCACCATTTATAGATAGTGGTAATGCTAGATTAAGAGAAGTTCACCCTCAGCCTCACCAAGGAGTTTGTGCTGATGCAATTTCAACATTAGAAAACATAAGTCGTGAAGCAGTAGATGAATTGGCTTTAGTTAGCCAAAAAAATGCTGCCAAAGCAATTGAAGGGGGTCATTTTGATAAATCTCTTGTGCCTGTTTATAAGGAGGATGGTAGTTTAGCCCTTGATCATGAAGAATTTCCCCGTCCAAATACTACCTTTGAGGCTTTATCCGAGTTGAAGCCATCGTTTGAATCTTTAGCTGATTATCCGCTTGATGAAGATGGAACAACTTTTAGAAAATTAATTTCAAAAAAATATCCAGATTTAAAAATTAATCATGTTCATCATGCTGGAAATAGCTCTGGTGTTGTGGATGGTGCCGCCGCATTATTATTGGCATCTCCAGATTATGCAAAAGCAAACAGAATGAAGCCCAGAGCAAAAATTAAGGCTATGGCAAATATGGGTGATTCACCTACACTCATGTTAAATGCCCCGGTACCAGCAGCTAAAAAGGTATTAGAGAAGGCTGGCCTTACTCTTGATGATATTGATTTATTTGAAGTTAATGAGGCATTTTCCGTTGTAACTGAGAAATTTATTCGTGATTTAAATATTGATCGGGAAAAAATAAATGTAAATGGTGGAGCAATGGCTCTTGGTCATCCTATTGGAGCCACAGGCTCTATCCTCGTTAATACAGTTCTTGATGAATTAGAAAGAAGGGACGTCCAGTTTGGTCTTGTTACAATGTGTGCTGCCGGAGGAATGGCACCCGCGGTCATAATCGAAAGAGTTTAATCAAAGTCTATTTTTTTCTTCGGGATTTTTTATGAGTGATCTTTCTGAACAGAAGCCTATTCTAAAAATAAAAGATCAAATAGGCCTAATTGGTGTTCTTTTGGCTGCCTTTAGTGCTCCTATTACTATGGCTTTTAATATTGGTGCCGTTTCTGATCATTTTGTTAATTCTTCTAGAGGCGAGATTGGCACGATGGCTACGCTCGAGCTATTTTCTATTTCTTTAGTCTCTATAATTATCTCACGGAATACACATCTTGTAAAAAGTAGACTTCCTTTTCTTGTTGGTGGTTTGATTGTTGTCATTGGTCATTTGCTTACAATTTATGCCCGAGATTTAAATATGATTTTTCTTGCTCGTGTTGTTTCGGGTCTTGGTTCTGGAGCAATAGTTGCATCGGTCATGGTTATGATTGTAAGAGGGCAAAATGCTCTAATGACTTTTGCTCTTCTAAATTCTGGGGTTGGGGTAGCTGGAGTGTTTTTATCTTTAATAGTACCTAGAATTATTAGCACCTATGGAATGGAAGGGGCGTATTTCGTTCATCTTATTTTCTCATTGTTTATATTTGCTTTTATTCCCCTTATTTCCTCTTTAGGGAATAAAAAAGAAGAACAGTTACAGTTTTCCCCTTATACTGGAAAAGCTGGATGGATTGCCATGTTTGGTGTAGCGTTTGCGTTCTTTGCTCATGGAGGATTACTAACATTTGCAGAGAGAATAGGTGCTGGCTTGTCTATTTCTACAATTTCAATGGGGAATGCTTTCGCAGTTGGTGGAATATTAACAATAATAGGACCCTTAGTAGCTGGTTTTATTGGTGGTCGTTTCGGAAGCATGAGACCCAGTGTATTGTTCTTAGCCTTAATGATATTTGTAGCATTCTTTGTAGCCAATGCTTGGAATCCTATGATTTTCTTTATTGCAATACCTATTTTTGGTCTTTTGCCTATAATGTGGACACCCTTTTTTCTTGGAGGTATTGCCAATCTTGATTCTAGTGGACGTTTAGCAGCTGCTCATCCAGCCTTTGTAACAATGGGGGGCGCAATTGGACCAATGTTAATGGGATATGTTTCCGATTATGGAGGGTTTTCAGCCATCGGATGGGTAGCAATGTTTTTTATCTTGGTAAGTATTCCTATGGTTATCATAGGAACAAATGCTGCCGATCAAAAAAACTAATCTCTATATAGAAAAATTATAAAAGTAAGCTATTATTAAACTCATAACGGAGGTTGGAAAATGTCACGTATTAAAAAACTTGAATTGGATGAATGGGATCAAGAATTGAGAGAAATGACCGCTGCTGATAGCGGTACACCTTTGGAGCAAGGTGTGATGCGTATGTTCGCTCACAAACCAGAAATATCGAAAGGACTAATTAATTTTGCAGGCGCCTTAAAGAAACACCGATCACTTCCGGATCGATTGGTTGAGCTAGTGCGTTTGAGGATCGCCTTTCATAATCAATGTAGAAGCTGTATGGCAATTCGTTATGAAGATGGAGTAAATGCCGGAATAGATGAAGATCTTGTATGTTCTTTGGAAAATCCACAAGAGGCAGAAGATCTGTCTGATGCGGAAAAAGTAGCAATTCGATACGGAGAGCTTTTTGCAACAAATCATCTCTCTATCAATGATGCAATTTATGATAATTTAAGAAAACATTTTTCAGAGGAAGAAATTGTTGAACTTTCAATGACAGTGGCTTGGTTTGTAGGATTTGGTCGTTTGGGAGCAACCTATCATATGGTAGAGGAGCTTCCCGAGGCTTTTAAGGACGATGAGAAAAAAACTTTAACTCCCTGGAACGAAGAATCGATAGTAGTTCGTTAATATGATCCCTCAGTTTTAAAGTTTTTGTTTGACCATATACCGCGAACAGACATTACAATCCAAAAAAGACATGCCATGCTTAGAATTTCTAAACCAGCCGCATATTGAGCCGTAAAGGCGCAAATATTTCCTAAAATCATAATAATAAAACCAACAAATCGTTGTTTCATTTTTGCGGATGATAGCAAAGGAGCCGGCAAAAGCGTTCCAGTTACTAAAGCAATTATTTCTAGCCAATTCAAGATTTCCATTTTTTCTCCTCCATTAGATTTTAATAATAGCTTAAATTTATATCTTGCCGCAATTGCTAGGCAATGAAACTTAAAGAGGACATATCAAGAGGCTAAATAAATTTTAATATATGTAATGATAAATTCCAGAAGTTATATTACTAATAAGTGAGCTTAGTTAATGTTCTTTAATACAATTTAAATTTAGGGGAAAAAAATGGCAAAAGTAAAAGACATAGAATCTGTTTTAGCAGAGCAGGCAGTACGAAAAGCAGCTACATGTTATTCCAGAGGAGTTGATAGATCGGATTTAGAACTAATGAAGTCAGCCTTTCACTCTGATGCGGAAGTTCGATATGGTAGCTCTGATGGACATTACGAGCAGTTTTGTAAGGATGTTGTTTCCGGTCAATCTGGTATGGAGTACACAACGCATACGGTAGTAAATGAATATTATGACATTGATGCGGTGAACAATTCTGGAAAAGGTGAGATTTATGTTTTAGCTTTTCTTTCCGCGGACGATTCTGAATACCTTGTAGCTGGTAGATATGTAGACAAATACGATTCCCGTGATGGCGATTGGAGAATAAGTTTTCGACAATACATTTACGATTGGAGCAGAACATCCAATTATACCGGATCCGACCCAAACAGTTTATTTGAGACGCTCACCTACAGAGGTAAACACACAATGGATGATTTGTCCTATCAGACCTTAGGGAAATAGTTATTTAATAGTCCAACCGCTCTCTTAATGTTCAATCAATTGTTTTTTAATATTTGAGTCAAATCCAGGATTAAGCTTTAATAATACTTCAGTTAGGAGGGAATATGGTTAAAGTTAAAAATGCAGAAGATTTGTTAGCTGAACAAGCTGTTCGTAAAGCGGTTACTTGTTATTCAAGAGGCGCTGATAGGTGCGATATTGATATTTTAAAGTCCGCATTCCATGGAGATGCTGAAGTTAAATATGGAAGTTATGACGGTCCATATGAGACATTTTGTCAAAATGTAGTGGATGGACATCATGCAATGAATTATACGACTCACACTGTTGTAAATGAATACTATGATATTGATGCTGAATCTGGAAAAGGTGTTGGTGAAATATATGTATTGGCTTTCTTATCCATGTCGCAATCTGGTGATGTTATGGATGTAAAGGAATATAAAGATACAAAGTCTGATGGTGGTTTTGATTATTTAGTTGCTGGAAGATATGTTGACAAATATGAATGCCGTGATGGTGATTGGCGGATTAGTCTTCGTCAGTATATATACGATTGGAGCAGGACAACTGAGCATACAGGACACGATCCCAATAAGTTATTTGAAGGGTTAATTTATAGAGGAAAACAAGATAAAGAGGATATATCTTACGAAATCCTAAAAGATTAAATTATCTTGCTGTATATCCAGCATCAACATTAAATTCGGAGCCGGTGACATAGTTGGATTCGTCCGAAGCCAAATAAACTGCACAATCTGCTATATCCAACGCTTCTCCCATCCTCCCGAGAGGAATCGAGGTTACAAGATCGTTAGAGTTTCGATTCCTTCTAGCAACGACATCTGGATCATTCATATTGGTTCTCATATATCCTGGATGAATTGAATTGCATCGGACATTATGAGGGCCGTATTCTACAGCCAAAGTTTTTGTTAACAGGCGTACTCCCCCCTTGCTTGCGCTGTAAGCTGTACAATTAGTCAAACCGACATGTCCAGCAATGGAAGATATATTAATAAGGGAACCGCTTTGTGCTTCTCTCATATGAGAAATAACTGATTTGCATCCCAAAAATACCGATTTAAGGTTAACATCGAGTTGTCTGTCCCAATCTTCTTCGGAAATTTCTTCAAAAGGTTTAACGATTGCTATACCCGCATTATTGACAAGAATATCAATTTTTCCATACTTCTCAACAGTTGTAGTAACAACCTTTTCCCAATCCTTGGGTGAGGTGACGTCATGTTCAATAAATATTGCCTCACCTTTATTTTCAAATATCTCGGAAATAGTTTTCTCTCCGTTTTTCTTATCTATATCTGTTACAACAACTTTTGCTCCTTCTTCAGAAAAACGATGAGCCGTCGCATGTCCCAAGCCGGGATTGGACGCCCCACCTGTAACTATTGCAATTTTGTTATCTAATCTTCCCATTATTTTCTCCTTTAAACTAATGAACGATAAGAACTAAAAAATTTTCGAATTTCCTTAACAAGAAATTCAGGTTCTTCCATGGGAGCAAAATGCCCTCCTTTTTCAGTGACATTCCAGTACTGCAGATTATTTGCCTCGGCCATGAGTTTTTTTGGACGAAAGATTATGTCGCCTTCAAATACTGTAAAACCGACTGCGCTTTCTACTATTGGAGTACGATCATGTGACGCTTTCCACATATTGTGCATTGCCTCATAATAATATCTTGCGGAGGTAACAAAACTTTCTGATAACCAGTAGATCATTGTTGTATTAATAAGATCATCTTTGGAAAATCGACTTTCTATGTCGTTACCGCAATCACCCCATGATCGTCTTTTTTCGATCAACCATGCACACAATCCTATTGGCGAGTCATTCAACCCGTATGAGAGTGTCTGTGGTTTGGTAGCTTGTATTTGAAAATATCCGTGTCCTTCTGTCCAAAATTCGACATTCCTATGATGAAGTTTTTTTTCACTTTCAGAAAAATCATCTTCTGTGGGAACTGGCCTTTCAAAGAAATCCAAATTAATAGTGGTATGGGTATGTAGGGCTGGAACAATTTCTGAATATTTATGACCTAACTGTAAAGTTACTAAACTTCCCCAATCACCACCATGCGCAAAGAATTTTTCATACCCGAGAACGTCTTTCATTAACGATACCCATAAATCTGAGGTTTCCCAAAAATTTATTCCTGTCTTTTTTAATGGTGTTGAAAAACCATACCCTGGTAGTGAAGGGACGATTACATCAAATGAGTCTTCACTGTCTCCCCCATATTTTTCGGGATTTGCAAGTGGATCAATAATTTTTTGATAATCCCAAAATGTCCATGGCCAACCGTGAGATAAAATGATTGGTTTAGCATTTTTACCGGAACCTTTTACGTGGATAAAGTGGATAGGATTACCATCGATCTCACATTTATAATGAGGGAAAGAGTTAATTTTTTCTTCCTGATGACGCCAATTATAATTATGAATCCAATATTTAAGAATTTCGGAAAGATAATTTCGCTCTGTTCCATACTTCCAGTCTTGATTTCCAAAGTCTTCAGATAATCTAGATTTTTTTAATCTCTCTTGAACATCATTTAATTTTTCTTCTTCTATATCTATTTTAAATGGAACAGCTTCAGTAGAATTATTCATAATTTTTCTCCAGATTATTGTCTTAAAGATTATGCAGATATAAATGGAAGATTCAAAGAAAAAGCCCCCAGAAGATTATCCTTTTGGGGGCTTTTTAATTAGATTTAATTCGAGTTAGAAGGCAAACCGAATTCCACCGAGCATACGCCTTCCGTATGCCTCAACTTGGTTTGGATTCCATTCGTAACCAGAGTAACGAACATCGGCTTCGTCTGTAATATTATTCACATCAAGAAAAAGAGATGCTTGATAACCAGTTAGTTCTTCGAGATCGTATCTTAACGCGGCGTCAAGACGCATTTGATGAGCCCAATAAACACCAGAATCGAGTCCGAATACAGCTCCTGTTTCGGTTTCATCAAGCCAGCGGTCTCTGTAGCGATACGTTAATCGAGCAGAGAAACCATAATCCTCGTAGAATAAAGATACACTGTAATTTGTATCGGATTGTCCAGGCAGATTAAATTTCAAACCTTCAGGAGTGGTGTATTCTGAATCTATTAGGGCCAAATTTGTTTCTATTCCAAAACCCGAGAAAAACCCCTCGATATAATTATCCAACCTTGCAATAAGGGCAATTTCGATACCTTGAAGCTGACCATCCTTACCATTACCGAAAGCCGAAAGATCCCATAGCTCTCCAGGTACTGCTGTATCAGAATAAATGCTTCCATCAACTTTTTCATTGGATTCGGAGATTACATTGTCAATCTCACGGTGAAATACCGTGAGGGAAAAGAGACTTGCTTCGTCGAAATACCATTCAAAGGCTGCGTCAATTCCCCATGATTCTTCTTCATCAAGAAAAGGATTACCCCCAGTGATTGTAGTGCCGATTTCACTAATTGATGAGGCGGCTCTTGCCTCAATATATGATGGTCGACTGATACCCGAAGACACGGAAACACGTAGCTTTTGTTCTTCATTAAGATCATAATTCACATGAAAACTAGGTAGTATATTTGTGTAGCTACTTTTCACTACTAATGGTTCTGAGACTGTTCCCACTAATTTATTACCTATAGTTTCATATTCTGTATCCTCAATACGAATTCCTGCGTTGATAGTACCCCATTCCATGTCCCAGGTTTGCATGATATAAGCTGAAAATAAAGTCTCCTCAATAGTGATTGTCTCTTCCTCAGGGAAATCAGAACGGGTAGCACCAGAAGCTTCTATACATGCTCGCAATGCCGGGTTGTCGGTGTAGTAACCTCCGACACTATTATCCATATCTGTATGCCAAAGATCCTGCGCATAATCATTAACAACGCACTCTGTAGGATATGGGTCATCAATAATTGTAGCAAGAGTTGCCCCACCACCAGAAGCCTCTCGGTCATCATACTTAAATCCGAACTTCAATTGTCCCCTGCTATTCTCACGGCTGAGATCCACCTTGATTTGATTAGTTTCGGTATAGAGCCCGCCAACTGCATCCACTAACAATTGTACAGGATAGCCGACATCAGCAAAGGTCCCATCAAACTTAACAATTGGTGCCTGGGGATCCGAAATGTCATAAGAGAGATTTTTAAGCTGACCGCCGCCAATCAAATATGGCAACGGTAGAAAAGTATCGAATGTTGTGTCGATTTTGCTGATACTTGCTTCAAGATCCCATTCGCCGACAGGAATGTCTAGCCCTAAGGTATTCACTTCAGTTTTGTTAGTATATGTTCCGTATTCTAGGAGTCGTCTTGAACTGCCCGTGAACCCGGAACCAGTTTGTGGAGTGCCACCACTAATGTAGACACGAAAATCGTTTCGTTGTTCTTTGTCTAAAAACTGCGTATTTAAAGAAGTGAAGTGGACTCTGCCCCCGTTTTCAAGATACATTTCAATCGTTCCGCCGAAGGCTTCATCTTCTCTTTCA
>JAYYUG010000016.1:0-8844 GCA_036344135.1 Pseudomonadota bacterium | reverse complement strand
ACAACTTCGACATGGATTTTGTATCACAGATCCATTACCAGAGCATACAGAACAAGTTCTTTCCAAGGTAAAGAACCCTTGCTGAGCCCTAACTGTTCCAGATCCGCCACAATTTTGACACTGGACTCTATCTGATCCTTTAGACGCACCCGAACCATTGCAATCATCACATCCAACGTTTCCATTTATGTTAAGCTGTCTCGAGGTGCCGAAATATGCATCTTTAAGATCAATTTCCATTTCTGCTCTTAAGTCTGCGCCACGTTTTTGTGCGTTTGATCTAGACCTTTGGCCCGATCGTCTGCCAGTAAACTCACCAAAAATGTCTTCGAATATGTCTGACATTGATCCTGTGAAATTTGCATTGAATCCTCCAAAACCAGATCCCCCCATCCCCCCCTGAGAAGCTGCGTGCCCGAACTGATCATAGGCAGATCTGCTTTGGGAATCTTTTAGGGTTTCATAGGCTTCACTGATTTCTTTGAAGCGTTTTTCAGCTTGCTGATCCCCAGGATTTTTATCAGGATGGTTTTCTTTCGCAAGATTACGGAAAGCTTTTTTTATATCATCCTCTGACGCGTTTTTTTGAACTCCCAACACATCATAGTAATCTCTTTTTGACATTTAACTTTTAACTAAAAATTAATTAGATGCTTCTTTATCATCTTTAACTTCTTCGTAATCAGCATCGACCACATCTTCATTCGAGTCTTCTTTAGAAGTGTCAGAATCATTGTCTTGTGCATCAGATTGTTCTTGTTGATAGAGTTTTTCGCCTATTTTCATCGCTGCTTGTGATAGTGCCGCACTTTTTTCTTGAATAACTGTGAGATCATCTCCGTCTACTACATCCTTAAGTTCCGTAATTGCTTCTTCTACAGGTGTTTTTTCATCTTCAGTTATTTTTTCACCCGCATCCTGAATACCTTTTTCTGCGGTGTGAATTAACGCCTCAGCCTGGTTCTTAGCCTCAACTAATTCTCTTTTCTTTTTGTCGTCTTCCGCATTAGATTCCGCTTCTTTGATCATATTTTCTATTTCTTCATCACTTAATCCACCAGATGCTTCAATCGTGATTTTTTGCTCTTTCTCGGTTGCCTTATCAGTAGCCGAAACAGCTACTATTCCATTTGCGTCAATATCAAAAGCTACATCGATTTGAGGAATGCCTCTTGGCGCGGGAGCAATTCCCTCTAAATTAAATTGTCCAAGTAATTTATTATCATTTGCCATTTCTCTTTCACCTTGAAAGACTCGTATAGTCACTGCTGACTGATTGTCTTCAGCAGTAGAAAACACCTGAGACTTTTTAGTTGGAATTGTTGTGTTTTTGTCGATTAAGCGAGTAAATACACCACCAAGGGTTTCGATTCCAAGAGATAAAGGCGTTACATCCAAAAGTAATACATCTTTGACATCACCTTGTAAGACGCCTGCTTGAATGGCTGCCCCCATAGCAACGACCTCATCCGGATTAACAGACATGTTAGGTTCTTTATCAAAAAATTCCTTAACGGTTTCCCTTATCTTTGGCATGCGTGTTTGGCCGCCCACAAGAACCACTTCATCAATGTCCGATGCTTTTAATTCAGCATCTTTAAGTGCAGCTTTACAAGGCGCAATAGTTTTTTGTATCAGATCTTCTACTAAACCCTCCAACGTTGCTCTTGTTAGCTTAAGGGTTAAATGTTTCGGACCACTTTGATCAGCCGTAATAAAAGGAAGGTTAACTTCTGTTTGTGATGCAGAGGATAATTCAATTTTAGCTTTCTCAGCGGCCTCCTTTAGTCTTTGTAAGGCGAGTTTATCTCCTCTGAGATCGACACTATTGTCCTTTTTGAACTCATCAGCAAGATAATTAACTAGAGTTTGATCAAAATCTTCACCACCTAGGAAAGTATCCCCATTTGTCGATTTTACTTCAAAAACACCATCTCCTATTTCTAAGATAGAAACGTCAAATGTACCGCCCCCTAGATCGTATACAGCGATTAGTTTCCCCTCTTTCTTTTCTAACCCATAAGAAAGGGCTGCAGCAGTTGGTTCATTTATGATTCTAAGAACCTCAAGACCAGCTATTTTTCCTGCATCTTTTGTCGCTTGTCTTTGGGCGTCATTGAAATATGCAGGCACCGTAATAACAGCTTGTTCAACCTTTTGTCCCAGATAATCCTCTGCAGTTTCTTTCATCTTTTGGAGAATGAAGGCTGAAATTTGTGCAGGAGAATATTGTTCTCCCTCAGCCTCAACGTATGCATCATTGTTTTTACCCTTTACGATAGAATAAGGCACCATTTCCATATCTTTTTTCGTGGCAGGATCGTCAAATGATCTGCCTATCAATCTTTTGATTGCAAATAAGGTGCTTTGCGGGTTTGTTACGGCTTGTCTTTTTGCAGGCTGACCTATAAGGCGTGACTTTTCTTCATCAAAAGAGACCATAGAAGGTGTGGTCCTAGATCCCTCTGAGTTTTCAATAACTTTGGGTTGTGTCCCCTCCATTATGGAAACACAGCTGTTTGTTGTTCCTAGGTCTATTCCAATTACTCTTCCCATATTCAATCCTCCATAAGGGCGATAAAATTCCGATAAAACATATGTGGGTTATTTTTTTTAATTTTCAAGGTTTTGAGAAGAAAATTTGACAAATAACCTCATTTTCTTACCTATTTTCTTTTTTTGCTGAAACGCCTACCTTTGCAGGTCTTAAAAGTCTTTTTTCCATTATATAACCTGTCTCTATAACCTCAATAATAATACCTGGTTTGGCACTATCCGAAGGTGCTTCGAATACTGCTTCATGAACGTTGGGATCAAATTTCTCACCAACTGGGTTAATTGTTTCTACATTATTTTTTTCTAAAAGAGATGAAAATTCTCGTGTTATGGCATTAATACCCTCTTTAAAAGCTTCTGGATTCGAATTATCTTCTTCGGAAAAAGAAACCAAAGCTCTTTGCAGATTATCAATAATCGGCAGCATATCTCTTATAAATAGTGATGCTCCTATCTTATATGCTTCCGCTCTTTCTTTATCTGATCGTTTTCTTATATTATCCATTTCTGCTACAGATCTAAGTAACTGATCCTCTAACTCCTTGATTTTTTCCTCAGGAGATACATTTTCTGATTCTGGTAGGGGTGTTCCTTCTTCTTTAGTCGTATCAGGATTTAACTCATCGTTTTCCTCAATGCCGTTTCCCTCGCTTTTATTTTTTTCGATCATCATTAATACTACCCCCAAATATAAATATGGATAATTGAAATTTTATTTTATAATAACTTCATATGTTATGTGTGATATATGGCATTAATTTTCAACCCCGTTAATAAAAAAAGAAAGAACTATACATGAGGCCTTCAGGAAGACAAGCAGACGAATTAAGAAAAATTAATTTTGAAATTGGAGTATCAAAACATGCAGAGGGATCCTGTTTGGTCAAATTTGGTGATACCCAAATCTTATGTACAGCATCAATAGAAAATAAAATTCCTCCTTGGTTAAGAAACAGTGGCTCAGGATGGATAACGGCTGAATATGGAATGCTTCCTCGTTCAACAGGAGAGAGGATAAGAAGAGAAGCATCATTGGGGAAACAATCAGGAAGGACTCAAGAAATACAGAGATTAATCGGAAGATCATTGCGAGCTGTAGTTGATTTGAAGGCATTAGGAGAAAACCAAATAAGCATAGATTGTGATGTGATACAAGCTGACGGGGGGACGCGTACAGCTTCTATTACTGGTGCATGGATAGCCCTAAAACAATCCATAAACTATCTGATGAAGACCAAGGAAATTAAAAAAGACCCTATTAGAAACTGTGTAGGTGCTGTGTCTTGTGGAATTTATAAGGACATTCCAGTTTTAGATCTTGATTATGTTGAGGATTCTCAAGCCCAAGCCGATGCTAATTTTGTAATTTCCGATAAAGGAACAATCATTGAGATACAGGCCACTGCTGAAAGTTACCCTTTCTCTGAAAAAAAATTCTTTGATTTAATGTCTCTAGCGAAGAAAGGAATAAAAGAAATTATCAATCTTCAAAATGAGTTGTTCAAATAAATTATGGTACCGTCTGAATGGAATCAGAAACTAGTGATATCGAGTCACAATGCTGGAAAGATAAAAGAACTTTATGAGCTCTTTAAACCATTAAATATAACCCTATTTTCCTCATTAGATTTTAATATTGATGAGCCAGAGGAAAACGGGAAAAATTTTTCTGAAAACGCCTTGATAAAAGCTCATTATACTTATGAGCACACCGGTCTTGCGTCTTTATCAGATGATTCTGGTATTTGCATTGAAGCACTAGAGGGACAACCAGGAATATTTTCTGCAAGATGGGCTGGGCCTAAAAAAGATTTTTCTAAAGCAATAAAAAAAGTTGAAAAAAAATTAAAGAATCTTAAAATTGAAAAGGCCCGTGCCTTTTTTATTTGTTCATTAGCGATAGTATGGCCTGACGGTAGCCACCAATTATTTGAGGGTCGAGTAGATGGAAGATTAATCTTTCCGCCAAGAGGTAATTTTGGTTTTGGATATGATCCGATATTTATTCCCGATGGCTATAAAGAAACTTTTGGTGAGATGGATCCAGAGATAAAGAAAAAAATTTCTCATAGAGCAGAAGCTTTCAAGCTTTTGTGCCAGGTGTGCTTTAATGAAAAATGACAAAGAGTTAAAACCTGGCCTTTATATTGTAGCCTTACCGATAGGAAACTCTAAAGATATAACGCTACGTGCAATTGAGACACTATCAAATGTTGATGAGGTTTATTGTGAAGATACCAGGGTAACAATGAAGATTTTGAACATTTATAAAATAAAAAACAAATTGAAAACATACCATGATCATAATGGAGAAAAAGTAAGGCCAAGGATAATAGAAAAAATTTTAAGGGGAAAGAGAATTGCTTTGGTTGCAGATGCGGGAACCCCATTAATTTCTGATCCTGGCTACAAATTAGTTGTTGAAGCGCGAGATAAAAAAATATACGTTACAACATGTCCAGGTGCCTCAGCACCCATTGCCGCTTTAAGTATATCTGGTATGCCAACTGATCGTTTCTTTTTTTTATGATTTCTTCCATTAAAAGAAATGAATCGAGCCAAAATTATTTAAGAGGTAAAAAATATACATTCAACATTGGTCTTTTTCGAAGCCCCAAATCGCCTAGAAAGGACTTTAGAAGAAATATTTTTATTTTTAGGAAATAGGCCTGTATCTATATGTAGGGAAATCTCGAAAAAATTCGAAGAAATAATTAAGGGTAACATAAAAGATCTTTTAAGAAATTTTGAATTAAGAAAATTTAAAGGCGAAATAGTGATCATTTTACGCGGAGCCGAGCATTCAACTAATGATACAGGTAATTTGGAGGATCTTATTTTTTTGTCGGAAGGTAATTTTTCCACATCAGAGAAAGCAAAAAAGATTTCTAAAATTACGGGATTATCTAAGAAAGACGTTTATGATAGGATAATCAAATTAGATAATCTGAAACAAAAAATATGAAAATAGCCGTTCAAATGGATCACATTAGCACGCTCAACATAGAGAGTGATACAACGTTAGCGTTATGCTTAGAGGCTCAGAAAAGAGAATATTTGTTATTTCATTATCTACCTGACGATTTGGTTTATGAAGATGGTGAGATTTTCGCAAAAGTTGAATCTATGATTATTAAAGATAATAAAAAAAATTTCTTTGAACTAGGAGAGCCAAAATTCGTTAATTTATCGTTGATGGATATTATCTTAATGAGGCAAGAGCCCCCTTTTAATATGAATTATATTACATATACCCATTTATTAGAGCATCTTAGCAAGAAAACAAAGGTGATTAATAATCCTGTTAGTGTCAGAAATGCCCCGGAGAAATTGCTTGTTACATGTTTTAATGAGCTAATGCCACCGACAATTATTACTAGAAACTTAGGTTCGATTAATTCTTTTCTTGAAACTTATCAGGAAATTGTTATTAAGCCATTATATGGCAAAGGTGGTGAAGGCATTATTAGAGCCAGGGCAGATTCGGATGATATTCTTAAAGTTATTAAGGAATATTTATTTACTGAAAAAGAACCAATTATGATTCAGCCCTTTCTTCCTGAGGTGACAAAAGGTGATAAAAGAATCATTTTAATTAAAGGCGAACCAGTTGGTTGCCTGAACAGGATTCCTGCAGAAGGAGAATTCAGATCCAATCTTGGGGTTGGTGGTCAACCAGAATTATCCGCATTAAATAAAAGTGATAAAAAAATTTGTGAGTCTATCAAAGGTACTCTTATGCATATGGATCTATTTTTCGTTGGCATAGATGTTATTGGAAAATATCTAACCGAAATTAATGTTACTTGTCCTACGGGAGTTAGACAGATTAAGAATTTGGGAGGACCCGATATTGCAAAGATCTTCTGGGATAAACTGGAAAACTCTACTTAGTCTCTTGTATAAAAAGTTATTTCCCAAGATCGCAAGCAGCTATAGAGGCTAAATTAACCAACTCTGAGACTGTGCAGGTAGTTGGAGCTATTTGCACCGGTTTTGATAGGCCTACGAGAAGAGGCCCTACCAAGGTTGAGTCTCCCAATTCTTGTAATAGTTTAGTTGAAATAGATGCGGAATGAATAGCAGGCATTATTAGTACATTAGCCGGTTTTGAAAGCCTACAAAAAGGATACAGTTTCATAGTTGCTGCGTTTAATGCAACATCAGCCGCCATTTCACCATCATACTCAAAATCAACTTCTCGTTTATCAAGAATATTCACTGCTTCCCTCATGAATGTAGATCTTTCTCCTTCAGGATATCCAAAAGAAGAATATGCAAGTAAGGCTGCGTGTGGTTCAAGGCCCAGCCGTCTAGCCAAATCAGCTCCTGCTTGTGTTATATCTGCAATTTCTTCTGCGCTTGGCATATCATGCACATTTGTATCTGCGACCAATACTGTTCTTGACTTAGAAATAATAACTGAAATTCCAACTATTCTTTTATTCTCTATGGGATCTATTACCTTGCTCACGTCTTCTAGTGCCAAGGAATAATTCCTAGTAATACCAGTTATCATAGCATCTGCATGGCCTAATGATACCATGCAAGCTGAAAAGATGTTTCTTTCATTATTTACCATTCTTAAACAGTCTCTTCGTAAATAACCTTGTCTTTGGAATCTTGTATAAAGATAATTAACATAATCATTCGAATGTTCCGAGCTTTCTGCATTCACTATTTCTAGGCCCGTATTTTGTTGTTGGCCTATATCCGTGAGTATTGCGTTTATCTTTTCTCTATCGCCCACTAATATTGGTATTCCTAGTCCTAACTCTCTAAAGTTTAAGGCCGCTCTTATAATTTTTTCTTCTTCACCCTCCGTAAAAACTACCCGCTTCATAAGACGTTGCGCCTTCTGAAAAATGGGCTGCATAACTTCAGCAGTTTTATCCAGCCTTGCGGATAATCTGTTTTTATAAGAATCCTCATCAACTATTGGCAACCGAGCAACACCAGAATCCATTGCTGCTTGCGCAACAGCTGGAGGTATATCTCTTATCAGCCTAGGATCAAAGGGGGCAGGTATAATATAGTCAGGGCCATATCTTGGCCTAATTCCTGAATATGCCGCAGCAACTTCATCAGGAACATCCTCTCTCGCTAGTCTAGCTAGAGCTTCAGCGCATGCAATTTTCATATCATCGTTAATAGTCGTAGCTCTGACATCTAAAGCACCTCTAAAAATATATGGAAAACCTAAAACATTATTTACTTGATTAGGATGATCGGAACGTCCAGTTGCAATGATACAATCTGGTCTAATCTCTTTAGCTAACTTGGGATCAATCTCAGGATCAGGGTTAGCCATTGCAAAGACAATGGGTTTTTCGTTCATTGATGATAACATATCGGGAGTTAAAGTATCTTTAACCGAAAGACCAAGAAAAACATCAGCACCCTTCATTGCATCAGTCAATGTCATAATCTTTTTTTTGCATGCGTGTGCAACCTTCCATTGATTAATATTCTTTTCTCTCCCAGAATATATAGGCCCTGTTGAGTCACATAGGATTGTATTATCATGAGGAAGGCCCATTGATTTTAATAATTCTAAACAAGCTATACCGGCGGCACCTGCCCCATTAACAACAACTTTAATATCAGAAATTTTCTTATTTGTTAGGTCTAGGGCGTTAATTAATCCAGCAGTAGATATTATCGCTGTCCCGTGTTGATCGTCATGAAAAACAGGAATATTTAATTTTTCTCTAAGTTGGCTTTCTATTATAAAGCAATCAGGAGCACTGATATCCTCTAGGTTGATTCCTCCAAAAGAAGGTGCGATTTTTTCTACTATATTAGAAATAATATCTGCATCTTGGCTATCGATCTCTAGGTCAATAGCATCAACATCTGCAAATCTTTTAAATAATACTGCTTTACCCTCCATTACTGGCTTAGCTGCTAGGGGGCCAAGATTTCCTAATCCCAAAATAGCAGATCCGTTGGAAATAACAGCTACCAGATTTCCCTTAGATGTAAAATCATAGACACTCTCAGGATTGTCATTTATGGCTAAAACCGGAGCCGCAACACCCGGCGAATAGGCCAAAGAAAGATCTGACTGAGTTTCCATGGGTTTAGTTGAAGAAATTTCAATCTTTCCCGGTTTTCCTTCCGCGTGAAATTGCAAAGCTTCCTTTTCATTGTAGCTTTCACCTTTATTATCCTTATTTTTCCCTGCCAGTTTCTTCTCGCTATTCTATAATGATTACTAAAATATTAAAATGATGAAGGAAACTATAGGAAAATAATAATATGGTCAAGTTTTTTATAATAAAATAA
>JAYYUG010000015.1:0-12394 GCA_036344135.1 Pseudomonadota bacterium | reverse complement strand
CCCCTGATTACAAATCAGGTGCTCTACCAGTTGAGCTAAGTCGGCAAACACATGATTTATTTAGCATGGAAGCAGTTAAGTTTGAAGTTTTCTCTTATATGTTTTTTATAACCAACACCTCATAATTAGACATTAAGAATATAGACTCTCTAATGTTCACTTAGACTTATATATAAGTTTCAATAATAGATGTGGAAATATTAGATACGAAAATATATTATCACCACAATCTTAGGCAAATCAATTAGGGAGTTGAAAATGCGACTATCTGAACCAAGAATTAACCCACTAGAAGAAGAAGATTGGAATAGGGATGTACAGGAAATGATGAAACCTTTTGTCAATCAAGGAAGGGTGTTTAATATTTTTAAAACACTTGCCCATCATCCTGATTTAGCAAGACGCTGGATGGTTTTTGCCAATCATATATTGGGTAAATCGACATTATCTGACAGAGACAGAGAGCTTCTGATTCTGAGAATAGGTTATCTCTGTCAATCGGGTTACGAATGGGGCCAGCATGTTCAGATTGCCAGAAGGTGTGATATGAGCGATGATGAAATCAGGTCAACAAAAACAGGGCCTCAAACAATAGGAATATCTACAAAAGACAAAGTATTGATGCAAGCCGTTGATGAACTGCACGGAGATTCTTATATCTCTAATGAGACTTGGCTGAATCTTTCTGATTATTTTAATACAAAACAATTGATGGATATTGTTTTCACGGTAGGGCAATACAATCTTGTTTCAATGGCATTAAACAGTTTTGGGGTTCAGTTAGATGAAGGATTGCCTGGATGGGATGTTTAGGTAAAAAAATCTATACAGGATAGTTAAAAATAAAAGTTAAACTTAATATTAATTAACTTTGAAGTTAAGTTTTAATTCGAGAGTACCAAGCATTATCCCTGGTTGATATTCTATGTTTGTTTCGGGGGTATATTCAAATTTCTCAATTCTATCCATCAAACAATTCCAAGTAATATTTTGTTCAAGTCTTGATATACCATTGCCAGGGCAGGTTCTGTGGCCTTGAGAAAAGGTTAGATGTCTCGCTAAACCTTTCCTTCCTAGATCTAATTGATGCGGGCAATCAAATTCTGAGGGATCAACATTTGCAGCACCATATCTTAAATGAAGGATAGACCCCTTTGGTACTTTTATTCCTTGAAAAATTTCATCTTGGGTAGTCATACGAGTTGACAAACCTTGAGTAGGAGATCTAACGCGTAAAGATTCTTCTACAAAAGCACTAACCTTATCTCTATCGTTTTTTAATTCTATGTAAAGATCGTTATTTTCAACAAGTATTTGAGCTTGATGTGCAATAGCATATTGAGTGGTCTCTAATCCACCAATAATCATTGCATAAGCAACACCTACTATTTCAAGATCAGTCAGTTTTCTATCATAAGGTTCGTAGACAACATCTGTTAAAAAAGAAATCATATCCTCTTTAGGATTTTTCTTTTTTTCTGCAACTTTATCAACTACATAGTCTGTAAATTCTGCAAGAAGAGTATTCATTTTTGCAGATTGTTCCTTTGTAAGAAGATTTCTGTGACCTTGCCCATAAACAAACGGCATAACCATCGCGTCACCCCATTTTTTATGCAAAGGTATATCCTCAAGAGGAAAACCAATTACGTTTGCCATTACCATCTGTGGTAGGGGCATAGCAAATTCAGATACGAATTCTACTTTTCCAGAATCAATCCAATTATCAATTAGTTTATTTGTTGCATCAGTAATCATTTTAGTATGTCTAGGAGCACCTGGACCAACCCATGGATCTGTTAATTGTCTTTTATGAGCTTTCCAGAGCTCTTCATTAGGCCTTAGATTTAGAATAGAGGTTTGCATGGCATTCAGAAAAGACGGATCATGACGACTGACCATTTCCTCATTTTCACTTTGAAAACCCGCTACTCCACTAATTGCCTCTTCATCTAATTCTTTTACCACTGGTGGAGGAAAGCGAATTATATCTTTAACTACTAAGGCTATATCTTCATATTTAGATAAGATAAAACCATCAGTGTCTTTTGTTGTTCCTTCGCCCGGTATTTTATGGACTGGTGATTCAGCGTGAAGAAATTTATAAGACTCATACCAGTATTTTTGTGCTCCGGGAGCAAAGAGATCAACTTCGTCTAGAGACATTGGGCATTCCATTAAATTGTCATCTTTATTTTTCTCTGACATTTGCTTATAAACTAGTTTAGAAAATTTGCATTATTAGCTGCTCTTATATAGGGCATCAAGAGTTTCACCATAAGATTCTATAACTTTATGTCTCCTTATTTTCATTGTTGCTGTAAACAATCCATTATCGGTTGAAAATGGCTCACTTACAACAATATATTTTCTTATTCTTTCAATTTGAGAAAGACCTTTGTTGGCCTCATTGACGGCTTCAGCAATATTTTTTTCAAGTTCGTCTTCATTTAATTTACTACTTAATTCTGGGTCAGGAACAATAACCGCTACAAGATAAGGTCTTCTATCACCCGAAACCATTGCTTGTTGGATGCTACTCTGAACAGTAAGAGCTGCTTCTGGCCGAACGGGAGCAATATTATCTCCTCCAGAATTAACTATTATTTCTTTTTTTCTATCTATTAAAGTTATGTATCCTTCATTATCTATTTTTGCTAGATCACCGGTGTAAAGCCATCCATCTTTAATTGTTTCTGCAGTTTCTTTTTCTTGTTTCCAGTATCCTTTCATTACGCAATCACCTTTTACTAGAAGTTCGTTTTCATCAGATAGTTTGACTTCTACTCCTTTTATAGCTGGACCAACAGTTTCTATTTTTGGTTTATTTGGTGGGTTAGCGCTTATTAGGGGACTAGATTCAGTTTGCCCGTAACCTTGAATAATTCTTACACCCAATGAGAAAAAAAAATATCCTATTTCAGGGTTTAACGCGGCTCCACCGGAAATAAATGCCACAAGTTTTCCGCCGAATCTTTTAGATATTCTCTTTCTAATTAGTGAGCAATATGTATGGTGTTCTATTTTCTCAAGGAAGTTTAATTTTTCCGTTAGATTCTTCCTTCCCAATTTCAATGTTCTAAAAAAAGCAAATTGCAGGATTTTACTTTGAAGTCTTATTTGAAGTTTTATCCTATCATAGAGAACCTCAAAGAGCCGAGGAACAGCTGTTGAAAGAGTAGGGGAGACTTCTAAAAGATTAGAAGCGAACTTCTCAGGGCCTTCAGAAAAATATATTTGGGCCCTTATATATATTTGAAGAAAAATAGCCATATATTCATATGCGTGAGCCAGCGGCACTAAAGATAAATATACATGATCCATTTGACCAACTTGTCTTACTAGTTCATCAGCTCCCAATAAGTTAGAATATATAGATTTGTGGGTTAACATTACCCCTTTTGGTCTTCCGCCAGTTCCAGATGTGTAAATGATACAGCTAACATCATCTTTTTCTATTGTATTAAGATTATACAAGGAACTTTTAATATCATTTTTCCCAATATCTAGGAGTTCATCATAACTTGTAATTTTAAGATGTCCGGGAGTAAAACCCTGATAATCATCAATTGTAATTAAAAGCTTACAATTTTCATTTTTGTTAATAGCCAAAGCAATTCGATTTGCCAATACATTATTAGAGACTAGTACGGCCTTGGCTTCAGAATGTTCGATTATGTATCTATGATCTTCCTCGGTATTTGTAATAAATGCGGGGACTGTTATAGCTCCTAATGTTATTATTGCGATATTCGATATTACCCACTCTGGTCGATTCTCCGAAACTATAACCACCTTATCACCCGGACCAATCCCATAGGACTTGAGTCCAGCAGCAACTTGTTTCACTCTTTCTTCAGTTTCTTTCCATGATGAAGATAACCATTGCCCATTATGTTTTTTCCATAGAAATGGTTTTTCGTCCATTTCTAACGATCTTTCAAAGAATAAATTGGGTAAGGTTATATGTTCCATAATTATAATCTTAATTAAAAAGTTTAGTTATTCAATTGATAAAGTGCGATAGCAGTGCTGACGCTAACATTTAAAGTAGAAAAAGACATACTAGAATTTTCTATTTTAGCTAAATAATCACATTTTATTTTTGTTAACCTTCTCAAACCTTTCCCTTCAGAGCCTAAAACAAGAACCTTGTTTTGGTTTTTACTAAAATTTAGGTCTTTAAGTGATAAATCACTATTTTCATCTAACCCTATGATTATATATTCTTTTTTTGATAAATCTTTTAATGTATTAGATAAGTTAGATACCTCTACTAGCTTTATGCTTTCAAGCGTTCCCGACGCAGCCTTTGCAAGTGCCCCGCTTTCTCCAGGGCTATTTTTTTTAGTGGTAACGACAACAGACCCACCAAAAAATTTAGTAGTTCTCATTATTGATCCAATATTTTGTGGATCTTTAACTTGATCTAAAACTACTATAATATTTTGATTTTTAACAGATTCCTTGTAATTAACTTTAACAAGTGGTTTTGTTTCTAAAACGAGACCCTGATGGATCTTTCTATCAGGAAATAATTTGTCGATATCAGAGTTTTCTTTAATCTCAATATTCAAACTATCAAAACCTTCTAATTTTGTTAATATAGGTAAATTGTTTTTTGAGACGTGTATTTTCATTAAAATTCTATTTTTGTTATTGATTGCAGCAATTACACTGTGAATACCCCATAAATAATAAGGTGTATTTTTTTTTCTGTTATGGTGTTTTTGTTGCTTCATAAAGTAAAATTGAGAAATCTTAATTGAATATGTTATTATTTAAAAAAGTTCATAAAATCAATATTTTATAGATTTTTTTGAAATTTAGTATATCCTCTAGCCTAATAATTTGCTTTAGGGTATTGACTTTCCTTTCGGAAGGCACAATAACCTGTTTTGCTTTGGTTTTAAAGCAATGGTAAGCTCTCCGACAATTTTGGAGGGGTGCCCGAGTGGTTAAAGGGGACGGGCTGTAAACCCGTTGGCTATGCCTACGTTGGTTCAAATCCAACCCCCTCCACCAGTTGTAGAGCTGCTGGGTGGAAGGATTAGCGGGTGTAGCTCAATGGTAGAGCAACAGCCTTCCAAGCTGAAGATGAGGGTTCGATTCCCTTCACCCGCTCCAAGTAAAATCTAAAGTAAGTTTATTACCGTGAATAACGGTTTAATTTCGGGAGAAAATATTATGTCGAAAGAAAAGTTTGAACGTACCAAACCTCACTGCAATATAGGAACAATTGGCCATGTTGATCATGGAAAAACAACACTTACTGCAGCAATTACAAAAGTTTTATCAGAAGATGGCAAGGCTGAGTTTTCCTCATTTGATCAGATTGATAATGCCCCTGAGGAAAAAGAAAGAGGAATAACAATCGCAACGTCTCATGTAGAATATGAAACAGAAAACAGACATTATGCTCACGTGGACTGTCCAGGGCACGCAGACTATGTAAAAAATATGATTACAGGTGCCGCACAAATGGATGGTGGAATCTTAGTTGTATCGGCTGCAGACGGCCCCATGCCACAAACTAGAGAACATATTTTGTTGGCGAGGCAAGTCGGCGTACCTGCTTTGACTGTATTCCTAAATAAAGTTGACCAGGTCGATGATGAGGAGCTTCTTGATCTTGTCGAAATGGAAGTTAGAGAATTACTAACTGAATATGAATTTCCCGGAGATGATATACCAATAGTAAAAGGTTCAGCCTTAGCAGCTTTAGAAGGAAAAGATGAAGAAACAGGTAAGAATTCTATTTTAGAATTAATGAAATCAGTAGATGAATATGTGCCTCAGCCGGATAGACCAAAAGATCAACCATTCTTGATGCCTATTGAGGATGTTTTTTCTATTTCTGGAAGAGGAACTGTTGTTACTGGAAGGGTTGAGCGTGGCATTGTTAATGTTAATGATACAATAGAAATTGTTGGAGTTAAGGATACTCAGTCAACTACTTGTACTGGTGTTGAGATGTTTAGAAAACTTTTAGATCAGGGTGAAGCTGGTGATAATGTTGGTGTTCTTTTAAGAGGTATTGACAGAGATCAGGTTGAAAGAGGACAGGTCCTATGTGCCCCTAAATCTATTACCCCTCATACAAAATTCAAAGCCTCGGCTTATATTCTAACTAAAGAAGAAGGTGGAAGGCATACGCCTTTCTTTACAAGCTATCGGCCACAATTTTATTTCAGAACTACAGATGTTACTGGTGTTGTTTCTTTAGATAAGGGAACTGAAATGGTAATGCCTGGAGACAATGTGGAGATGGATGTCGAATTAATTGTACCTATTGCTATGGAAGAGAATCTTAGATTTGCTATCCGTGAAGGCGGAAGAACTGTTGGATCGGGGGTAATTTCAAAAATAATTGAATAATTTGGAGGAGTGTAGCTCAATTGGCTAGAGCACCGGTCTCCAAAACCGGGGGTTGGGGGTTCGACTCCCTCCACTCCTGCCAAGGTGTTCTTTGTATTATATTTAAGGATAAAAAAGTTAATGTCTAAAACAGGACCTATACAGTTTATTCAAGAAGTTAGAAACGAAGTCTCAAAAGTAACTTGGCCTTCAAGAGGCGAAACTCTTACAACTACCTTAATTGTTTTTATCTTTTGTTTAATTGCTGCAATTTTTTTCTTTCTTGGCGATCAAATTATGAGTTTTGGAATTAAATTAATACTCGGTTTAGGGAATTAAGAATGTCAAAAAATTGGTATATAGTTCATGCTTATTCGAATTTTGAGAAAAAAGTTGCCGAATCAATTAAAGAAAGAGCTGCGGCTGCCGATCTAGAATCTTCATTTGAAGAAATAGTAGTTCCAACTGAAGAGGTAATTGAAATAAGAAGAGGAAGAAAAATTAATTCAGAGAAACGATTTTTCCCTGGGTATGTTTTGGTGTATATGAATTTGACTGACGAAACTTTTCATTTAGTTAAGAATACTCCGAAGGTGACAGGTTTCTTAGGGTCTGATCATGGCACTAAACCTCATCCAGTTTCTCAGGAGGAAATAGATAGAATTATTAATAGAATTCAAGAAGGATCGGAGAGTCCGAGGCCTTCCGTTACTTTTGAAATAGGCGAACAAGTAAGAGTTTCGGACGGTCCATTCGCATCATTTAATGGATCAGTTGAAGAAATTGACGAAGAAAAAACAAAACTCAAAGTTGCGGTCTCGATTTTTGGAAGACCTACACCAGTAGAATTGCAATATTCACAAGTCGAAAAGTTATAATCAGGTATCATTTACTATGGCTAAAGAAATAGAGGGTTATTTAAAATTGCAAGTTCCAGCTGGACAGGCTAGTCCTTCACCTCCTATTGGTCCTGCGTTGGGCCAAAGAGGTTTAAACATTATGGATTTTTGTAAGTCTTTTAATGCTCAAACACAAAACGAAGAGCAGGGAGCCCCACGCCCAACAATAATTACTATTTATGTTGATAAATCATTTGATTTCATTATAAAGACTGCTCCAACAAGTTATTTATTAAAAAAAGCCGCAAATATAGAAAAAGGATCAGGCAATACAGGTGTGGAAGTATGTGGGTCTGTCACCTCTGCCCAATGTAAAGAAATAGCTGAAGCTAAAATGCAGGATTTGAATGCATTTGATCTTGATGCTGCTGTCCAAATAGTCAAAGGATCGGCAAGATCTATCGGATTAGAGGTAAAAGAATAATATGAGTAAAAGAAGCAAAAGATATAATGATAATATTGGTAAGGTAGAAGAAAACAAGATGTATAATCTTGATGATGCTTTGGCAATTATTCAGGAGAGCTCAAACTCAAAATTTGACGAAACCATTGATATTTCTCTGAATTTAAATATTGATCCCGCACAATCAGATCAATCTGTTAGAGGTATGATAAACCTACCAAACGGGATTGGCAAAGATATAAGGGTAGCGGTTTTTGCTACAGGTGAAAAAATTGATGAAGCAAAGTCAGCTGGAGCAGATGTTGTTGGCTCAGAAGAATTAATTGAAGAGATTTCTTCAGGAAAAATCGATTTTGATAGATGTATTTCAACACCTGAGATGATGCCTAGCGTCGGAAAATTAGGCCAGGTACTTGGACCAAAGGGTTTGATGCCTAATCCAAAGCTTGGGACTGTGACTAATGATATTAAAAGTGCAGTTGAATTAGCAAAATCAGGATCTGTAGAATTTAGAGCTGAAAAGTCTGGCATCGTACATGCTGGAATTGGAAAAATGAGCTTTTCTAAAGATGCTCTTCATCAGAATATTTTAGAATTTGTAAATGCTGTTAAGAAGGAAAAGCCAAATACAGCTAAAGGTAGTTTTTTAAAAAAGGTTTCACTCAGCTCCTCTATGGGGGTTGGGTTAAATATTGATACAGGAGTTTTTTATTAATTTCTGTATCAAGTATGTCAGAGATTGGCATACAACTGTCCTAGATTATGGGTGTTTCGACTTAAAGTAATTTTTACTCCCATATGAGACATTTAAAACAGTGAATAAGTTTTAATTTATTCATTGCATAATTTAAGGGCAGCCTAGGTCTATAGATTTTTTTATAGATCGCTTGTTAAGAGAATCCTAAATTTAGAGGATGCCTTTGGAGGAAAATATGGATAGAGAAAGTAAAGAAAGAGTAGTTTCATCATTAAATAAAAAATTTTCTGAATCTAATCTTTTAATATTAACTCATAACAATGGTCTTACTGTTGGAGAAATAACTAGTCTTAGGAGTCAACTTAGAGAAGTAGACTCTACTTTACGGGTTACAAAAAATAGCCTGTCAAAGATAGCAATTTCTGACACTCAAGCTGAAGTTCTTTCAGATCAATTAAGTGGACCAATTGCCATAGTATTTTCTAAAGAATTATCATCTCAACCAAAGATTCTCTCTAGTTTTTCAAAGGACCACGAAAATTTTTCAATAGTTGGTGGTTTTATGGAAGGGGAGATTATTGATAAGGAAACTATTAACAAACTTGCTTCTTTACCTTCGCTTGATGTACTTAGATCGACTTTATTAAGTATGCTATGTGCATCAGCAACAAGCTTAGCAGGAATTATAAATCGACCTGGAGGTAAATTAAATCAGGTCATTTATGCGAAAAGCAAAGAGGATGAAGCAGCATAATTTTATTTTTTATAATTTTTTTAGGAGAAAATAATGGCTGATTTAGAAAAAATTGCCGAAGAGTTATCAAAGTTAACTGTTCTTGAGGCTTCGGAATTATCAAAGATTCTCGAAGAAAAGTGGGGAGTCTCTGCCGCAGCACCAATAGCTGTGGCTGCAGCACCTTCAGCAGAAGGTGATGTAGGTGAAGAAGAAGAAAAAGATTCTTTCACTATAGTGCTCACAGAAATAGGGGATAAGAAAATTAATGTTATTAAAGAAGTAAGAACAGCTACTGGCTTAGGGCTAAAAGAAGCTAAAGAACTTGTCGAGGGCGCCCCAAAAGATATCAAGGAAGGTGTTTCTAAAGATGATGCAAATGAAATCAAAGAAAAACTTGAAGCTGCTGGAGCAAAAGTAGAACTAAAATAATAACTAATCTTAATTGCATAGGTAAAATATATGGCTGATAATTTTAATGTAAGAAAAAGACTAAGGAAATCATTTCAAAGGATAGAAGAAGTAGCTGAAATGCCTAATCTTATTGAGGTACAAAGATCTTCTTACTCTTTATTTTTACAGCAAAATGAGAAAGACGACGAAAGGCTGGACAAGGGTCTTCAAAATGTTTTTAGTGGAGTCTTTCCAATTCATGACTTTTCTGAAACCTCAACAATTGAATATATTTCTTATTCTTTTGATGAACCTAAATTTGATACATTAGAATGTATTCAAAGAGGTCTTACATATGCTGCGCCTTTGAAGGTTACGTTACGCTTAATAGTTTTTGATCTTGATGAAGATACATTAGTAAAGACTGTTAAGGATGTTAAAGAGCAAGATGTCTATATGGGTGATTTACCTCTTATGACTAATAATGGGACTTTTATTATAAATGGCACTGAAAGAGTGGTTGTTTCTCAAATGCATAGAAGTCCGGGAGTATTTTTTGATCATGATAAGGGTAAAACACATTCTTCAGGAAAAATATTATATGCAGCACGTATAATACCTTACAGAGGTTCTTGGCTAGATTTTGAATTTGATGCTAAAGATATCGTTAATGCAAGAATAGATCGTAAGAAAAAAATACCCGCAACAACCATTTTGTATAGTTTAGGCTATAGTTCTGAAGAAATATTATCAATTTTTTATAAGGTTGAGAAATATACGAGAGTTAAAGATAATTGGAGGAAACCATTTATCCCAGAGAATCTTAAAGGTCTTAAAGCGATCTTTGATATAAAAGATGCAAAAACTGGAAAAATTATAATTGAATCTGGAAAAAAAATTACGCCTAGACTTCTAAATCAATATGAAAATATCAAAGACTTAAAGATTGAAAACGAAGAGTTGATAGGAAAATATATTGCCAAAGATTTGGTGAATAACAAAACGGGCGAAATTTTTGCTGAGGCAGGTCAAGAAATTACTGAAGAATTATTAGAGACTTTTACAAATGAAAAAATAAACATTATACCGGTCTTACTAATTGATGGAGTTAATTCAAGTGCCTTTGTCAGGAATACACTAGCAATTGATAAATCATATGATCAAAATTCAGCACTTTTTGAGATTTACAGAATCTTACGCCCCGGTGAACCACCTACGGAAGAAAGTGCTGGTGTATTATTTAGAACCCTATTCTTTGAAAATGATAGGTATGATCTTTCTGACGTAGGTAGAGTTAAGCTTAATATGAGATTAGATTTAGATATTTCTGATACAGTAAGAATTCTTACTAAAGAAGATATATCCTCTGTCTTAAAGACCTTAGTAAACATAAGGGATGGAAAGGGAGAGATAGATGATATAGATAATTTAGGAAATAGGCGCGTACGATCTGTTGGCGAACTCATGGAAAATCAATTTCGAATAGGTCTTCTTCGCATGGAAAGATCAATAAAAGAGAGGATGAGCTCTATTGATATTGATGCTGTGATGCCCCAAGACATTATAAACGCTAAACCTATAGCCGCATCTATCAGAGAATTCTTTGGTTCCTCGCAATTATCTCAATTTATGGACCAAACAAACCCTCTTTCTGAGATCACTCATAAAAGAAGGGTTTCTGCATTGGGGCCAGGAGGGCTTACAAGAGAAAGAGCTGGTTTTGAAGTTAGAGATGTTCATCCAACACATTATGGAAGGATCTGCCCGATAGAGACCCCGGAAGGCCCGAATATTGGTTTAATAAACTCTTTAGCAACTTATGCTAGAATTAATAAATACGGATTTATTGAAAGTCCGTATCTAAAAATTAACAAAGGGACAAAGACTAATGAAATTGTGTATCTTTCAGCTATCGAAGAGGGTAGATATCGAATTGCTCAAGCTGACGAAATAGTTGATAATAAAGGTAAATTTTTAAGCGATTTAATTAATTGTAGACATGATGGTGGTTTTGATCTTGTAACTCCTGAGCAGGTAGAATTTATGGATGTAAGTCCAAAACAGACTGTCTCAGTGGCCGCCTCTTTGATACCATTCTTAGAAAACGATGATGCTAATAGAGCTTTAATGGGTTCAAATATGATGAGACAAGCTGTGCCTCTTCTATCTAACGAGGCACCTTTGGTAGGCACAGGAATGGAATCCTTAGTTGCAAGAGACTCTGGTTCTGCCTTAATAGCAACAAATGATGGAGTAGTTGATCAGGTTGATTCTCAGAGAATTGTAATTCGATCTAAAGGAGATTTAGAAAAAGGAGATCTAGGGGTCGATATATTTAATCTACAGAAGTTTCAAAGATCAAACCAATCAACTTGTATAAATCAAAGACCCTTAGTCAGGGTTGGAGATGATGTTAAGAAAGGAGACATTATTGCTGACGGACCTTCGACAGATAGAGGTGAGTTAGCGCTTGGAAAAAATGTCTTAGTCGCTTTCATGCCTTGGAATGGATACAATTTTGAAGATTCAATTTTATTATCCGAAAGGTTAGTAAAAGATGATGTATTTACCTCTATTCATATTGAAGAGTTTGAAGTGATGTCAAGAGACACAAAACTGGGATCTGAAGAGATTACTCGAGACATACCAAATGTAGGCGAAGAAGCCTTAAGAAATTTAGATGAGTCAGGTATAGTTTACATTGGCGCTGAAGTTAAGCCTGGCGAAATTTTGGTAGGAAAAGTTACACCAAAAGGTGAAAGCCCAATAACACCAGAAGAAAAACTTTTAAGAGCAATTTTTGGAGAAAAAGCTTCAGATGTTAGAGACTCATCTCTGAGACTGCCCCCTGGAACGAGCGGAACTGTGGTAGATGTTAAAGTATTTAATCGCCATGGAATAGAAAAAGATGA
>JAYYUG010000014.1:0-4526 GCA_036344135.1 Pseudomonadota bacterium | reverse complement strand
ATACAGGCCTATCTTGAGCATATTTCACTAGTAATGGAAATTGACAGGGATCAGGATGGTCAAAAAGTAAGTATAATGACCCTTCATGCAGCTAAAGGATTAGAGTTTGATTATGTTTTTCTTCCTGGATGGGAGGAAGGAGTATTTCCTAATCAAAGGGCTATAGACGAAGGTGGTCAGGATTCCCTTGAGGAAGAAAGGCGTCTTGCTTACGTAGGAATTACACGCGCAAAGAAAAAATCTTCTATATTTTTTTCAGCAAACAGAAGAATGCACAACCAATGGATTTCATCTATACCATCCAGATTTGTGAATGAGTTACCAGAAAATAATATAGAATTAAATATGTCTCACTTTTCGAGCGAGAAAGAATTATTTAAGAAAAATGATTTCAGCGACTTTGACCAGTCTGAGTACGAGACCCCAGGATGGGAAAGAGGAAAGAATTTTACCGAGACTCAATCATTAGAACACAAAAACACTAAATTTATTGAAAATTCAAACAATTCATCTTTTCATAGGGGCTCAAAAGTCATTCATAAGAAGTTTGGGGAAGGAGAAGTGTTAAGTGTTGATGGTAAGAAATTAACTATAAATTTCGGTAAAGGAGGCACAAGAAAAGTTATGGAAAATTTCGTAGAAGAGCTATAATTAAGAAGAATAACTGAGAATAATTTTGGCTAATAGTAAAAATAATATAGGTAAATTGAGAATGTTGTTTAAAGCAAACAACATTGATGGTTATTTGTTACCGCACGAAGATGAGTTATTAAGCGAATATCTACCAAAATATGAAGAAAGACTGTTTTGGCTTACTGGTTTTAGTGGCTCGGCAGGCCTTAGTTTTATATCTTTAAAAAAAGCAATTATTTTTGTAGATGGTAGATATACAACACAAGTCAGGAAAGAAACCAACCCAAACATTTTTGAATATGAACATCTTATTGATCCTGGTTTTGTAAAATGGATTAAGAAAAACCCATTTAAAAATAGAAGGATAGGATTTGATCCAAAAACAGTGTCACAATCAAATTATCAGAGAATAGAGAAGGTATGCAAACTATCAAATATAGAATTTATTGAAACTAAAAATCTACTGGATTTAATATGGAAAAGACAAAAAAACTATAAAAACCCTATTTTTATGCATGAGCTTAAATATTCAGGAATAGAATCCTCTACGAAAAAGAGAAAAATTCTTAAATCGATAGCAAAAAAAGGTGTAGATTCTCTTCTTGTTTCGCAACCTGAAAATGTATGTTGGATACTGAATATAAGAGGGCAGGATCTAGAATACACTCCTGTCCTTCGTAGTCATCTAATAATAGATAAGAACAATAAAATTGCGTTATTTACAGATAATAAAACCATAGACAAAAAAATAAATTATTGGATCGGGGGTGATGTCGAAGTATATAAAATTATAGAAATTGAAGAGTATTTAAAGAAGATGAAGTTTAAGAAAACTCAGTATGATCCTGATCATACATCTCGATATCATTCGAAACTTATAAGAGGACTTTCATTTTCATATAAAGAGGAAAAAGACCCTACAACACTTATGAAAGCTTGCAAAAATAACGTTGAAATAAAAGGAATGTTTGAAGCTCATTTGAACGACGGAGTTGCTTTAACCAAATTCTTATTTTGGCTAGAGAAAAATACTAAAAAAATGAAAATAGATGAACTAACAGCACAAAAAAAACTATTAGAATTTAGAAAAAGAAATAAAGACCTAAAATCATTATCGTTTAATACAATTTCTGGGACCGGAAGTAATGGGGCAATTATCCATTACAAATCAAACCAAAAAACTAACAAAGTTCTAAAACCTGGGGATCTTTTTCTTTTGGACTCTGGAGGACAATACAAATATGGGACAACTGATGTAACAAGGACCTTAGGAATAAATAAAAATATTTCAGATATAAGTGAAGAGAAGATTAATAATTTTACCCTTGTTCTTAAGGGGCATATTGCGGTTGCAACTAATCATTTCAAATATGGTGAAACTGGAATTAAACTTGATACCTTAGCTAGAAAGTTTTTAAAGAAAGAGGGTTTGAATTTCGATCATGGTACAGGACATGGAGTAGGAAGCTATCTTGGTGTCCATGAGGGTCCCCAAAGTATATCTCCACGATCAACTGTTCCCCTTGAAAAGGGAATGATCATATCTAATGAGCCTGGGTATTATAAAGAAGGATCTTATGGAATACGAATTGAGAACCTAGTTGTCGTAAAGAATAGCAGAAAAAAAGATGTAGATCTTTGTTTTGAAACCTTAACACTTGCACCTTTAGACAAAAACCTCATAAATAAACAACTTTTGAATAACCAAGAAACATCTTGGTTAAATTCGTATCATAAAAAAGTTTATAAAAAATTATCGCCATTTATGAACAAACAGGAAAAGGAATGGCTTAGGAATTCTACTCTTCCGTTGTAGAAAGAAATTCTTCCCATTTATTCTCATCAAAAACATTTATGCCGAGATTATTAGCTTGTTCTACCTTTGAAATTGTAGGCTTTCCACCTATTATAATAAAATCAGTTTTTTTAGAAATACTCGATACGACTTTTGCTCCAAGCGATTCTATCCTGACCTTCGCCTCCGCCCTACTCATTCCACTTAACGTTCCTGTAATGACTATTCTCTTTCCTGATATCTTACTATCAGTCTCAATCTTCTCGTAGTCTCTAACCGTTACACCTGATGCCAACAAATTCTTTACAAGATTACTTGTCTCAGCTCTATCAAAAAAAGTTTGTAACGATTCTAACGCTTTACCGCCAATTCCATCTAGGGATTTCACTTCATTCAGTTCCTCGGAAAGAGAGATATCGGAAAACACTGAAACCATCTTTTTGAGAGAGACAAAATGGCTAGCTAGAAGAGAAGCTGTTGACGATCCCAAATGCCGTATCCCTAAAGCATAGAGAAATCTGTCCAGCTTTATTTCTTTCTTATCTTCAATTGCCTTGAACAGTTTTACTGCACTATCCTTTATCGTATTGATCTTTGATTTCGATCCTGAAGTATAGACCCATATATTCGGGGGGTTATTTTTATATTTTTTCTCAAGAGAAAAGATATCAATAGGATCTTTAATCAGACCCATATCAAAATAATCATTAATCTGCTTGTCACCAAGGCCGTCTATATCGAAAGCCTCTTTTGAAACAAAATGCTTTAGTCTTTCCTTTGCTTGGGATGAACAAGTAAAACCACCAGTACAACGAATATATTTTTCATAGGACATTTTTTTTCCGTCTTTATCTAACAATAGCTCTTTTTCTGCGGGGGCCCCACAAACAGGACATTTGTTAGGAATCTTGATTTCTTTTAAGCTGTCCTTTCTTTTTGATTTAATGACCTCAATCACCTGGGGAATGACATCACCTGCCCTTTGAACCCAAACCTTGTCACCAATTCGGATATCCTTTTTTTGTATATCCTCATAATTATGCAAACTGGCATTTGAAACCACTGCTCCTCCAATCGTAATCGGTTTCAATCTTGCGACAGGAGTTAGTACTCCTGTTCTTCCTACCTGAATGTGAACATCAATGATTTCTGAAGTTGCTCTTTCAGCAGGAAACTTATGAGCAATTGCCCAACGTGGGTGATGGTCAGTTGACTGGAGCCTTTCTCTCCAGTCAAGCCTATTTAGTTTGTAGACAATTCCGTCAATGTCATAACCAATGTCTATTCTTTTGCTAAGCATTTCATTGTAATATTTTTCCAACGATTTTAGAGAATCATGAACTGTTGATAAAGGATTAACTGGTAATCCTAAGTCATTGAAATTGTTTATTATATCGCTATGTTTTTCAAATAATAATGGAGATACTCTACCCCAACTATACGCAAAAAAACGCAGCGGCCTTTTAGATGTTTCCCTTGGATCAAGTTGTTTTAAAGATCCTGCTGCAGCATTCCTAGGATTTTTAAATAAATCTTTTCCACTCTCTTGTTGTAATTTATTCAATTCATAAAAATCTTCATGAGAAATATAAACTTCTCCCCTGACTTCAAGAATCTTAGGGGCCTTCTTTTCATCAATTTTTTTTGGTATATCTACAATCGTTTTCAGGTTCTCAGTAACGTCTTCACCATAAGAGCCATCCCCTCTTGTCGCCCCAAGAATCATTCTACCTTCTTCGTATATTATCGTTGCAGATAAGCCATCAATTTTGGGTTCGGCAACAAACTCAATATGCTGATCTTGATCAAGCATTAAAAAATTACTAAGGCTATCAATCCAACTTTGAACTTCATTTAGATCTTTTGCGTTTTGAATAGACAACATAGGTATAGAATGTTCTACCTTGTTGAATTTTTCTAGTGGCTTTGCACCAACTTGATCTGTTGGTGAATTTTTTTTCTTTAATTCAGGGAATTCTTTCTCAATCTGAATAGCGCGTCTGAATAACTCGTCAAAATCTATATCCGAAATCTGAGGGTCGTTATCTAGGTGATATTTCTGGTTATGAAACTCTATCTCTTTATAAAGCTCAATAAG
>JAYYUG010000013.1:0-17640 GCA_036344135.1 Pseudomonadota bacterium | reverse complement strand
GGTTCGAAATGTTCATTGGTATATGGACAGATGAATGAACCTCCAGGAGCAAGAGCCAGAGTTGGTTTATCAGGACTTACGGTTGCCGAACATTTTCGTGATCAAGGTCAAGACGTTTTATTCTTCGTTGACAATATTTTCCGTTTCACTCAAGCGGGTTCCGAGGTTTCCGCCCTTTTAGGTCGGATTCCATCAGCAGTTGGATACCAACCTACTCTTGCAATAGATATGGGTAATCTTCAAGAAAGGATCACATCCACGAATAAAGGTTCCATTACATCCGTTCAGGCAATTTATGTTCCTGCTGATGATCTGACTGATCCCGCCCCTGCAACATCCTTTTCCCATTTGGATGCCACTACAACCTTATCAAGGGCAATTTCGGAAAAAGGTATTTATCCTGCTGTTGATCCGCTTGATTCAACAAGTACGATTATGGAAGCAGATATTGTCGGTGAAGAACATTATAATGTTGCGAGAGCTGTTCAAGCAATCCTTCAAAAATATAAATCTCTTCAAGATATTATTGCTATTCTTGGAATGGATGAGTTGAGCGAAGATGACAAGTTAATAGTTACAAGAGCAAGAAAAATTGAAAGATTTTTTTCTCAACCTTTCCATGTAGCTGAAGTATTTACTGGAGCACCAGGTTTGTTAGTTGATCTTGAAGACACTATTAAGGTCTTCAAAGGTCTGTGTGAAGGGGAATATGATGATCTACCAGAAGCGGCATTTTATATGATTGGAAACATAGATGATGCTATCGCTAAAGCTAAAAAAATTGCTGAGGACGAATAACCATTATGGTTTCAAAGATCAATTTAGATTTTGTTTCTCCGGAATCGTTAATCTTCTCTGGTGAGGTGGATATGATTATCTTACCGGGTAAAGAAGGTGATGCTGGAATACTTCCTAATCATGCCCCCTTTATGACCTCATTAAGGGTTGGGGTAGTAGAAGTTACTATAAACAGTAAGATTAAGAAATATCTTGTGGATGGTGGTTTTGCGGATGTTTCCTCAGAGGGTATCACTCTTTTAGCCGAAAGATCCTTTAATTTAACGGAATCTTCTTCTGATGAACACAGTCAACTATTGGATGAAGTGAACAAGGATTTAGAAAAAGCAGAATCTGATAAGGAAAAAGAAGATCTAAATACAAAAAAAGAAATACTTTTAGTGAATAAAGATTAACTATTTAATTTTTCCTTCACAGGTGAAAGTTTCTTGACAATTTCTTGATAAACGCCCTTTTTAAAATCAACTACCAATTCAGGCATTGATTCAAGATCGCGCCACGCCCATTCTTCAAATTCTGGTTTATGAGTATTAAGATTAAATTCTCTATCATCACCAGTAAAAAACATTAAAAACCATTTTTGTCTCTGTCCTTCGTATTGTCCATCCAGAGCTTTCCCTATTAGTCCTTTAGGCAAGTAATATTCTAGCCATTCTTTTATCTCCAAAATTATAATAGCTGAATCGCTTCCAGTCTCTTCTTTCAATTCCCTAAAGGCCGCTTTTTCAGGGGTTTCTCCTTCATCAATACCCCCTTGAGGCATTTGCCAAAGATTTTTCTCTCCGAATCTTACACCTACGCCTAACTTTCTTTTACCTGTCCATACTTTACCATCTTTTCTGGCTAAAATAATTCCGACACAATCCCTAAGTTTTATAATTTTCTTTTCCAACTTTTGTAGCCTTCACAAATTTTTATGATTTATCTTTAGATATTGAGAGTTGATTAAGTAAGTTTATAGCAAGATTAAGTTGCGTGTCTTCTGTTTTGTTTTCAGGTATGTAAGATGAAGATCCAGACATTTTTTCTTCTTTTTTAGGATTTTTAATATATTTTTTTAGGTGTGTCTCTCCAACAACATAATTCTCTGGGTTAACATCTTTATTTATTTTTTGTTCAATGACTATATCTGGGATAATCCCTTCCGCCTGAATGGATTTTCCTGAGGGGGTGAAATACTCAGCTGTGGTTAATTTTACAGCTCCTAGATTGTCTGAGTCCTGGAAGAAAAAATTATTTTTCCCTATAGGATAAAGTGTTTGAACCGAACCCTTTCCAAAAGTTTTAGTGCCTATTAAAATGGCTCTATGGTTATCTTGAAGTGCGCCAGCGACAATCTCTGAAGCAGAAGCAGATCCGCCGTTCACAAGGATAATTAGAGGCATTCCATGGATAATATCTCCAGGTTTGGCATTAAAAGATCGTGTCGTATTCTGAAATCTTGGTCTCTTTGTCGATACGATCTCACCTTTCTCAAGAAACATATTAGCCACCTCTATTGCTTGTCTTAATAGGCCCCCCGGGTTTCGTCTGAGATCAAGTATGTAGCCTTTAATCAAAGAATAATCATTATTTTGTGGTACACTTAGTTCCTGAAAAAGTTTTTCCGAAGTTTTTTCATTAAAGGCAGAAATTCTTATATATCTAATTGTTTGTTTGTTTCCAATAGTTTTAACAGATACGCCTGGTATTTTAATAATTGCCCTTATGATTTTAAGATCAAATGCTTCATCAATATTTTTCCTTACTAAGGTTATTCTGATTTCACTGTTTGGTTTTCCTCTCATAAGGTTTACGGATTCATTGAGGCTTTTTCCTAGTATAGGCTCATTATCTATATGTGTAATATAATCACCTTCGAGTACCCCAGCAATTTGAGCGGGAGTATCATCAATTGGAGCAATAACCTTAATAACACCATTTTCCATAGTGACTTCAATACCAAGGCCTCCAAATTCACCCTTGGTATCATTCTGCAGGTCATTAAAATCACGAGGAGATAAATATATTGAATGAGGGTCTAAGGATTGCAACATACCATTAATTGCAGATTCGACTAGATCATTTTCATCAGTAGAATCTATATACTCCTCATCAACTAAATCAAATACCTTTTCTATTAGTATTTTATTTTCCTCGGAAATAGATTCCTTTGCCAACAAATTTTCGCTTGCTAGTACTAATGTGATAATAAGAAAGGCAAAAGTGGCTTTTTTAATTAGCCTATGTGTGCGAATGAACATTTTCATTTATGATAAGGATGATTGTTAATAATAGTAAGAGCTCTGTAAATTTGTTCCATAAGCATTATTCTAAACATTCTATGAGGCCAAGTTAACTCTCCAAAAGTAATTATTTTGTCAAAGTTGTTATAATTCTTATTAGCTATTCCGTCGGACCCGCCTATATAAAAATTTATGTTTTGTCCAATTTCCATAATATCTTTAATCAGCTGAGATATATTTTCAGAATCCACTCTCTTACCCTTCCTATCTAGTAAGATTTTGAAGGAATTTTTATCTTTATCCTTTGTTAGTCTGGTAAATTCCTCATGTGTACGCGCTTTAAAATCTTTTTTCTTTGAAGATCGATTTTCTTTAATTATTACATCTTTTATACCAATTAATTTTCCTTGGTTGGCAATTCTATTTTTATAATCTTCTTGGAGTTCGGAAATAGGACTATTTTTTATAATTCCTATCGAATGGATAGTGATAATCATATGATTAAATACTTTTGTTTTTCTGATTAGCAGAAGAACCCCATAATTTTTCCAAGTTATAAAATTGTCTAACTTCGTCCCGGAAAATATGGACGATTATGTCTCCTCCGTCGATTAAAACCCAATCTCCCCTAGTCAAACCTTCAGGCCTAATTCCAAAAACTCCTAATTTCTCGAATTCATCTATTAAATGTTCAGAAATGGAACTAACGTGACGGCTTGACGTTCCAGTTGCAATAACAAGAAAATCGGCTACATCTGATTTTCCTTTAAGCTTGAGCCTTACAATATTTAATGCTTTATCGTCTTCGAGCTTAAGAAGAATTTTTTCGATTATATTAGTCAATTTTACCTTCCCTGATTGTTGTAGAAGAAATATTACTCATTGGACCAGAAATAAAAGTTATACATGGTGGTTTTTCTTTTATTATGTCCAAATTATCAAGATCATCTATATTCTTACAAAACTCCTTTATAATTCTTAATTTTCCGGAATCAGCTGTAAAGGAGGGTCTTGGATAAATTGCTACTGGCAGGGTTTCTAGAAAATTCTTCCATTCTCTCCATTTTTCAATTTCGGCCGCACAGTCTGATCCCATTATCCAAATAAATTTTGTCCTTGGATGCAATTCCATTATTTTTTTTACAGTGTCAACTGAATATTGAGAATGAATTTTCTTCTCGAAATCGCTAACGAAGAAATCCGAAGATCTTGCCAGCTTTTGTGCGCTTTTAAATCTTTCATCATATCCCATCAGATTATGAATTTCTTTCAATGGATTATTCGGAGAAACAAGCCATATGACTTTGTCTAATTTAAATTTGATTAGTGCTCTATTTGACACTTGATAATGCCATTCATGCGCTGGATTAAAAGAGCCACCAAAGAGGCCAACTCTGGATCCTTCAACTATGGGTAAAAGATTTTCTTCCACTTTTTTATCTTAAGGTCTAGTTTGCCCCGTTCCCCGAACCACATATTTAAAGCTGGTAAGTTGTTCAACTCCAACAGGACCTCGTGCATGGAATCTTCCTGTAGCTATACCAATTTCTGCCCCCATTCCAAATTCTCCACCATCTGCGAACTGGGTAGAGGTGTTGTGCATGACTATAGCGCTATCAATTTCTTTAAGAAAGACTTCAGCAGTTGATTTATTCTCTGTGATTATGGAATCAGTGTGGTTAGTAGAATACGAATTTATATGATTAATTGCCCCTCTAACACCATCAACAATTCTAATGCTTATTACAGAATCGAGATATTCTGTAGTCCAGTCCTTTTCTTCAGCTGGAATCAGACTGTTGATGATATTTCTTGATGTATTGCACCCTCTTAACTCGCAACCTGATACTTCTAGAGCATTAGCTAATATTGGCAGCATAGTATTGGCTTCGGCTTCATCAATAAGTAGGGTTTCCGCAGCACCGCATATTCCTGGTCTTCTCATTTTTGCATTAACTACAATTTTTTCAGCTTTTTTAACATCTGCATCCTTATCCACATAAAGATGACAAATCCCTTCAAGATGTCCAAAGATAGGAATCTTTGCTTCTTTTTGAACCCTAGCTACTAAACTTTTTCCACCTCTCGGAACTATTACATCCAGACTTCCATCTAGTCCAGAAAGTAAATGTCCTACTGCTTCTCGATCAGCAGTAGGAACTATTTGAATAGATGTTCCAGACAAACCTGCTGCCTCAAGTCCTTTCACTAGACATCTATGTATAGCTCTTGAGGAATTATAACTTTCTGATCCACCTCTAAGTATTACTGCATTCCCCGCCTTAAGGCATAATGCGCCGGCGTCAGCAGTAACATTAGGCCTGCTTTCATAAATTACACCTATGACTCCTAATGGTGTTCTAACCCTTGCAATGTCTAGACCATTAGGTCGTTCCCACCTTCCAATCTGTTCGCCAACAGGATCGTTTAAATTTGAAATTTTTTTTAAACCAATAGCAATAGATTCTATTCTTTCATTATTTAATGTAAGGCGATCAAGAAAGGCATTAGAAATATTATTTTTCTTAGCTTTCTCAATATCAATTTGATTTTCCTGAATAATTATTTTTTTGTCTTCGATTATAGACTTTCCCATTAAAGCTAAAGCATTGTCTTTAATTTTACTATCGGCCAAGGCCAGTTGTTGAGAAGCTTTTCTTGCTTCCTTACCTATTTCTAAAAGTATTTTTTTTATTTTTTCAGTCATTGCATTCTATTTTATCTCCAGAATAAACTAGATTATTCCTGTGTACTACTTCAGGCCTTTCAAGATAACCCAATATGCTCTCAATTTCTTCTGATTTCTTCCCAATAATTTTCTCAAGATCGGCTGAATTAAAACTTATCAAGCCTCTTGCAACTTCATTATTATTTTCCAACTCAATAATAATGGTGTCACCTTTTTCAAAAGTTCCTTCAAAATTAAAAATTCCTGCAGGCAGTAAGCTTTTTCCATTCATTAAAGCCTTATGAGCGCCATTATCAATATACAATGTTCCCGATGGATTTATACTTCCAGAAATCCACTTCTTTAAAGAATTTTTATCCCCGGACTCCGGTAGAAACCATGTTCCAAATTTTCCCTTTTCTAGTGAAATTAGAGGATTGATTTTTTTTCCTGAGGATATAATCATAAAACAACCAGATTTGGTTGAGATCTTAGCAGCTTCAAGCTTTGTCACCATCCCACCTTGGCCCATATCACTTGCTCCACCAGCCATAGAAATAATATTTTTGTCGATACTGCTCACTTCTCTTATAATTTCGGCTTCTTTCTTTGAAGGGTCTTTAGAATACAGACCTTCAACATTCGAAAGTAAAATCAGACTATCCGCTGAAATCATTCCCGAAATCCTTGCTGCCAATCTATCATTATCTCCGTATTTTATCTCTGAAGTTGCAACCGTATCGTTTTCATTAACAATGGGGATGCACTCTTCCTTTAAAAGCTCATCAAATGTTGCTCGGGCATTAAGGTATCTCTTTCTGTTCTCGGTATCGTTGGCAGTTATCAAAATTTGTGCTGTTTTTAAACCTTTTTTTTCAAGTGCTTTTTTCCATCCGTTTATTAACTCTATTTGACCTATTGCCGAGGCAGCCTGACTTTCTGCCAAAGTCAACTTTTTGTCTTTCTGATGTTTTCTCCCTAAAGCTATGGCGCCTGATGAAACTATCACTATTTCCTTGCCGAGCTTGTTCAATTCTAAAAGATCTTCTGAAATATTTTTCAAAAATTCTTCATTAATGTCTTTATTTCCTTTAACAACTAAAGAGGATCCAATTTTTACTACTATTCTTGCGCAATCTTTTATATTTTTTATGGTGTCCATTTTTGGTCCTCGTCATTTTCTTTGACGTTCATAAGATTTGCAATAATATAATCAAGCGCTTCCTCTATCCCTTTTTTTGTTATTGAAGATATAGAAATAACTTTTTCCCCAGTATGCTTCTTTAACAATTCTATTTTTTCCTTCAATTCCTCTTCACTTATTGTGTCTGTTTTTGATAATGCAATTATTTCCTCCTTATCTGCAAGTTCTATAGAATATGAAATAACCTCATTTCGGACTGTATCCCAATCTTTGATCGGATCTTGATTTGAGGAATCTATAAGGTGTAAGAGTGTGTTGCATCTTTCAATGTGCCCGAGAAATCTATCTCCTAGACCTTTTCCACCATGAGCACCTTCAATAAGGCCTGGTATGTCAGCTATCGTGATTTCATTAGATTTATGATTTGCAATGCCTAAAACAGGATGGATTGTAGTAAAAGGATAATCAGCAATTTTAGGTTCAGCGCTAGTAATAGTTGATAAAAAAGTTGATTTTCCTGCGTTGGGGAGACCCAATAGACCCAAATCAGCAATTAATTTTAGTCTAAGCCATATCCATTGCTCTTTTCCTGCTTGCCCATCATTTGCATGTCTAGGGGATTGATTTTCTGCAGTTTTGAAATGACTATTACCAAATCCACCATTACCTCCATTAAGAAGGACTATTTCCTGTCCTACCTTTGTTAAATCAGAAATAATATTCTCATTATCTTCTTCAAGAATCGTTGTTCCCGTCGGGACCTCTAAAACTAAATCTTCACCTGATTTTCCGGTTTTATTATTTCCTGCCCCTGGGGAGCCATTTCTTGCATTGAAATGCTGTTTGAATCTGTAATCAATAAGTGTGTTAAGGCCCTCAACACATCTAATAATAACATCTCCACCTTTTCCGCCATCTCCTCCATTTGGCCCTCCAAATTCGACATATTTTTCTCTTCGAAAACTGATGCAACCATTTCCGCCATCTCCGGAACGAGTATATATTTTAGCTTGATCAAGGAATTTCATAACCTGACTCTTTAATTGCAGTCTTTTTTAATAAAAAAATAATAAAAGAAGGAAGTGATAATTAATTTGCAGTTTCTGCAGCCGGTTTTACAGAGACAATTGGTCTTCCATTTCTAGCCTTTCTAAAATCAACAGTACCTTCAATAAGAGCAAAAATAGTGTGATCTTTACCTAGGCCTACGTTCTCACCCGGCTTCCACTTTGTTCCTCTTTGTCTTACAATTATATTTCCAGGAATAACGCTTTCGCCTCCAAATTTTTTTAAACCTAGCCTTCTACCCTCGGAATCTCTTCCATTTCTTGATGATCCACCAGCCTTTTTGTGAGCCATTTCTTACTCCTTTTTACCCTTAGAGGTAGTTTTTACACTAGTTTTTTTCTTAGTAGTAGCAGTTTTCTTTTTCTCTTTAACTTTTTTTTCTGCAGTTTTCTTTTTTACTGGAGATTCCTTCTCTTTGGTGCTTGTCTCTGTTCTAGTTTTACTTGCGCTTTCTGTAACTTTTTTTTCTGCAGTTTTTGTTTTTTTAGTATTAATTTCTGTAATTTTTATACTTGTTAGATTTTGTTTATGCCCGATTTTCCGTCTATAATTTTTGCGACGCTTCTTTTTAAAGACAGTAATTTTCTTCCCTCTAATCTGATCAACGATTTCAGCATCTACGCTAGCACCCTTTACCAAAGGATTTCCAACTACAGGTTTACCTTTTTCGGAAATTAAAAGAACTTCAGTAATATTAACCTTCTTTCCTTTTTCAAAAGGAAGTTTTTCTACAGTGATTACATCATCTTTTGCGACTTTGTACTGTTTTCCACCACTTTTAATTACAGCGTACATTTTAATCTCTTTAATATTTTTGACGATTACAAAAAACTAGTGGGCGCGACTATAACCTTGCAACAATATGTGTCAAGCTTATTAATCCTGAAGAAAAAGTCCTCTATTATGTTAATTTTTTAACTCTTATTAAGAATAATAAGGGTAGGATCGATAAAATCGCCATCATTAAATAAATATCTTTGATATCCAAACTAAAACTATCCATTATACCTGCTATAGATTCACCCATAATTCTTGAAAAATGTCTGGCGCTCATAAATACAGCAAAAATAGTTGCGGAAGCAGTTGGAAGAGAAAATTGCATGCATAAGGATAACGCTGCGGTCATTCCAAAAGATCCAAAAAAAGAAAAAGCCAAAAGCAGTAATATTCCAGCCATGTTTATAGAAATTAATTCTACAAATAATACCACACTCAGAGCTAGGGCCGATATGACTAGTTGAGAAGTTATAATAATGGGATAGGGGGTATGTTTATCAGATAGTATTCCTCCCAATAAAGCAGCTACAACACCGCCTAAAAGTCCGTAAGAACGGATTTTGGTTAAATCGGAATGTTCCCAATCCGTGAAATTTATATAAAGATTTGATATGCTTGTATAATGAATCCCCGAAGCTAAATTTGCAGTTAGGCAAAAAATAAGAATAAATATAATTGGTTTTGAAAGAAAAGCATCTTTCATTTTAATTATTAATTCATAGATACTTATACTAATCTTATTATCTTGAGATGATAGATTTCTAAAAGAAAGAACTTTATCTTCTGGATTTTCCAATTGTAGGATTGGAAATATGCTAAGAGTTAGGACAACAAAACCAATAAATATCATGGTCTGGTTTAATCCATATTGAGCCAAGAAGTATGCTGAGCAGATGGCTGATAAACTTATTCCTAGTGTTCGGGAAGCCCACATCATCCCGTTCACCAGCCCTCTTTCATTTTCCTCCAAGGTATCTATAGCCAAACCATCAGTGGCTATATCTAATATAGAAGTAAAAAGAATGGCTACAAAAAAAGATAGCCCTATGTAAATTGGTAAGGTGTTCTCACTGATAGTTAGGGAGGAAACAAGAAATACGAAACTCAAGGCAAAAATAGAAAAGATTATCCAAGGTCTCCTTTTCCCCATTTCGGATTTTGAAAATGTATCTACGAATGGCCCTATCAAGAATTTTAATGACCAGGGTATCGAAGCAATTGCAGTAATAATAGCAATATCTTTTATCGAGAGTCCTAAGGACACTAACCAATCAATTAGAGCGAAGTATATTAAACCTTGTGGTATTCCCTGAAGAAAGTATAGAACACATAACCCCATTCGCCTCTGAAAACGATTTTTTGAAAAATAAAAATTATTCAACGGTTTAATCTTCTTGATTTTTAATTTTTTCGTTTATTTCTCTATCAACACCAAGAGCAAAATCAGAGACGTAAGGATTTGTCATTCGTTCCTGTCCGAAGGTAGAAAGCTGACCGTGTCCAGGTATAAAAGTCATTTCATCTCCCAAAGGCCATAATTCATTTATAATCGACTGAACTAATTGCTCATGGTTACCTCTCGGTAAATCAGAACGCCCAATAGATCCAAGAAAAATAACATCCCCTACGGCTGCAAGATTAGTCTCTTTATGAAAAAATACAATATGACCAGGCGTGTGACCAGGGCAGTGACGAACTCCAAAGGTTTGATCCCCAACTGTAACTTCGTCTCCCCCAACAAGATAACGGGAAGTTTCGAATATTTCAGCGCTATTAAGGCCAAATCTTTTTCCTTGCTCCTCAAGACTTTCTATTAAAAAAATATCTTCTTTGTGCGGTCCTTCTATAGGGACTTGCAATTCTCTAGATAATTGTGCTGCACTTCCTGCATGGTCAAGATGAGCATGTGTGATTAGGATCTTTTCAACCTCAACTTTGTGTTCTTCAATAGTCGCTAAAATTTTTTCTGGATCTCCTCCCGGGTCCACAACTGCGCCAATTGATGAATCGGAACACCAAATTATAGAGCAGTTTTGTTGGAAAGGAGTAACAGGAACCACTACTGCTTTTATCGGACGATTATCATTATTTTCAGACATAAAATTAAGCAAACACCTCTTCAAGAAAATCAGACATGGTTTTCCAAGATCTTCGGTCAGCACTTTCACTAAAAGCCATTCCATCGTTAGGAGAATTAGCTGATGGGTTAGTAAACGCATGAGTTGTATTGCCATATGCATGAATCTGCCAATCAGCTTTTGCTGCGGTTAATTCATTTGCCAAAGAATTGACTGATTCATGGGGTACCATAGGGTCATCGTTACCATGTAACGCAAGAACTTTTGCGATTATAGTTCCTTCAGTATTATTTGATGATCCTACCGGAGGAGTGAAAATTCCGTGGAATGAAACTACCCCACCTACATCTGAACCAGTTCTAGCGAGATCTAAACAACACAGGCCACCGAAACAAAAGCCTATTGCTGCGGATCTTGAATTTTCAACCCCTGCTTTTTCTGTTGCAGTCTTAAGAGCAAGAACCATTCTTCTTTGTAACATCTCTCTGTCATCTAAAACAGCTTGCATGAGAGCCAGGTTCTCTTCCGGGGTACTTCCTGTTTTTGCTTCCCCATACATATCGACCGCAAAACCTGAATAACCAAGATCATTGAGTTTTTGTGCTTTTCCCAACGTAAATTCATCCCGACCTGCATATGTCGGGACAACTAATACTACTGGGCTATTTTCATTCTCTGCTGGATAAAATATTCCTTCCAAGCGAGTTTCATTGTCGAAGTAATCTACTTTTTCACTCATTCTTTTTCTCCTAAATAGAATTTATTCTGGCATAGTTCCTGATGCAACTGACATAGCATTATCAACCCGTAACTGTGCGCCGTTCATAAATTTTGATTCATCGGATGCTAGATATAATGCTGCGTATGCAATGTCAATAGGTTCTCCTGTTTTGCTGACTGGAGCGTCCTGATTTGGAGCAGCACCAAATTTTGCATTCATTTTATCCGGAACACTTGCGACCATAGGAGTAGCAATGCCTGATGGGTGTATTGAATTGCACCGTACGCCATTCTTTTTTAGTCCACAGTGGACAGCAACAGCTCTAGTGTAAGCCTCAATAGCACCTTTGGCAGCACAATAGGCTGCAACGTAGGATTCACCTTGAACCGAGGCAATTGAACACATATTGACTATTGAACCTCCTCCGGTTTCGGCCATGACGGGAATGGAATATTTACATCCGAAGAAAGTACTATCCATATGAACGGCCATTGTTTTCCTATATTCTGCAGTTGTTTGATTTTCGGGGTCACCGACCTCGACAATACCAGCATTATTAACAAGAATGTCAAGCTTGCCATGAAGATTAACAGTTTCTGCGATTATCTCTTTCCATCTTTCTTCATCGGTCACATCTTGTTGCATAAAAGTTGCGCCAATTTCATCAGCGATTTTTTGTCCTGCATCCGATGCTACATCGGTTAAAATAACTTTAGCACCTTCTTTGGCAAAAAGAGTCGAATCGGCCGCTCCAAGACCCATTGCTCCGCCAGTAATTATTGCTACTTTATTATCTAATCTACCCATTTTTTTCCTCCAAATATTTATTTACCATCATATGAAGATGCCTTGCTCTTGATTCTTGATAATTACCCAATGTTTGAGCTCCCTTAAAACTTGCCTTAAATCCTCGAGTTTGTGACAATAGATTATTGGTGTCTTGATCGTAAACTGCACCTAAGAAACCTGTCCCCGGAACAGTAGTATAGCTTTCATCTACTTCGAGATAATGTGGTTCTGGTGGTGGAGGATATTTTCCATCTGGTTGTTTTGGCCTAAGGAATAAGAGGTCAAATATTGTACCATCAGTTCCATCCGGTCGGAAGCGATAGACCATAGGGAGCTGTAGGCCAGGAAAGAAAAAGGCATTAGGAAAAAGAAAATACTCTATTGAGTCTATGGTTTCAGTGACTGTTAGATGGGAGAAATCTTGGTTGTACTTTTCTGACATCTCCTTTTGCACTATTTCAGCATAAATTTCTCTAGCTGTTCTTCCCTGAGACACTTTCACTTTTCCAGTATTATCTCCTAAGCGTCTCCCCAAAAGAATATCCAATATCCCTTGTTCGTCAGGTCTATCTTCTCCTTTTATATGAGGGCTCGTATAACCTATTGTGTGAACAAATCTTGTGACGTGATCACCAAAAATATCGTAATCAGCATTCGCATCTCCAGCAGTATATATGCCCTCCGAATGCGTTTCCAAGACATGATAGGCCTCTAAGAATGCTTCTGCGCATGCTTTCCAATTAGCCGGAAGTTTTTTTACTACATGTGTTTCAATATATCTGTTCTCAAGAGACCAATTTTTAAAATGATCCGGAAGAACTCCTAGGTAGTCCTTTAGAGGTTTTGCTTTCTGATCAAAATTAATGAATACAAAACCACTCCAAGTGTCCACTTGAAGTTCTGGGAGATTATATTCTTCCTTATTGACATGAGGAAAATCCCAATCGCAAGGTAGAAACTCGAGTTTTCCTTCCGTTGACCATGTCCATCCGTGAAACGGGCACCTGATCTCTTTGCAAACTCCTGAACTATTTGCAGGTTTTAGTTGGGTTCCTCTGTGAAGACAGGAATTATAATAAGCTTTAATTTTGTCATTTTTCGTTCTTACAATTAAAGCGGAAAGATGTCCTACATCGTAAACGTAATAATCCCCTTCTTTTGGGATATGATCAACATGACAAGCCCATTGCCAAACTTTAGACCACATATGATTGTATTCTGTTTCTGCATAATCATCCGACATATATTCTTCAAACGATATATCTTCATCACCAAGGAATTGATAGGATTCTTCTAAAATCGGATCCGGCGCTCCTGTAGCATCATTTTTAACAAGCTCTTTTGTGCTTGGATGGTCTGGACATCGCGCTTCTCCAGGTTTCAGATTTGTAGCTTCACTCATTAATCAAATTCCTCATTGATCAAGACCTTAATAACAATCAGACTAACTAAACCTCAAAATTACGAAATAGTAAAATGAAAACGTTAATAAGCATTATCTGGATGCTTTACCTCGTAAACAAAATGATTTTTCTTATGTTTGACATATCCTGCAGCTGGAGTGGCAAAGTGTGTTCCGAATACTAAAATATTCTCATTGGCATATTCTTCTAATTTGTTTTTTCTAGTTTCTTTCGCCAATTCTTTATCCCAGTCGGCAACTGATTCCCATTCTAGCTTTTCCATCTGGCAGGGGTGATGAAGGAAATCCCCAGTAATGGCTGCTTTCTTACCTTCGGATTCAATCTTTACGCTCACGTGGCCCGGAGTATGACCGGCTGTGGGCTCAAGATTAATGCCATTACAAATCTCCTCGTCCATTTCAATAAATTTTACTAATCCTGAATTTATAATTGGTATAATGGAATCATTTATAAATTCTGCATAGGCTGGATTATCCAATTGTTTTTCAGTATGTTCCCATTCTTTCCTTCCAAAAAGATAATCCGCATTTTTAAACGTTGGCTCCCACTTATTGTTCACCAAAACCGTGTTCCAGCCAACATGATCAGTGTGCATATGAGTACATAAGACTGTATCTATCTTTTCCGCAGAATAGCCTGAACTTTCAAGGTCTTCTAAAAAACGTGTTTGTAACATATTCCACTGAGGTATATGCCTCTCTTTGTCGTTCCCTAAACACGTATCAACCATGATACATTTATCAGGAGTTTCTACTATTAAAGCGTGGATACTGACTATTGTATTACCATCACTATCGGAAAAATAGGGCTGAAGCCAAGGCATTTTAATAATATTTTCGGGTGTCGCATCAGGAAGAACAAACATAGGTCCGGCTCTTTCTCCTTCAATTATTCTGGTAATTTTTATCTTACCAATTTGCCACGTACTTATCTTTTTTTTCATTTTTTTATAATATATTTTTAAGGATTAAGCTTCAGGGTAACGAAAAAATTAAAAATCTAATGGAAACTCGTTACTTTCATAAAAATGAGCTTCTGTTTCCGTCGGATTAACGGACATAGCTTCAATAAAGTTTACAACATGTTCAGTTTTAAGGTGGTTTTTAAGAGATTCTAGATTATCCCAAAGTTCTGTTATTCTAACAATATTAGGTTCATACATCTCAATACTGAAAGCATAATCAATGCAGCCCCCTTCTTTACGTGTTTCGATTTCTAGTGATTTTACCTCTCTTTTAAGAAGTTCAAGATTTTCATCGTTTGTTATCATTTTTGCGTTAACTACAATCATTTTTCACCCATTTTTTATTTCATTCAATCACAAAGGAAACTTATATCAAGAACTAAATTCTTTACTCTATTTGAAATACACATAAAATGTTGCTATTTGATTGGGAAAAATTATTGCCGCAACGGTTTGATCACATAAATTTTTCGGAAGAAATTACTTCAGATCCTGAGTGCAAAGCAACTCTTTCCAGTAATAGATATACAAGTAACGATTTTATGAATACTGAATGGGAAAAGATATGGACCCAATCTTGGCTTTTTGCTGGATTGGAATCGGATTTGAAAGAGGTCGGGGATTTCTTTGTTTATGATATCGGGAGAGAATCAATAATAATCACTCGCAATGAGAATAAAGATATTTCGGCCTTTTATAATGTATGCCAACACAGAGGAAATAAAATTTTTACCTTAGAATGGGGATCGGTAAAGAAAGTTTCATGTCCCTATCATGGTTGGACTTACGGATTAGACGGTAGATTAAAAAAAGTTCCTGATGAAGAACTCTTTGAAGGAGGGGTTCCTTGTGATGAAAAATCACTGAAACTAGTTCATGTGGAAACTTGGGCAGGGTTGGTATTTATAAATATGAACAAAAACTCTGCCTCTCTTAAAACCTTTCTAGGCACAATTATGGATCAGCTTAACCCCTATCATTTTGAAAATATGGAACTAGTTAAACATCAAAGTGTTACTCTAGATACAAACTGGAAGACCATTCGAGATAATTTCTTAGAACAATACCATGTCGACTTCATTCATCCACAACATGCGAGTTTTGTAGATTGTTGTGATGCAAAAAATTTCTTGTGGCCTTTTGGACATACACATACTTGTGTTGAAAGCCCTGTTATGAACCCACGCTATCCTATTCCAAATGAACCGCCTGAATATATGGCGCAATACCTCAGGGGCTTGGAGCTTAACCCTGAAGAATATGTTGGCAAGGTATCTGAAATTCGAAAGGCAATACAAAAGCAAAAGAGAGTAATAGGAAAAAAAATAGGATTTGATTATTCAGAGTTCACAGACGAGCAAGTTTCTGATGTTTTCCAATACGATATTTTCCCAAACCTCTTTATGACAATTCATGCTGAGAGAGTTTGGATTTATGGTCCAAGACCGCATTTTTCTGACCCAAACAAATGTACATTCAGCAAATATAGTCTGACCATCCCTGAGGATAAGATTCGCGAAGATGAGAAAGGATTGGAGCTTTTACCAGGGTCTCATGATTATCAATATTCTGACGCAAGGGTCGAACATGAAGTCTTTACCAGGCAGGACGTTATTGAAGGAAGAAATTCCATGACGATTACAATTGACCAAGATATTCATTATTTAAACGATATGCAGGCTGGAATGCATTCTAGAGGCTTTGATAGTGCTATCCTAAATAATGATGAAGAGCGGGTGCAGCATTTTCATAACTGGGTAGACAATTGGCTTAGTGAAGATTCGTTATGGTCAAAAGTTAGCAATTCATAATAAACCGTATTACGGAATCTTATTGTATGTCCCAAAAAAAGCTTCCGAAAAAAACTTTATTCTTTTATGGCCTTTCGGAAATGCCAATTACCGTGGCAAATGTTCCTCTCGCTGCGTACATTCCCAATTATTATGCTGCAGATCTTGGCGTAAGTTTAGCTGTTATTGGAACTGTATGGATGTTGGCGAGAATTTTTGACGCCATAACTGACCCCCTTATTGGTTATCTTGGAGATCGAACGGACACACGTTGGGGAAGGCGAAGAGTTTGGATGGTAGCGTCAGTGCCAATTCTAATGATGGCGGTATATAAGATATTTTTTCCACAGTTAGGCGCCGATGGCGGTTATCTATTGCTCTGGTTAGTTGTCTTTTGGTTGGGATGGACTATGCTTTTTATACCCTATTATGCATGGGCTGCAGAGCTATCACCGGAGTATAATGAGAGAACAACTATTGCAGCTTGGCGGATGTTTGTTGGCATGACTGCAAATGTTGCAACAAAGGTCTTACCAGTACTAGCACTGCTATTATTTGCTTATGGTGGAACGCGTGAAGTTGTCGTTATGATTGGTTGGGCATTACTCTTCTTGATACCAACATGTGTTGTTTTGACAGTTACAAATGTTCAAGAGAAAAAAGATTACTCATCAAATAGAATACCTATTTGGAGAGGTCTTAAAATTATGTGGAAAAATGGACCTTTTAAAAGGTTAGTTTTTGCCTTTTTCTTTAATAGCTTAGGAACAGCTTTATCTACAGCCGTTGTTCTATTTTATATTAGAGGTGTAACTGGCGAGGAAGAAGCCGGAATTATTTTTCTTCTTTGTTATTATACCGCGAATTTATGCGGAATACCATTTTGGGCTTGGTTTTCTGAGAAGATTGGTAAACATAAGGCATGGATGATTGGGCTTAGTTTTTATATAGTGATGAGTCCTTTTTATATGCTCCTTGGTCAAGGGGATTTTTACTGGATGTTACCTATTACTTCAACAACCGGTTTCGCTGGTGCAAGTTTTTATATAATGCCCAATTCTATGAAAGCAGATGTAATAGACCTTGATACTTTGAATTCGGGCGAAGATCGTGCCGCTTTATTTTTTGCAGTATGGTCGTTTGTATCAAAAATAGCCTTATCTGTTGGTCCTTTCTTAGGCCTAACCATGCTAG
>JAYYUG010000012.1:0-16032 GCA_036344135.1 Pseudomonadota bacterium | reverse complement strand
TGTGGACCTTGCTCAGAAATATTTTATGACCACGGTGAAAAAATACCTGGAGGTCCCCCGGGATCTAAGGAGCAGGATGGAGACAGGTTCGTAGAAATTTGGAATTTAGTTTTTATGCAGTTTCTACAAGATCAAGATAACAAAAGAATTTCTCTTCCTAAGCCTTCAATCGATACTGGGATGGGACTGGAAAGGATGGCAGCTGTTCTTCAAGGGAAAACAGATAATTTTGAAATAGATATTTTTTTATCCTTAATTAGATCTATTGAAGAAGAAATCAAAATCGGATCTTCAGAAGATAACGTCATAAGTTTTAGGATAATAGCAGATCATTTAAGATCTACTTGTTTTTTAATTTCTGATGGAGTTACGCCATCTAATGATGGCCGAGGTTATGTTTTAAGGAGAATAATGCGCAGAGCTATGAGACATTTACATATTCTTGGGGTGAATGATCCTATCCTATTTAAATTAACAAAATATATTGTTGAGCTAATGGGTCATATCTATCCTGAGTTAAATCGAGCACAAGAATTAATAAAATCTATAATTTTTCATGAAGAAGAAAGATTCCTTACCACTTTATCAAAAGGATTAAAGGTCTTAGAAAGTGAAACTAAAATATTAAAGGAAGGCAAAACTCTAGATGGCTCTATAGCTTTCAAACTTTATGATACTTACGGTTTTCCTTTAGATTTAACAGAAGATGTTCTCAAGGAAAAATCACTATCCCTTGATGTTGATGGTTTTAGTAGATTAATGTCTGAACAAAAAAAGAAAGCAAAGGAATCTTGGTCTGGATCAGGCGATAGAAAGGTTGATAAGCTTTGGTTTGATTTGGCAGAATATTGTTCACCAACTGAATTCCTTGGTTATACCAATGAAAGCTCAATGGGGGAAGTACAATCTATTATTAAAGAGGGCAAAATAGTTAAAAGTATTCAAAAAGGAGACAAAGCATTTCTTGTTTTAAATCAGACTCCATTCTATGCAGAAAGCGGTGGTCAAGTTGGAGATAATGGTATTATTTTTTCAAAAGGAGTAAGATTTGAGGTTATAGATACTACTAAAAAGATAGGTGAAATTTTTACTCATTTTGGAGAGGTTCTTGAAGGACAAATTGCATTTGGTGACCAAATGAATTTAAAGATCGATAACTCGCATAGAAAGAAAATTAAAGCCAACCACTCTGCAACACACCTATTGCATGAATCATTAAGAAGAGTTCTTGGAAAACATGTTTTTCAAAAAGGATCAAAAATTAATTCAGAAAAATTGAGATTTGATTTTAGCCATTCTAAATCAGTATCTATAGAAGAAATTAAAAAAATTGAAGGAATGGTTAATGCTTTAATCTTGCAAGATTCAAAAGTAGAGGTGCAAATTTTGTCTTATGATAAAGCTATTGAAATCGGAGCAACAGCATTATTTGGAGAGAAATATGGTGAAGAGGTTCGTGTCCTGTCAATGGGAGAAGATTTATTTTCAACAGAGTTATGTGGTGGAACTCATGTTGAAAGGTTAAGTCATCTAAAAACTTTTAAAATTATTTCTCAAAGTTCAGTTTCCGCAGGCATTAGAAGAATAGAAGCAGTTACAGGATCTGAAGCACTTAAAAAAACTTCTTTAACTGACAAACGGTCAAAGTCTTCTGAGAATTTAAAAAGAGAAAAGAAAAAGCCAATACTAATTAAATCTAACGTGAATTTAAAATTAGAAATTAAAGATATATATGGAATAAATTTTTTATTTGATGTCTTAGATGGTGTAGATGGCAAGGAACTCAGATCTTTGACAGATGAATGCAAAAAGAAATTAGGTTCTGGAATAAGCTGTTTGGTGTCCACATATGAAGAAAGATCATCAATAGCAATAGGTGTAACTGATGATCTAACCAAAAAATTCGACGCTGTCGAGATCGTGAATTTAGCCTCAAAAATTATGGAAGGAAAGGGCGGTGGCGGAAGAAAAGATATGGCCATAGCTGGCGCGAAAGATGTTAAAAAAATCAATGAGGCTATCAAAGTTATTGAAGATCTAATTAAAGATAAAAGTTAAGACATTTTCTTTTGAAGGTTTTTGTCTACCTCATCAATAAATTCTTGTGTGGTTAACCATGACTGTAGAGGGCCTACTAATAAAGCTAAGTCCTTAGTCATAAAACCTTTTTCGACAGTCCTTATGCAAACCTTTTCAAGGGTTTTTGAAAATTTAGCAAGTTCAAGATTTTCATCCAATTTAGCCCTATGTGACAATCCTCTTGTCCAAGCAAAAATTGAAGCTATTGAATTAGTAGATGTTTCTTCGCCTTTTTCGTGCAATCTAAAGTGTCTCGTTACTGTTCCGTGAGCTGCTTCGGCTTCTACTGTTTTTCCATCTGGAGTCATTAACACACTTGACATTAACCCCAATGATCCGAAACCTTGTGCTACAGTATCAGATTGTACATCACCATCATAATTCTTGCATGCCCATATAAAAGCACCCGACCATTTTAAGGCACAGGCAACCATGTCATCTATAAGCCTATGTTCATAAGAAATGTTTAATTTTTTATATTCTTTCGCATATTCTTTTTCATATACTTCTTGGAAAAGATCTTTGAAGCGGCCATCGTATTTCTTTAATATTGTATTTTTTGTTGATAAATATACTGGCCATTCTCTTTCTAACCCATAATTAAAACAAGCCCTGGCAAAATCTTTTATAGACTTATCATGATTATACATGCTCATGGCTATTCCGCTATTTTCAAATTTATAGACCTCTTCCTCTATTATTTCGGATCCATCATCTGATACCCATTTAACAGATAATGTTCCTTTTCCTGGAACGATAAAATCCGTTGCTCTATATTGATCTCCAAAAGCATGTCTTCCTATTATTATAGGTTGTGTCCATCCCGGTACCAACCTAGGTATATTTTGACAAACGATAGGCTCTCTGAAGACTGTACCCCCAAGTATATTTCTTATAGTTCCATTAGGAGATTTCCACATTTCTTTTAAATCAAATTCTTTTACCCTTTCTTCGTCAGGAGTAATGGTTGCACACTTTATGCCTACTCCGTGTTCTTTAATAGCATTGGCAGCTTCTACTGTAATTTGATCTTTAGTTTCATCACGGCTTTCTATTCCGAGATCATAGTAATGAAGATCTATTTCAATATAGGGCAGTATTAATTTTTTCTTTATCAAGCCCCAGATTATTCTGGTCATCTCATCGCCATCTATTTCTACGACCGGATAATTTACCTTGATTTTAGACATTTATTTCTCAATTTTTCGAATTAAGATACTGAATAACATATAGAGTAGAATATTCAATGATGTTTGATAATAAAAGGGTTATTTATATACAATGAAGAAGATTAATAAAGACAATATAAAGATAATACTTGCAGAGCCACAGTTATCGGAAAATATAGGAATGACTGCAAGGGCAATGTTAAATTTTGGTTTGCACCAATTGTACTTAATTAATCCTAAGCAGGATCATCTATCAAAAAAATCAATCAATGCTTCTGCTGGCGCTGAGAGGGTTTTAAGAAAAGCCAAGGTCTTTAATAATCTTGAAGAATCTATTTCTAATTTGAATCATCTTTTTGCTTGCACGGTACGTACAAGGGATATGATTAAGCCTACTTGTGGTCCAGAAGAATTATATAATAAAATCAATATATTAAACAATAGTTCTAATATTGGAATATTGTTTGGAAAAGAAAAATCTGGTCTTAGTAACTTTCAAATTTCATTTGCCGATACAATTGTAGAAATTCCAACTAACCCAGAGTTTTCATCTTTGAATCTAGCTCAAGCAGTTATTATTATTGCCTCTGAGATCAATAGAATTAATGTGAATTACAGTAAAAGAACAATGTTATTGAGTGATACTATACCAGCAAAAAAACGAGATATTATTGGTTTTTTTGAGCATTTAGAGAGAGCTTTAGAAGACTCTGGCTTCTTAAGGCCTTTAGAAAAAAAACCCACAATGATGATAAATATTAGGAATATTTTTTCTAGATCTATTTTGACTGAACAAGATGTCAAAACTTTAAGAGGGGTGATTACATCTTTGCTAAGTTGGCCAGATGGTTATCAAGATAATAAGAAATTAAAAAAAATTAAGATTATTGCTGATGGAACTGACAAGAAATAAGAAACATTACAAAGAAATTGACTTATTGCTTAGAGAAATGTACTTAACGCCGAAATGGTTTTTTTTTGGATTATTTTAGGATGCACAATTTATGACGAAAAGAGTCAGGGCTAAATATAAGATCGATCGACGTATGGGTGAAAATATCTGGGGAAGACCTAAAAGCCCTGTCAATCTAAGAGCATACGGACCTGGACAACATGGTCAGCAACGGAAAGGAAAACTTTCGGATTTTGGACTTCAAATGCGAGCAAAGCAAAAGCTTAAAGGTTATTATGGAAATATAACTGAAAAACAATTCAAAAAAATGTTTAAGGAAGCAGAAAGAATAAAAGGTGATACATCAGAAAATATCATAGGTTTATTAGAAAGAAGATTGGATTCTGTTATATATAGAGCTAAGTTTGTCCCAACAGTGTTTTCTGCTCGGCAATTTATTAACCATGGTCATGTGAAGGTAAACGGAAAAAGAGTTAACATCCCTTCTTATTTGTTAAAAACTGACGACTTGATTGAGTTAAAAGAAAAATCAAGATCTTTGGAGATTGTTTTAAGGGGCATTGAAAGCACTGAAAGAGATATACCAGATTATATTGAATGTGATCAAAAAAAATTAACTGCAAAAATTACAAGAATTCCTAAACTTGCAGAAGTTCCATATCCAGTACAGATGGAGCCAAATTTAGTTGTGGAGTTCTATTCTAGGAGTTAAATTATATTTTCTTTACTAAATTCTTCTTTAAGTTCGCCACTTTCGAACATTTCCTTAATAATATCACAACCCCCCATAAAATTACCCTTTATGTAAAGTTGAGGGATTGTAGGCCAGTTGGAATATTTTTTAATAGTCTCTCTCATTTGTTCATCCTCCAAAACATCGGTTGAAGTGAAAGGCACCTCTAGATATGTCAAAATTTGAACCACAGTACTTGAAAATCCGCATTGTGGAAAAAGTGGTGTTCCTTTCATAAACAAGTGAACATCTGAGCCCTGAATTTGAGATTTTATTTCTTTTTTGCTTTTCTCATCCATCACTAAGATCCCTACGGTATTTGGGTTTTAATAGATAAAGCGTGTAATTCATTACCCATCTTAGACCCTAAGGCATCATATACCATTTTATGTTGATCAATTCTAGACATACCTTTAAATTTTGACGAAATAATAGTCAAGGCAAAGTGATTATCATCACCCGCTAGGTCATCTATCTTTATATCGGCTTCTGGGAAAGATTCGGTTAAAATTTTTTTTAATTCTATTTCTTTAATAGTCATTAATTTTCTTTTCCTGATAAATAATTATCAAACCAACTCTCGTGTAAGTTTTTTAATTCTTTTAGAGATATTTCTTCTTCATTTAAGACTAATTTAGCACCTTTGGTTTTACCTAAGTTATGGTACTGGATCCTTTTTTCATTTAACAATAACATCGCTTCATCAATTTTATGGTTCTGTAAAGTTATAATATACCTGCTTTGATCCTCACCGAAGAGAAATCTATGACTAGAGAATTCTTTTTCAAGAAGCAACTCGAAACCTATATTTCCTGATAAGGCCATTTCCGCTAGCGCAACCAAAAGCCCTCCATCAGATATATCATGTGAAGTATCTATAATTTTATTTTTAATTAATATTTGAATTGCCTTACCATTATTTTTTTCATCAGCCAGATTAACCTTTGGTGGACATCCATTGTTATTTTGTAAAATTTCTGTGGCATATATTGACTGATTTATTGATCCTAAGGTTTTCCCTATTACGAAAATATTATCACCTTCTCTCTTAAAATTGTGTGTTGAGAAAATATCTAGATTATCGATTACGCCTACTCCCCCTATTGCAGGTGTAGGGTTTATACCTTTGCCGTTAGTTTCGTTGTAGAGTGAGACATTTCCTGAAACAACTGGAAAGTCTAGTTCTTCACATGCGTGAGCCATACCTTGAGTTGCAGCAGCAAATTGCCCCATAATTTCCTCCTTTTCGGGATTTCCAAAGTTTAAGCAATCAGTAATAGCAATAGGTCTTGATCCAACAGTTATTAAATTTCTCCAAGCTTCAGCAACAGCCTGTTTACCTCCTTCATAGGGGTTTGCAAAGCAATATCTGGGAGTAGAATCTGTTGTTATAGCTAACCCTTTATTAGTATCATGGATTCTTATGATTGCAGCATCGCCCCCAGGGTTTAAGACTGTATCGGTCATAACCATGTGGTCGTATTGTTCCCATACCCACTTTCTACTTGAAAGATTAGGAGAATAAACTAACTGCTTTAATATAGTCAAAGGCGGTTCCTTTGAAAGATTACTTTCTTTTATGTTGCAATCTTTCATATTAATAATTTTGTATGGTCTTTGATATGAAGGTGCGCCTTTCTCAAGAATATCGATATCGATTTCTGCTTTAATTTCTTTATTTCTTTTTATAACTAATCTTTTGGAATCGTTAAGAATTCCTATGACAGAGAAATCAAGCTCCCATTTTTCAAAGATCTTTTTGGCTATATCTTCTTTCTTTGGCTCAATAATCATTAGCATTCTTTCTTGACTTTCAGAGAGCATAATTTCATAGGCACTCATATTAATTTCTCTACAAGGAACATAATCTAGGTCAATTTCAATACCTAGATTACCTTTTCCTGCCATTTCTACAGATGAAGAAGTTAAGCCTGCAGCTCCCATATCTTGTATAGCAATTATTACATCCTCCTTCATTAATTCGAGACAAGCCTCAAGCAAAAGTTTTTCTGAAAAGGGATCTCCAACTTGAACTGTTGGTCTTTTCTCATCAGAACTATCGTCAAATTCAGATGATGCCATCGTAGCCCCGTGAATTCCATCTCTACCCGTCTTAGACCCTACGTAAACGACTAAATTACCAACTCCAGAAGCTTTAGAATAAAATATTTTATCTATCTTAGCCACACCAACGCACATTGCGTTAACTAAAATGTTGTCGTTATAAGAGGAGTTAAATTCAACCTCTCCCCCAACAGTAGGTACTCCAATGCAGTTTCCGTAACCTCCTATCCCTGAAACTACACCATTAAGAAGATGCCTTGTTTTGTTATGAGATGTTTCTCCAAATCGCAATGAATTCATCAATGCAACGGGCCTAGCTCCCATAGTAAAAACATCTCTCAATATTCCTCCGACTCCCGTAGCAGCGCCTTGATAAGGCTCTATAAATGAAGGATGATTATGGCTTTCCATTTTAAAAACTGCAGCAAAACCATCACCAATATTAATGATGCCGGCATTTTCTCCAGGGCCTTGGATCACATTCTCATTTTTCGTTGGCAACTTGTTTAACCAGAACTTAGATGACTTGTAGGAACAATGCTCCGACCACATAGCTGAAAAGATCCCAAGCTCAGTAAATGTTGGTTCTCTTTTTAAAGAGCTTAGAATGAATTTATATTCATCTTCATTTATTCCATGCTCTTCAACTAATTCTTTGGATATTTTATTCATAGAAGTGTTTCAGCAATTGATATAAAAAATTGTTCCCCATCATTTAATCTTGATAGCTTGTTTGTGGCTCTTTCTGGATGAGGCATCATTCCAAGAACATTACCTTTTTTATTTATTATACCAGCGATATTTTTTAAAGAACCATTGGGATTAGCTTCATTAGAAAAATTTCCGTCTTCATCACAATACTTGAAGGCTATCTGATTATTGCCTTCCAATTCTTTTATTATTTCATCATTGGCAAAGTAATTGCCTTCATTATGAGCAATAGGAATATCTATAATTTGGTTTTTGAAATATTTTTGAGAAAAATATGTACGGTTATTTACAACGCTTAACTTTGTTGTTTTACAAATGAAAGATAGGCAATTATTTCTTATAAGCGTTCCTGGAAGCAATCTAGTTTCCGTTAAGATTTGAAAGCCATTACAAATACCTATTATTGGAAAGCCTTCTTTTGATTTTTTGACAACTTCTCTCATAATAGGGCTGTTGGCAGCAATTGATCCACACCTTAAATAATCTCCAAAAGAAAAGCCACCAGGCACAATAATAATGTTACAATCAGGAATATGGGTTTCTTTGTGCCATACCATTTTTGGTTCAACCTTAGCTACATTACGAAATGATACAGCAATATCTCTATCGCAGTTTGAACCAGGGAAAACTATAATTGCCGCCTTCATAAATCATCCTTAATTATAGAAATTTCGAAATCTTCTATAACCATATTTGCAAGTAATTTTTCACTCATTTCTCGAGTAAGGGCTAGTGCGTCCTCTTTATTCTTTATATCTAGATTAAGTTCAACTATCTTACCTTGTCTTGCTCCTTGGACATTAGCAAAACCTAGCTGTTTGAGAGAGTTCTCAATAGCTTTTCCTTGAGGGTCCAATACCCCCTCTTTCGGCATAATTTTTACATAAATTTTCATTTATTTAAAAGGCTAATTATTTTTGATATCTATTCCTAGCCGAGTCGCTACTTCTTTGTAAGCATCAATTAGACCCCCAAGATTTCTTCTGAAACGATCCTTATCGAGTTTCTCAAAAGATTTTTTATCCCACAATCTGCACGAGTCAGGACTGATTTCGTCAGCAAGAATTATTTTGTTTCCATTTTCAGTAATTAATCTTCCAAATTCAATTTTGAAGTCTACCAAAATTATTCCGACATTTATGAATAAGTCAGTTAGAGTTTCGTTAATTTTTAAGCTTTGATTCTTTATTTCTTTGATTTCCTTTAGACTAGCCCATTCAAATACTCTGATATGTTCTTCAGATATAATAGGATCATCTAAATTATCATTTTTGAGAGTGAATTCTATTAAAGGCCCAGGAAGTTCTTTTCCTTCTTCTATACCTAACCTTTTTGATAGAGTGCCAGCAGCAATATTTCTAATAATTACCTCAATAGGTATTATTTTTAACTTTCTTACCAATTGTTCTCTTTCATTAATCCTTTCAATGAAATGATTTTCAATTCCATTGTTTTTTAAATGGGTAAAGATATGTTCGCTAATAAGGTTATTCAGTTTTCCTTTATTCTCCAATATATCATGCTTCTTCTTATTGAATGCTGTAGCATCATCTTTAAAATATTGGATTAATTTATCTTTTTCTTCATGAGAAAATAATTTTTTGGCCTTACCTTCATATAATAATTCTTTTTTTGTCATAACTAATCCATAATTAATTTCTATTATTTACTTCGTAAGAAATATTTAACTTATCCAATGATTCTATAATCTTTTTTTCAGCATATATCACAGATTCAGTGTTGTAGGATTTTATTACAATATTTACCCCAAAATCTTTTTTAGAGGTAAAATATGGGTAGCTTCCTATTTTTAGATCTTTTAAAGAGTAAAGTGTTTCTTCAAGCATTTTAGCAATTTCACCCTCAACTGAGTTTATAGAAAGAGAAGAAGAATGAATTCTCATGCCTTCAGTAATAAATTGTAGTGATTCCAAAAACATTGCTTTCATAACTTTTGGTATTCCAGCAAAAACAAAAACATTCTCAATTTTAAAACCCGGAGCTGCAGAAATTTTATTTTTAATTAATTGTGCGCCTTTGGGAATCCTTGCCATTCTTTGGCGCACTTCATTAAAACTTGAATTAATATTTTTGTAATGACTTTTAAGAATTCTATATGCCTCCTGGTTTTTTTCCATCTTAACCCCTAAAGCCTCTGATATACTTTCCACGGTTACATCATCATGAGTTGGGCCTATACCCCCAGTAGTGAAAACATGGTCATTTTGTTTCCTTAACTCATTAATTGCTTTTATGATTTCCAGCTTTTTATCTTGGATAATTCTGCATTCGGTTACCTCTATGCCAATTTTTTCTAGTTCCTTCGAGATATAATTTGAATTCGTATCTTGAGTACGTCCTGAAAGGATTTCGTCCCCTATCACAAGTATCGCAGCAGTGTATTGTCTTTCTTTCGTCATAGATAACTTTAACATATAGATTTAAAGGAACAATATTAGGATACTAGCTCAATAATACTTTTTAATATATATATCTTCTATGGATCAAATAAATGAAAATTTAGTTTTGGATAGAACTTCAGAGCAAATAAAATTACACCGAACAGAAGATTTTGTAGGAATGCGAAACGTAGGCAAGCTCGCTGCTGAACTATTAGATCTCTTTGCAGATGAGGTTCAACCAGGTATATCTACTGAGAGTTTGGATAAATTCGCTTATGAATTCATACTTGATAACAAAGCTATTCCTGCTCCTTTAAATTATAGAGGTTTTAAAAAATCTATTTGTACTTCTATTAATCATGTAGTTTGTCACGGGATTCCTAGTCAAAAAATTCTTCAAGAAGGAGACATTGTCAATATAGATGTAACCTTGATTTTAGATAGTTGGCACGGTGATTCCTCTCGAATGTATGTTGCAGGCGAACCATCAGTAAAAGCCAGGAAGATAATTAAAACCACATTTGACAGTCTAAATTTAGCAATTGATATGATTAAACCTGGAGTTTTTCTTGGAGATATTGGCAATGCTATACAGAACTTTGCCGAAGATAAAGGTTTTTCAATTGTTAAAGAATTCTGCGGTCATGGGATAGGGAAAGTTTTTCATGATGAGCCAAATATTTTACACTATGGAAATAAAGGAACCGGAGCTCAGTTAAGGAAGGGTATGTTTTTTACAGTAGAGCCTATGATAAATTATGGTAAACCCCATACTAAAATTTTGCCCGATGGATGGACTGCTGTTACAAGAGACAGAAGCTTGTCATCACAATTCGAACATACTTTGGGTGTAACGGAAAGCGGAGTAGAAATATTTACCGAATCTTTGAATAATACAGGTAATCCAATTGAAATATAGTAACTCTTTTATTAGGAAAGAATCCAAATGATACCGCGATATTCTAGAGATGAAATGACCTCAATATGGTTGGAAGACACAAAATTCTCCATTTGGCTTGATATAGAGTTATACGCTTTAGAAGCGATGGAAGAAATCGGAATTGTTCCTAAGGGTGTGTCAGAGTTGGTTCGTAGGAAAGCAAAATTTGATATAAAAAAAATAGAAGAAATAGAAAAGGAAGTAAAACATGATGTTGTTGCTTTCCTTACTAATGTTTCTGAAAGTGTTGGACCTGAGGCAAGATTTATTCATCAAGGCATGACTTCATCAGATATTTTGGATACTTGTCTAAATATACAGTTAAAAAGGTCAGGCGAACTTTTATTAAAAGACTTAGAGATACTATTAAAAGGACTAAAGAATAGAGCTATTGAGCATAAAGATACTGTGTGCATCGGCCGTAGCCATGGCATACATGCTGAACCAACTACTTTTGGACTCAAAATGCTTCAGGCTTATGCGGAATTCGAAAGAAATAAAGTTAGATTAGAAAATGCTGTTTTAGAAATAAGCACTTGTGCTATTTCTGGCTCTGTAGGAACATTTGCAAATGTTGATCCATTTATTGAGGAATATGTTTCAAAAAAACTTAATTTAAATATTGAGCCCATATCATCACAAGTGGCTCCAAGAGATAGGCATGCAGCTTTTTTTTCTACACTTGCCATAATTGCAAGTTCTGTCGAAAGGCTCTCGACTGAAATAAGGCATTTGCAGAGATCGGAGGTTATGGAGGTCGAAGAATATTTTTCAAAAAAACAGAAGGGATCATCATCTATGCCTCATAAGAGAAATCCAATTTTAACGGAAAATCTTACGGGTCTCTCACGTATAGTCAGAAGTGCTGTTATTCCTGCATTAGAGAATGTTGCCTTATGGCATGAGAGAGATATTTCACATTCGAGCGTTGAAAGAATGATTGCCCCAGATGCTACAGTGACACTTGATTTTTCTCTTAATAGATTGTCGGATGTAATTGACAATATGGTTGTTTATCCTACCCACATGTCTAAAAATTTAGAACAGTTCGGGAGTTTGATTTATTCGCAAAGACTCCTTCTAGTTCTTACCCTAAAAGATATAAGTAGAGAGGATGCATATAAGATAGTTCAAGATAATGCAATGGAAGCTTACAATGCCCATGATAGTAAAGTAACTTTTTATGATCTTATTAAAAATGATAAACAAATTACTTCAGTTTTGTCTGATGAAGAGATAGAAGATATTTTTGATTTAAATTATCATTTAAAGAATGTCGATCATATTTTTAAAAGAGTATTGGGTTAATTTTTTGCGGACATGGTGGAATTTGGTAGACACATCAGACTTAAAATCTGAAGGAGATTAATCTCCGTCCCGGTTCGAGTCCGGGTGTCCGCACCAAAGATGTTATTTAAGCTTTATATTCAAAATTCGTTCCACAGTAAGGACAAATTATATCTTCTTTTTCTCCCATATCTAAATATATATGAGGGTGATCATGTGGAGGTGATGCCCCAAGACAATTAAATTTCTTAAAAGAAATTTCTATTCTTTTTTTTCCTTCATCATTTGTTATTTTAGGAATTTTTTCCAAAGTTTCTCCTTTATTATTTTGGTAAAGATAGGTGCAGCCCGGCATCGGCTATTAAAGTCTCTCCTGTAATATGATCTCCCCCTTCAAGACAAAAGAAAATGACACTATTAGCAATATCATCTGGAGTCCCAGCTCTTTTTAATGGAGTTGTTCTTTTTTGGTCTTCAACTATTCTATTAAATGTCTCTTTACCAAATTTATTTTCAAACCACCCAGTTCCAATAAATCCGGGACAAACTGCATTTACTCTAATTTCGGGAGCCAAAGCCCTTGCTAACGATAGCGTCATAGTATTGAGCGCACCTTTTGAGGCCGCATAAGCAATTGAAGACCCTATGCCGGTTAGACCAGCAATAGATGATACGTTTACAATTGAACCAAAACCATTCTTTTTCATATAAGGCTCAACATTTTTTATCATCTGATATACACCAATTACATTAAGTTTATAAATGTTGATAAAATCTTCAGAGGATAATTCATCAAGTTTAGAGTGACTTGCGAATTTAGTTGTTCCTGCATTATTTACCAAAATATCCACTCTTCCAAAAAAATTAATTGTTTCATCAACAAGTTTCTTACATCCTGAATCAGTCGAGATGTCGGCATTAATGCAAAGTGTTTTTACATTTTGAGAAATACAAAATTTTTCTACCTCTAGTGCTAGATTTTTATTAGAAGAGTAATTGATGACAACATTTATATTGTTTTTAGCTAGTTTCTTTGCGACAGAGGCTCCTAGTCCTTGCGAAGAGCCCGTAATTATAGCGACTTTTTCATTGTTATTCATTTTAAGCTTTCTTTTTTTTCTAGTAATTTAGTTATAACTTGCCGATAAAGTAAATAATGAATAGGTTTTTTAGTAATATTTTGAATTATATTTAATGTTAATAAAAATGTTAATGGAGTTTTTGTGAATAAAAAAACTTACGGAAATGATCTTTGGAATATAATTACCACAGAGGTAGAGAAAATAAAATCTTCGGATCCTGAATTAGAAGACTTTCTTGAGAAAAATGTCCTTATTTTTGATAATCTTTTTGATTCTGTTACTAATATTTTAGCAAATAAACTCTCTGATAAAAAGGATAGTGTTGACTCTTTAAGGAAGTCAATATCAATAGCTTTGTCATCAGAAATTATTCAACTTTCTATTGAAGAGGATATTAATTCTGTTTTTGAAAAAGATCCCGCATGCCGATTCTATTGCCAACCAGTACTATTTTTTAAAGGATTCCAGGCCCTTCAAGCTTATAGGGTAGCTAATCATTATTGGGAAAAAAAAATAGGAATCTCCTTATTTATTCAGTCCAAAGTTTCTGAATTATTTAATATAGACATTCATCCTGCTGCGAAGATTGGTAAAGGAATAATGATTGATCATGCATCAGGATTAGTCATAGGTGAGACAGCTGAGGTAGGTGATGATTGTTCAATATTTCATGGTGTATCCCTGGGGGGAATAGGATCGGAGATACATGATAGACACCCAAAAGTCGGAAAAAATGTTCTTCTTGCAGCCAATTCGACTGTCTTAGGTAATATTAAAATAGGCAACAATGTAAAGATTGGTGCAGGTTCGGTTGTGATAAATGATATTCCAGAAAATTCTACAGCGGTAGGAGTTCCCGCTAGAATCTTGAAAGAATAAAAGGAATTTCTATGAAAAATGATGAGGTTTTATCTATTCAAAGCTATCTCAGAATGGTTTTTGAGAATGATAGTATTAATTTAAGAAAGAAAGATTCTGAAGGTAATATAGTTGATTTTTTCGTTAGTGGAGAAAACTTTGGAGAAATTTCGAAAGATATTGACCCAGATGAATTGGATATTTCTTATTCATTAAATGTGCCTTTAAAGAAATCTTTAAAAGATACAGATTCACTAGAAAATACCTTAAGAAAGATTTTTGAAAATTCTAAAATAATTATTAGTGAACGTGGATCAATAGAAGATTCTAAGGAAGTTTCTATATCTAAAACAGATGGGGATAATGAATTTATTGGCGTTATTTTTGAAGATGACATCGATTCTTGCACTTTTTCTATGTCAATCTTGGATTTTGATTTGTAGGTTATTATTAAATGGTTTTTTATAGTTTAGATGATAAAAGTCCAGTACTGCCTGAAAAAGGAAAATTTTGGGTAGCTCCCGATGCTAATATTATTGGAGATGTTATATTGCGTGAGAATTCAAGTATTTGGTTTGGAGCTACTTTGAGAGGTGATTGTGAAGTAATAGAGTTTGGTAAAAAAAGTAATGTTCAAGATTTAAGTGTTCTTCACACAGATTATGGTTTTCCTTTGAAAATTGGAAAAGGAGTAACAGTTGGGCACCAGGCAATGCTACACGGTTGTGATATCGGCGATAATTCACTCATCGGTATCGGAGCAGTAATTCTAAACGGGGTAAAGATAGGTAAAAACTGCTTAATAGGCTCAAAAACATTAATTACTGAAGGAAAAGAAATTCCTGATAATTCAATGGTTGTAGGTATTCCCGGAAAGGTTATAAAATCTGTGGATACTGAGATGGAGAAGTTTCTAGAGGCTTCTGCAGAACACTATTGTGAAAACTGGAAAATGTTCTCTAAAAAACTTAAATTAATTGATTAGGAGATAATATGACTTACGAATTTTCAAAATTAGAAAAAAAGGACAATCTATGGATTGTAACCTTAAATAGACCAGAAAGAATGAACGCATTGCATGCGCCAGCACATCTTGAATTAGAGGAAATATTCAATGATTTTCAGGAAGAAAGTAACGCTTGGGTTGCTATCATAACTGGTGCAGGCGAAAAAGCCTTTTCAGCAGGAAATGATTTAAAATATCAAGCTGAGGGGAAAAGACCGTTAGAAAGAAATCCATCAGGATTCGCTGGAATTACATCTCGTTTTGATTTACATAAACCTGTAATAGCTGCTGTTAACGGCGTTGCTATGGGCGGTGGTTTTGAGATTGCGCTTGCTTGCGACATTATTGTCGCTTCGGAAAATGCTAGTTTTGCATTGCCGGAACCAAAGGTGGGTCTTGCAGCTTTAGCTGGTGGTATTCATCGACTACCTAGACAAATTGGTATGAAACGCGCAATGGGTATGATGCTTACTGGTCGGGTTGTAAGCGCTTTTGAAGGCAAGGAATTAGGTTTTGTTAATGAAGTTGTAGATCAGAAGTATTTATTAGATAAATCCATAGAATGGGCTGAAATGATAATGGAATGCTCGCCGGTTTCTATAAGGACAACAAAAGAGGTGGCTTATTCCGGCTTAAATTATGCAAGCATCGATGAAGCGATGTCTCAAAAATATGAGGCCATTAAATCATTGGTAGCGAGTGAAGATTTTATTGAAGGACCGCTGGCATTTTCTGAAAAAAGAAAGCCAAATTGGAAAGGAAAATAATTTACGATGAATTCTATAGAG
>JAYYUG010000011.1:0-3830 GCA_036344135.1 Pseudomonadota bacterium | reverse complement strand
CATAGATTTAGGGGAAAAAAGGACCTAAAAAAAAATAATAACATGAAAGTAAATATTCTTTAATATATTATAAAATTATTAAGTCATTGAAAATAAAAGATTATTTATAATTCTATTCTTTATGAATTTTGCCTTTTTTAACTTCCCATTTTAAATGTTCACCTCCATCTAACGTAATCATTTGCCCTGTGAATGAATAGGAAAAAATTATGAAATCAACCGCCTTATTTATTTCTTCAAGATCAGGTCCTTTTAGGAGCGGAAGAGACTGAATTTGTTTAATAAAATCACTATTTGTTTGTCTTAAATTTTTTAATGTGGGGCCCGGTCCCAATGCGCATACCCGAACCTTAGGGCTAAAGGCTTGAGCAAGAGTCTTAGTTAAATACCATAAAGAATTTTTAGATGCATAATATGAAATAAAATCTGGTCTATTATTTAGAACGCCTTGATCAACAATATTTACTATTACACCTGACTCATTTTTTGAGAGTGAATTGTAGAAATATTTGGATAAAAATAATGGGGCTTTAACGTTAATTTCTATATGTCGATTCCAATCGTATTCTTTTAATTTAGAAATATTATCTTTCTCAAAGATTGAAGCGTTGTTAATTAATAAACTTAAACCCCCATATTTTTCTTTAATTCTTGGGATAAGATCTTTGACATGTTTCTCTTTACTTAAATCAGCCTTTATTATTTCCGCAGACCCTCCTGACTTTATTATTTTTGATCTTAATTGAATAGCTGCTTTTTTATTAGTTTTAAAATGGATAATGACATTCCAACCGGATTTTGCTAGATGTTTTGATATAGATGCACCAATCCTTTTTGCTCCACCCGTTACCAATGCTGTACCAGGTTCAGTGTTTTTTCTATCCTTTTTTACCAAAATTATTTCCTTCTTCTTCTCTTTTTGTTTGATGTATTTCTAGCCATTGGATCATTAAAAAATTTTAAAGATGTTTCTTCCAATCTCCTAATTTCGTCTCTAATTTTTGCAGCATTTTCAAAATCTAAGTCTTCGGCAAATTTTATCATTTTCTGATTTAGTTCTTTTAAGTGACTTTCTAGATTATTTCCCAGTAACATATCATCATCAAAAAATTCTGGGGTTTCTATTGAAAGATGATCTTTTGCATACACACTACTAAGAATATCCTTTATATTTTTCTTAATAGAACGAGGGCTTATATCATTTCTTTCATTATATGTTTTTTGTATTTTTCTTCTTCTTTCTGTTTCATTAAGGGCTCTTTCTATAGAGCCGGTAATTTTATCGGCATATAAGATTACCCTTCCATCTATATTCCTTGCAGCCCTGCCGATTGTCTGAATTAAAGATGTTTCAGATCTCAAGAATCCTTCTTTATCAGCATCTAATATAGCCACTAATGAACATTCAGGAATATCAAGACCTTCTCTTAGTAGATTTATTCCTACCAAAACATCAAATAGACCGCTTCTAAGATCCCTTAATATTGCAATTCTCTCTAGAGTATCAATATCAGAGTGCAGATATCGAACTTTGATATTTTGTTCGTTCATATATTCAGTAAGGTCCTCAGCCATCTTTTTTGTTAAAACAGTTACAAGTACTCTTTGACCCTTTTTGGATACTTGATTACATTCGAAGATTAAATCATCAACTTGATTAGTAGCAGGACGAACAATACACTTAGGATCCATCAATCCTGTGGGGCGTATTATCTGTTCTACAAAAGACCCCTCAGTTTCATTTAGTTCCCAAGGTCCAGGAGTAGCAGATACAAAAACGCTTAAGGGTCGCATTGCGTTCCATTCCTCAAATTTTAGAGGTCTGTTGTCGATACATGAGGGCAACCTAAACCCATATTCTGATAGAGTAGATTTCCTATTAAAATCCCCACGATACATTCCCCCTAACTGAGGAACTGAGACATGACTTTCATCTACAAAAATTAGTGCATTTTCTGGAAGATACTCAAATAATGTAGGTGGTGGTTCCCCAGGTTTCCTACCGGTTAGGTATCTTGAATAATTTTCAATTCCAGAACAAATTCCCGTAACCTCCATCATTTCAAGATCAAAATTAGTTCTTTGCTCTAACCTTTGCATTTCTAGTAATTTATTTGATTTTTCGAGCTCTTTTAATCTTTTCCGAAGATCTTTTTTTATTTCTTTAGCTGCTTGTTGAAGTGTAGGACGGGGAGTGACATAATGAGAATTTGCATATAATTTTATGTGATCAAGATCCCTAGTTTTTTCTCCTATGAGAGGATCATATTCTCCTATATTTTCTACCTCTTCTCCCCATAAAGATATTCTCCATACTCTATCCTCCAGATGTGCAGGCCAAATTTCAATAGAATCGCCTCTTACTCTAAAGGTGCCACGAGAGAAATTCGTATCATTCCTTTCATATTGAAGGTTTACAAGTTTTCTAAGTATTTTCTCACGGGAGAGTTCATCATCTTTAGAAATGAATAGAGTCATATTTGAGTAGGTTTCTACAGAACCAATACCATAAATACATGATACCGAACAAACTATTACGACATCATCTCTTTCTAAAAGGGAGCGTGTTGCAGAGTGCCTTAATCTATCTATATGTTCATTGATAGATGAATCTTTCTCAATATAGGTATCAGTTTTTGGAACGTATGCCTCAGGCTGGTAATAATCGTAGTAAGAAACAAAATATTCCACTGCATTTTCAGGAAAGAAATCTTTGAATTCTCCATATAGTTGGGCAGCTAATGTTTTATTTGGTGCTAAAACTAGTGCTGGTTTTTGTGTTTTCTCAATAATTTTTGCCATCGCAAAGGTTTTACCAGATCCCGTTACCCCTAATAGTACTTGTGATCTTTCCTTTTTTTTGATGCCATTAACTAGTGATTTGATTGCCTCAGGTTGGTCGCCTGCAGGATTAAACTCCGAAACTAATTTAAACTTTATTCCAGCTTCTAATTCTTTTTTAGGAAGATTATTTCTTGTCTGTGCATTTCCCCATAAAGGGTCGATATCTGGTTCTGGAAAAGAATTTACCATATTTAAATTAGTTCTTCGCAGAATTCCTTAATTCTCTCGCACGCTATCTTTAAATTTTCTAATGAAGTTGCATAGGAGATTCTGAAATAAGGAGAAAGACCAAAAGCTTCTCCTTGTACAACACTAACTAATTTTTCTTTTAGCAGTAACATAGAAAAAATATTATCATTTTTGATGATTGAGCCTTCTTTATATTTCTTTCCTATGAGTCCCGAACAAGATGGATAAACATAAAATGCTCCTTTAGGCTCTAAACATGTGATTCCTTTGCAATCATTTAATGATTTAACTACATAGTCTCTTCTTTCTTCAAAAGCAGTTAACCGCTCCTTCATGAAATCATCTGAACCGTTCAAAGCCTCAACCGCTGCCCATTGACTTATAGAGGAAGGATTAGAAGTAGATTGCCCCATGAGTTTTCTCATAGAATCAATAATTTCTTTTGGAGCTCCACAGTATCCAATTCTCCATCCTGTCATTGAATGAGATTTAGAAACCCCATTCATAGTTAGTGTTCTAGAAAATAAATCTTCATGAATTTGAGCGATAGTTACAAACTCTTCGGAGTTTTTATATAAAATATGTTCATATATATCATCGGATAATATGAAAACTTCCTTATGTTTTTTTAATACCTCATAAATTTCTGTAAGTTCTTCTTTTGAATAAACTTCACCTGTGGGATTAGAAGGGGAGTTAAGTATCAACCACTTTGTTTTTTTGGTAATTGCTTTTTCAAGATTCTCCGGTTTCATCTTAAAATTATCTTCTTCAGAAGTTTGAATAATTTTTGGCTT
>JAYYUG010000010.1:0-12418 GCA_036344135.1 Pseudomonadota bacterium | reverse complement strand
TAACATCCATTTTATATCTTACATCAGGTATCTTATTTGTTTTGGCTATAAGGGGCCTTTCATCACCAGAAACTGCGCGTGTAGGTAATTATCTAGGCATGTTTGGGATGTTTTTGGCTTTTCTTGTAACAATTATAAATCTTGATAATCATCACCTGATTAACTGGATTCTTATTGTTTCAGGAATAACTATAGGTGCAACAATAGGTGGAATCTTGTCAAAGAAAGTCGCGATGACTGACATGCCTCAGATGGTAGCCGCGTTAAACTCAATGGGAGGATTATCAGCAGTTTGTGTAGCCTGGGCGGCATTTTTATCTCCTGAATCATTTGGACTTATTCATGAGGACCAAATTAAAGTTTCTAGTTTAATAGAAATGCTGTTAGGCATTTTAATTGGATCAATAACCTTTTCAGGTTCTGTGATTGCTTTTTTAAAACTTCAAGGGACAATGTCTGGCGCTCCCATTATCTTACCATTTAGACATTTATTAAATATCTTTCTTTTAGGTATCTTTCTTATTGGTGCTTTTTCTATGCTTCTCGAGATTCAATTTAATCAAACTATATTATTTTTAATTATAACAATTTTAGCTTTGTCTCTCGGTCCATTATTGATCATTCCAATCGGTGGAGCAGATATGCCTGTTGTAATTTCAGTGTTAAACTCTTACTCAGGTTTTGCTGCGGCAATTATAGGTTTCACCTTAGGAAATCTTGCATTAGTTATAACTGGTGCATTGGTAGGCTCTTCAGGAGCAATTCTATCCTACATTATGTGTAAAGCGATGAACCGTTCCTTTGTAGCTGTAATTATGGGTGGTTTCGGGGAAGAATCGATAGGAATATCTAGCAATGAAAATAAACCTGTTAAGATAGGATCGGCAGATGATGCCTCTTTCATATTAAAAAATGCTAGTTCTATAATAATTGTTCCAGGATACGGCATGGCAGTGGCAAGAGCTCAAAATGCCTTAAAAGAAATGACTGATAAACTGAAAAAAATGGGTATTAAAGTTTCTTTTGCTATTCATCCAGTCGCTGGAAGAATGCCGGGGCATATGAATGTTCTGTTGGCAGAAGCAGATGTTTCCTATGATGAAATATTTGAACTAAATGAAATAAATTCGGATTTTCCTCAAACAGACGTAGCTTTTGTTCTTGGAGCAAATGATATCACCAACCCCGCTGCAAAGAATGACCCGAAAAGTCCAATATACGGAATGCCAATATTAGAAGTAGAAAACGCAAAGACAGTCCTTTTTGTTAAAAGGAGTCTAGGTATTGGCTATGCAGGTATTGATAATGATTTGTTTTATCAGGAAAATACTATGATGTTATTGTCAGACGCAAAGAAAATGACAGAAGAAATATCCTCAAATTTATAAAAATCAGAATTCTTTATAGGGAGTCTTTTTTGGCATAGGAATCAATCCTTCTCGCATAGCTCTTTTTCGTGAAAGTTTTCTAGCCCTACGGATTGCCTCAGATTTTTCACGAGCTTTCCTTTCAGAAGGTTTTTCGTAGCTATTTCTCAATTTAACTTCTCGAAAAATACCCTCTCTTTGCATCTTCTTTTTTAACACACGAAGTGCTTGTTCTATATTATTATCTCGAACTGAAACTTCCATAAAAGATATAATTCCTTATAACAAGGTTTCTGATTATCAAAAGTTATTAATAATGTCTAGTTTTGAAATAAATATGATGAAATTAAAGTTTTTTTGGTAACTTACCTTTTTTGTATATGTAAGTAACATGACCCATCTTTCTACCATCTTTAATATCTTTTTTCTTGTATAAGTGCACAAATTCATTAGATTCTTCGCTTTTATTGTTCCAGTCCGCTATTTCGTCTCCGATTATATTAATCATGTGTGCATCAAATAAAAAAGATGGATCTAGAACTTCTTCATCTATAACACATCTTAAATGCTGTTCAAATTGACTTACAGAACATCCTTCGATGTTCCAGTGACCAGAATTATGGACCCTAGGAGCTATTTCATTAACCAAAACATCTCCTTTTGTTACAAAAAATTCAATTGAAAGGACTCCAACATGATTCAACCCTTTAATAATGATCCTCGATATTTCTTGAACCTTAGTGACTAAATCTTCCTCCAATGCCGCAGGTGCAAAAGTATGCTTAAGAATATGATTTTCATGAATGTTTCTCACAATTGGGTATATTGCGATGTTTCCATAAGAGTCTCTTGCTATTATTTGTGAAATCTCAAACTTGAAATCAATCCTTTTCTCTATTATCGATTTAGATTTTATTTCTTTAAAATAGAAAATTGGATCAATTGTTTTTTTTATTTTTATCTGACCTTTTCCATCATATCCCAAGGTACGGGTTTTTAGAATACTTTCTCCAAACTGATCTTGTGCTCTTGAAATATCTTCTGGTGAGGTTACCTTAATATAAGGTGCTATTTTAATATTTAAGCTGTCTAGGAATCTTTTTTCTAATAATCTGTCTTGGCTTTTTTCTAGACTTAATTTCCCAGGCCTTATTTTTGATTTGTTAGCAAGACTATTGATAGTCTCTAAAGGAATATTTTCGAATTCATACGTTATAAAATCAACGGATTTTTCAAATTGCAAAACATCGTCTTCATTCATGTAATCCGCGTTAGTAAAAAAATCTGAATGAAATTGAGCAGGCGCATTTGTATCCGGGCAAAAAATATGGGTTCTAACTTTTAATTTTTTTGCAGCTTCGCAAAGCATCATACCTAGTTGACCACCACCGAAAATTCCAACAATAATGTTTTTACTCATTTGTAGGGCTTAAAGGAACATTTCCTGTTAAATTCTCTCTCCAATTTTCGATCTTTGTCTCATAGAATTTGTTAGAAAGAGAAATTATTGATACAGCTAAAATGGCAGCATTCTTCGCACCAGCTTTTCCAATGGCCAATGTTCCCACAGGTACTCCTGCCGGCATTTGAGCTATTGACAAAAGACTGTCTATTCCTTTTAGAGATTTACTCTCGATCGGTACTCCCAAAACAGGCAAAGATGTTAGCGAAGCAATCATTCCAGGAAGGTGAGCGGCGCCTCCCGCGCCAGCTATTATAACTTTTAAACCAGATTTTTTAGCTTTTTTAGAGAAATTATAAAGCCTTTTAGGCGTTCTATGTGCTGATACTACTTTTTTTTCATAAGGAATATTTAATTCTTCAAGAAAATCTGCTGCCTCTTTCATCGTTTCCCAATCTGACTGGCTTCCCATTACAATAGAGATAAGAGCTTTCTTTTGAGACTGTCTTGCCAAAAATATTAATCCTTAAAATTTATTCTTCTTTTAATTCTTTTAATTTCGAAAAAACACTATCTGCATCATAATGTTTCTCTTCAATTTTTTCTTCATGGGGAATTTGTGTATTTGGTTCTTCTACTAAAGTTTCAATAACATTCTCTGTTTCTACGGAGTCTATCTTAGTAGCAGATGACTCTTCTTTTTCTTCCTTTTTTTTCCGATTTTCATTTCTTTTGGATGCCTTTTCGACTTCTTTATCTAGGTCAACTTGAGAACATATACCCAATGAAACTGGATCAACAGGATTCAAAAAAGAAGAATTCCAATGGGTTCTATCCCTTATAGATTGAATAGTATTTTTTGTAGTTCCAACTAGTCGGGAAATTTGTGCGTCCAGTAATTCAGGATGATTTCTTACAAGCCAAAAGATGGCGTCAGGACGTTCTTGTCTTTTTGACAAAGGCGTATATTTTGGGCCAACTCTTCTTTTAACTTTAGGTAGATCACCTCTTTTTTCTACAGCGTGTAGTCTGTTTTCGGAATTCTTTTGGCATTTTTCTATTTCTGCCCGTGTTAACTGTCCCGCGGCAATGGGGTCTGCACCCTTTATACCGCTTGCTACATCACCATCAGCTATACCTTGAACTTCAAGAAGATGCAGATCACAGAAATCTGCAATTTGTTCAAAAGTAAGAACTGTATTTTCTATTAGCCAAACCGCTGTTGCTTTAGGCATAAGTGGTTGAGACATCATTATTCTCCTAATTTAAAAGATAGCTATATATAGGATAAAACATATTTTGTAAAAGTTCTATAAGATAGATAAATCTAAATTTTTCTATATAATTTTAATTTAATAAATGGTTATTTTTTTTAATATAGAAGGTTATGGCAATTATGGACGAAGAGCTAATAGAAAAAAAACCTACTTTGTTGGCAATAAACAAAGAAAGTCTGGATGAATTATCTATTGAGGAGTTGGGTTTACGAATCAATATTCTTGAACGAGAAATAATAAGATGTTCAGAAAAAATTAAATCAAAGGAGAATTCCAAAAGAAGTGCGGAAGATGTTTTTAAATAATTTTTTTATTTATAAAACTCTAATTAATAAAAAACTATTCTTCTTTTGGTTCATCTAAAGAGTCTTTACTACCATCATTGTTTTCTTGAGCAGGCTTCTTTTCTTCTCCAAGAAATCCCTCAAATTTTTTATTAAATTTACCTACCCTTCCATCACGGTCAACAAGTTTATGGCCTCCTCCTATCCAAGCAGGATGAGATATTGGATCAATGTCCAACTTTAGGGTCTCGCCTTCTTGTCCCCAAGTTGAACGGGTTTCAAAGATTGTACCATCAGTCATTTCAACCTTTATATTATGATAATTTGGATGTGTATCCTTTTTCATCTTAACCTCTAAAATTCAGATTTATATATTGTAACATTGATAAACTTGCAAGGGAATTCTTGTTTAAATATCAGATATTGTTAATCTTTTTTAACAATAAATCATGTATTCTTTCATTACCAGCAAGAATATTACCTTCTAAAAGATCATTTTTACTACCGTTAATTCCTGTAACTACACCCCCGGCCTCCTTAACGAGTAAGATTCCTGCTGCAATGTCCCATTCAGATAGATTTCTTTCCCAAAAACCATCGTATCTACCTGCAGCTAACCATGCTAGATCTAAAGCGGCAGAGCCAGAACGTCTTATGCCGGCCACTAATGGCATAAATTCCTCAAGCTCTTTGATAAAAATTAAGGGATCACCTCTTCCAAGATGCGGAATTCCTGTCACTATTACTGATTCTGATAATTTTTTTCTTCCTGCTATTCTTATTCTCTTATCATTTAAAAAAGCTCCTTTGCCCCTTTCAGCTATAAAAAGTTCATCGGTAATTGGTGAATAAACCATTGCCATCTCTAGCTTCCCCTCTACCTCGGCTGCTATAGAAATCGAGAAGTTGGGATTTCCATGTAAGAAGTTAGTAGTACCGTCAATAGGGTCAATAATAAATCTATTATTTGAGGTTTTGGATTGGACACCGGCTTTTTCTTCCATAATAAAAGACCAATCGGGTTTTGCTTTGAAGAGTTCATTAAAAATGATTTCTTGAGTTCTTATATCTGCTGAAGAGACAAAATTTGCTGGACCTTTAGTGCCAACTTGAAGGTTTTCCAATTCGTTAAAGTCTCTTCTGAGTTTTGTAGAAGCTTTTTTTGCTGCTTTTATCATAACATTTAGAAGGGGAGCAGGCATTATTCTGTACGTTTTATATACGATAAATCTGAAGTCTTAATGGTAATATTTTCGCCAATCTCAATGAAAGGAGGAACCATTACTCTTAATCCATTTTCAAGTTTAGCAGGTTTATAAGATGCTGCAGCTGTCTGTCCTTTGACAGTAGGTTCGGTTTCAGTGACACATAAAGAAACTTGGTCTGGGAAAACTATATTTATTGGATTCCCTTCAAAACTTTCTATTTCTAATTCTATTCCTTCTTGAAGAAATGATAATCTTTCCTCTAAAATATCAGTCGAGATTTGAATTTGTTCGAAAGTTTCGTTGTCCATAAAATGAGCGATCTTGCTTTCAAGAAAAAGAAACTGATATTTTTTACTTTCTAGTCTGAGTCTTTCTACTGTTTCTGATGATCTGAATCGTTCATTTAGTTTTGTTCCGTCAGAAACTTTTTTTAATTCAACTTGAGCAAATGCACCCCCTTTGCCTGGTTTTACATGAGATATCTTTACAGCGATCCATATGGTATCTTTATGTCGAATGACATTGCCTGGTCTTATTTCATTTCCATTAATTTTCATTCAAAATTTCTAAACCTCTTTATCTTTACTCCATTGCCCTAACGTTGCGAGGGAATTCATTTTTGCTCTATGCGAGAAAGCTTTGGAAGATAGTTTTTCATTACTTTCTTTTCCGCCCCAAGCTTTTAAGGCTGAAGCTTGTAGCGCTCTACCATAAGAGAAGCTTAAATTCCAAGGAAATTCTCCGATTCTGTTCATAGCATTGAGATTTTCAGTGGCTTCAATCTCTGTTTGTCCTCCCGACAAAAAGACAATTCCTGGAACGCTGTCCGGAACAACCTCTTGAAAACAATTAGTAGTTTTTAATGCTATTTCCTCTGGTGAAGATTTTGTTTTAGATAATGATCCGTTAATCACCATATTTGGCTTTAGGCATATCCCTTTAAGATCAACACCATGAACAAACAATTCCTTAAAAACCCTATCAAGAGTCATTTTTGTTACTTCATAACATCTATTTATATCATGATCTCCGTCCATTAATACTTCGGGTTCAACTATAGGAACAATGTTATTTTCTTGACATAAAGCAGCATATCTAGCCAAGACATGTGCGTTAGAATGAATGCATAATTCACTTGGAAGATCTTTACTAATAGTTATAACCGCTCTCCATTTAGCAAATTTAGCCCCCAGCTGATAATATTCCTGGAGTCTTTCACCCAATCCATCTAAACCCTCAGTAATCTTTTCACGATTATTTAGCGGTAAATCCTTTGCGCCAGTATCAACTTTTATTCCTGGTAACGATCCAGATTTAGAAATTAAATCTGCCAAGGGAGTTCCATCTTTACTTTTTTGTCTTATTGTTTCATCAAAAAGTATTACACCGGATATATAGTTTTCCATTGCATCAGTCGATCGAAATAAAGTTTCTCTATAGTTCCTACGATTTTCTTCGTTAGAATCAACATTAATACTATCAAATCTCTTCTTGATTGTACCCGAACTCTCATCAGCTGCTAGTATACCTTTCCCTCTAACAACCATTTGATTTGCGATTTCTTTTAAGTTACTCATTTTTTCACCTTATTTTACCTCATCAAAATTTCTACACCTGGCAATTTTTTTCCAGCTAACATTTCTAAGAAAGCACCTCCTGCCGTCGAAATATAAGTTAAACCATTTATACATTTTGATTGTCTTAGAGCTGCAATCGTATCACCACCTCCTGCAAAGGAAGTAATTATATTTCTATTTGTTAAGTTAGAAATGTATCTTGCTATTGATGTGGTTCCAGTGTCGAATGGTCTATATTCAAAAAGACCTAGAGGTCCACACCAAACTACGTCACTGCAGTTTGATAGGCTTTCTTCTATAATTCTTATTGTCTCTCTTCCAATATCTAAAATTAAACCATCATCTGGAACCTTATCTATATTGTATAATTTGTAATCTTTGCCTTTTTTAAAATCACTAGCTACAGCTACATCCACAGGAAGAATAATTTCACAATCTTGTTTTTTGGCCGTCCTCATAATTTTTTTTGCTTCTTTAACCATGTTAATTTCAAATATTGATTTACCTATATTATAACCCTTTGCAAGAAGGAAAGTATTTGCCATAGCTCCTGCAATTACTATGACGTCTACTTTTTTCGACAAATGATTAATTAGGGATATTTTTGTTGAAATTTTTGATCCTCCAATAATGGCGACTCTTTTTTTACTTTTAGCATTCAAAAATTCTGAAATCATTGCGATTTCTTTTTCCAGAGATCTTCCTGCAAAAGAAGGTAAAACTTCTGAGATTCCTGTTACTGAAGCATGAGATCTATGAGATACTGAAAAGGCATCATTTATGAAAAAATCAGCGTATTTTGCTAATTCTAAACTAAATTTCTTAAAATTCTTTTCTTCACCTCTATGAAATCGTGTGTTTTCCATAAGAACGATACCTTTATTGGGTATTTTTTCTAATATCCTTTTTGGTTCTTCACCAATACATGATTTAGAAAACCTTACTTCTTTTCTGAGAGATTCCTGGAGGTCAGGAATTAAAACCTTTAAACTCATTTTCTTATCTATACTCCCATTTGGCCTGCCAAAATGAGACAGTAAAGATATTTTACATTCTTTTTTAATAAGTTCTCTAACGGTTGGTAGGAATCTTTTAATTCTAGTTTTATCTAGGATTTTACCTTCTTTAATAGGAAGATTGAGGTCCACTCTGATGTGAACAGTTTTACCCTTTAAGTTTTGTCTTAAAAGTTGATCGAGATTCCTGAAAGTTGGCATTATCTATTTTTTTATTAATTTTCCGACAACTGATGCAGTGTCACTCATACGATTTGCAAATCCCCATTCATTATCATACCAACTTAAGACTCTCCCAAGCTTTCCTTTAATAACTTGAGTTTGGGTGAGGTCAAATATAGAGCTATGGGGGTTATGATTAAAATCAATTGAAACCAAGGGTTTATTCTCTACTGCAAGCACACCCTTGAGTTCTTTTCTTGATGCTCTGATCATTGCATTGTTTATAGATTCAATGTCAGTTTTCTTTTTTGCGTTAAATACCAAATCAATCATAGAGACATTAGGTGTAGGTATTCTAACCGCAGTTCCATCTAACCTTCCTTGTAATTCCGGCAAAACAAGACCAACTGCTTTAGCGGCGCCAGTAGAAGCCGGGATTATAGATTGGGAGGCCGCCCTAGCTCTTCTTGGGTCGGAATGAAGAACGTCCAATATACTTTGATCTCCAGTAAACGCATGAACAGTGGTCATATAACCCTGATTTATGCCGCATAGCCTATTTATTACCTTTGCGACTGGAGCAAGACAGTTAGTAGTACAGGAAGCATTAGAAATTATTTTATGGCTTTTTCTTATTTTATTATGATTGACTCCATAAACTACAGTAATGTCTGCATCATTAGAAGGAGCACTTATCAAAACTTTTTTTGCTCCTGCGTTTAAATGAAATTTGGCTTTTTCCCTTGAAGTAAATATACCAGTGCACTCCATGACTATATCTATATTTAGATCTTTCCATGGAAGGTCTTCAGGATTCCTTTCAGAAAAGATCTTTATAGGTCCTTTTCCTGCATTGATTGTTGATTTTGTTGCTCTGACTTTTCGAGGAAGAGCACCATGAACAGAGTCATATTGAAGTAGATGAGCATTGGAATCAGCAGTACCAAGATCGTTAATCGCTATAACTTTAACGTCTTTCCTATTGGACTCAATTATTGCCCTTAATACTAATCTTCCGATTCTTCCAAAACCATTTATTGCAAGTTTTATAGCCATATTTTCATCCTAAAATATTATAGATAACTTTTAATCTTTTTTATTACACTTTCTTTATTAATCTCAAAATGATTGAAAAGGTCATTTGAGGGCGCGCGAGCACCGAAACTATTCATTCCAATGAAAATCCCTTTATCACCTAGGTATTTATCCCATCCCATTCCTATTGAAGCTTCTATCCCTACGCGGATTCCATTCTTTCCCAAAACTAATTCTTTGTATTCTTCCTCTTGTTGATCAAAAATTTCAAAGCAAGGCATTGATATTACTCTTGTACTAATTTTTTCCTTTTCAAGTTCCTCTTTTACTTCTAGAGCTATAGATATTTCACTTCCTGTGGCAACAATATTAACCTCTGCATCTTCTGCGCTGGGACTAAGTTCATAACCTCCAAAGCTGCTCTTGTTATTTTCTTCATATGTATTTCTTACATGAATGCAGCCCTGTCGACTGAGAGCAATAATACTAGGCCCATAATTTTCAATTGCCAATTGCCAACACTCGGCTGTCTCGGTTGAATCAGCAGGTCTAAATACTTTCAAATTTGGTATGGCTCTGAGGCTTGGAAGATGTTCGATAGGTTGATGTGTAGGGCCATCCTCTCCTAAGCCTATCGAGTCATGAGTCATGACATGTATAACTTTTAATTTCATAAGAGAAGCTAATCTTATTGCAGGTCTGCAATAATCAGAAAAAACTAAAAAAGTTCCGGAATAAGGTAATATCCCTTTGTGTAACGCCATTCCATTCATCGCTGCAGCCATAGCATGCTCTCTTATCCCGTAATGAATAAACCTTCCTTGAAAATTATCCTTGCTTAATATTCCAAGATTATTTGTTTTTGTATTGTTTGAGCCAGTTAGGTCTGCAGAGCCACCTATTGTAGTTTCAATTATTGGATTGATAGCTTCCAACACCTCTTGAGACGATTTTCTTGTAGCCCAATTAGGTTTTTCGTTGGCAAATCTTTTTTTTAGGTCAATAATGACATCGCTTAGTTCGGCAGGTATATTTCCTTTAATTGTATTTCTAAACTTTATTCCTTTTTTTTCATCTATCTTGTTAAGTCGATTTTCCCAATCTTCTCTTTTAGAAGTGTTTTTCAATCCTACTAGACGCCATGCATCTTTAATTTCAGGCGGAATTTCAAAAGGCTCATAATCCCAATTAAGAGACTTTCTCATTGCTGCTATTTCTTCCTTACCTAATGGGATTCCATGAGTAGATGACTGTCCTGCCTTGGATGGCGCTCCCAAACCAATTGTAGTTTTACATGCTATAAGTGAGGGTAAGTTAGATACTAACGCCCTTTCGATAGCTTTTTCAATTTCCTCAAAATTGTGACCATTAATCCTTTCGACACTCCAACCTGACGCTTCAAATCTTTTGAGTTGATCAGTTGAATCTGACAAATCAACGCTTCCATCTATTGAAATATTGTTATCATCAAAAAGAACAATTAATTTATTTAAACAAAGATGACCTGCCAAACTTATGGCTTCCTGACTAATTCCTTCCATTAAGTCACCGTCAGAAGCAATCACATATGTATTATGATTGACTAATTCATTACCAAAACGATTATTTAAAACCTTCTCTGCTATAGCCATTCCAACTGCTGTTGAAATTCCTTGCCCTAAAGGTCCTGTAGTAGTTTCTACACCTAGTGTATGCCCATACTCAGGATGACCAGGAGTAATTGAACCAAGTTGTCTAAAATTCTTTAGTTGTTCAATAGTCATATCTTCATATCCTATTAAATGATTTACGGCGTAAAGAAGCATAGAACCATGGCCCGCAGAAAGGATTAAACGATCCCTATCAGGCCAATCTGGTTTTTTCGGGTCAATCTTAAGAAATTTTGAATATAGAACTGTCGTAAAATCAGAGGCACCCATAGGCATTCCAGGGTGACCAGAATTTGCATTCTCAACAGCATCGGCGGCTAAAAAACGAATGGCATTTGCCATACCGTTTAGACTAACTTCGTTTCGACGTTCTTCTTTTTTATTCTCTTTCAATTTTAGAAACTTATACTCTTTTTTTTAATTTGAAGAAACAATATTTAAACGTCAACGTGTATTATTTTTATATCTTGATTGATTATCAGTTGAACCTTTTTTCTTTAAATGTATGATTAAAGAATTATGGTTAAAAGATTGAAAGAATTAGAAGAATATATCTCAACAGTAGAAAAAAAATCTTTTAATTTAATAAAAAAATATGAGAAAACATTTTTAGATCTGAATAAGGCAAATAGTCTAATTGGGGATTTACAGGAAAAACTAGAAGCTAGCGAATCATCTAGAAGAAATGGAAAGAAGAATATTGAAGCCTTAATAAAAAAAATAAAAAAAAACAAACTATCTTAGGCAATTGAGAACATGAGCAATATTACCATTGAAATAAATAATCGAGAATTTCTAATAGCGTGTCCTGATGGCGAAGAGGAAAGGGTACTAAAATTAGCTGAAAGGTTTTCCGAAAGGGTTTCAAAAATTTCTGAGCGTTTAAATGACCTGGATCACCAGAGATTATTTCTAATAGCGGGCATAGAAGTTGAAGAAGATAATCAGAATATTCTTGAGTCGCAAGGTATTGAACAATCGGTAAGTAGATTAAAAAAGATTCTAGAAAGACTGGAAAAAGTGGAGTAAACTTTAAGACCAAAGAGCTGCAAGATTTGTTAGGGATTAAATTGGTGCCTTAATTTTCTCTAGGGAGTTGGAAGTGTTGTAATCGTGGTTACTATACAGAAACGCCCACTTATTTTTTTAGGCTTCCGAGGAAAGTTCCAACGGTTATTGTGGCTCATTTTATTAATGAATATAAATTCGGAAAAAAAAGAGGCAAGACGATATTGGAAGTCAAAAAGAAATGACTTTTACCTTGGTCTGAATAATCTTTTAAAGACGGATCTAATCAATAATTTTTTTGACCTAGTGGGAGAAGTTGAGCATAAAATAATTGGCGGATACTATCCTGTTGATTCAGAAATAGATTGTTTAGAAATATTAAATCTTTGTCAAAGATATGGGGCAATCACCTCTATTCCATATATTAATTCAA
>JAYYUG010000009.1:0-11376 GCA_036344135.1 Pseudomonadota bacterium | reverse complement strand
AAAATTGATACAAAGTAGATACAAACTTTTTTTAGACGCCTTTGTATCAAGGGTTTCAGGGCATTGTTTTGCTGAGTGGGAATGAAAGTTTTTAGATGGGGCTCAAGAGCATTGGACATGTTTCCATCAGACATTGCTCTGCATAAAACATATAACTTTGAGGGGAAAGTTATCATCATAGGCGCTGGAGCTTCAGGGTTGGCTGCAGCAAAAATATTACAACGAAATAACATTGATTATCTTGTTCTTGAAGCTTCTAACAGGCATGGCGGAAGACTAAAAGAAAACAAAACTTTGGCTGATTTTCCAATCGACTTGGGGGCAGAGTGGATTCATCATTTGCCTGCTGTTTTAAATCGTCTTAAAGGCAAACCAGGAGATCTAGTTGATGAGGAAACCATTCCTTATAATACTCTTTACAAGTTTGACAAAGATTTCGGCTCTAGTTCATATGGCAAGATTTTTAGCTGGTTAAATTCATCCATAATGAGATTACTTTTTTTCTTTAGATTTAAATTTTTCCCTGAATTTAAATTTAAGAATTCCTCGTGGTTTAATTTTGTAGATAAAAATTTTGCAGAAGAGGTTAAACACAAGATTGAATTTAATTCTCCTGTTACACAAATTGACTACTCTAAAGATAAAGTGGATGTAGTAACTAAATCTGGAAAGGTTTATGAGGCAGACAAAGTGCTCGTTACTGTATCAATTGGAATCTTGAAATCTGAATATATCCATTTCACTCCTGATGTGAGTAAAGAAAAGCAAGATGCAATTGAATCTATTACTTTTATGCCTGGTTTTAAGCTAGTTATGAAATTTTCAGAAAAATTCTATTCAGATATTATTATGTGCAAAGCTAAAACAGGAGAGAAAGGATATTATGATATGGCTTTCAAAAAAGATTCTAAAAATCACATTTTGGGTTTACTTGTTCAAGGAAGCGGAGTCGAGGATTTTTACTGTTTAGAATCCGAAGAACAAATAGTTTTAAAAGCCTTAGAAGAGCTGGATAAAATTTATGAAGGAAAAGCATCAAAGACATATACCGGAGAATATGTTTTTGAAGACTGGGGACGGCATGAATTTACCCTAGGAACTTGGATAGAATCGTTTCAAATTAATCAGTCAATAATTCAAAAACTAAATGAACCATTGAATGATAAAGTTTTCTTTGCAGGTGAGCTCTATGATTTACACCATCAACTAGGCGTTCCTGGGGCTATAGTCTCCGGATATCACTCGATCGATAAACTTTTGACAAACCTATAACCATGGTAAAAGAGTTACAAACTAGTTACAAAGTCTATTTCAATACCCTTAAAACCATTGATTTTGTTGAGGTTTTAGATAACGTAACTATTGAGTGGGAATGAAAGAGTTTATTAAATTTAAAAGGAGATAACTTATGTTATTTAGGCAATTTTTTGATATGGAAAGTTTTACTTTTACTTATCTACTCGGCTCAAATAAGCAAAATGCAATTATAGTTGATCCAGTTTCAAACAATATTGAGGATTATTTAACAATTATTAAACAGTTAGATTTGAACCTTAAATTTACCATAGACACCCACACACACGCAGATCATATTTCATGTTCGGGTGAATTACGGAATTTGCTTGAATGTGAGAACATAGCTGGTAAAGAGTCTGGTATTGAGTGTGCCACTATTCACATAGAGGATAACCAATTATTGATATTAGATGATATCAAGGTAAAGGCTTTACACACTCCAGGACATACTGACGATTCCTACTGTTATTTAATTGAATCATCTTTACCAAAAATGGTTTTAACAGGTGATACATTATTAATTAGAGGAACTGGTAGAACTGACTTTCAAAATGGCGACTCCGATGCGTTATACAATTCAATATTTGAAAAGTTATTAAGCCTTGATGACTATACAGAAATTTATCCAGGGCACGATTATAATGGTTTTAATAAGAGTACTATATGGGAAGAGAGGAAATATAATCAACGATTGAATTTTTCTTCGAAACAAGAATTTATCAATTTTATGGATAATTTAGATTTACCCGATCCTAGGATGATGGATATTGCAATACCATTGAATAAAAACTGTGGTTTGGAGTGAGAAAGATAAATAATTAATATGAAAAAGTTTTTATTGATTTCGCTGTTTATTATTGCCGTGACATGCATTGTTTTTGTGAGCTATATCACTCGCGATGGTGAAATTGTTACTCTACAAGGACAGGGCACGGTGACTCTTGATGTAGGAGATTTTGAGGCATATCCCCTTCCAGATTATGCGGCAAAGAAGATTGGACCAGATTACAAGAGTTATTTTATTGAAGTAGAGCCGGGTATCAAGGTTCACATGCTTGAAGTTGGTGATGGTTTTCCTGTTTTCTTGCTGCACGGGAATCCTACCTCGGGATTTTTGTACCGACAGGTGGCGGCTAATCTACCTACCAACCGAGTTCGAGTGATTATGCCCACACTTATAGGGTTGGGTTTTTCTAGTAAAGTCCCAGCGAGTGAGCATACTCTCGAAAATCATATTCGCTGGATCAACGGAGTTTTGAGGCAGTTGAAAATAACCGAATTGGTTTACGCTGGTCAGGACTGGGGCGGTCCAATCGGTATGGGTGCGCTAGCCCTTTCACCTGATTTGCTTAAAGGAGCCGTCTTAATGAACACAGGGTTTAACGCGCCGACAATTAATGTGGACCTATCCCGCGCGCATGCGACCGTCAAGACACCTGTGGTTGGTGAAGTTCTTTTAGAGGTTGTGTTCTCAATTTTTGATCAATTGCATCGAACTCAAGGTGACCCCAGTTCGATATCAGATGATTTGGTGGAACTTTATGGTAGACCAGTGTACGAAAGTGGTAATGCTAAGGCACCATTGGCGTTAATGCGAATGGTAACTGACGGACCAGATCATGCGAGCGTTCCATCCTTAAGGATGGTTGAGCGTTATGTTCAGGGGTTAGATATCCCTGCAGAAATTATCTGGGGTATGAACGACCCTATTCTCACCAAAACGCTACCGCTCATGAAGCAAAACTTTCCTAAGGCGCATGTGACCGAAACCTCGGCTGGGCATTTTCTGCAGGAGGAGGTACCTACTGAAATTGCGGCAGCTTTGGTTCGAGTGATCGGACAGATTCAAAGTATTGATAACACGAATAAAAGAGTCAGATAATGAAGAAAGTTCTAATAGTAATTACCTTATTATCTTTAATTGGATTTGTAGGATGGCAAAACCGAGTAAATCTTCTGATGATTGGAGTTCCTATACTTCTCGACCTTGCTAACCCAATATCAGAAGAAAGTGCAGTTAACTGGTCCAAAGGACCTGAGGAGTCTAATAGCTTACCTTCTGAAAGACCTCCAAATATTATTCTAATTCTGGCAGATGATATGGGTTTTAATGATCTCTCTTTATATAACGGAGGTGCTGGGGATGGTTCATTAATGACACCAAATATTGATGCATTGGGGTTTGAGGGAGTGATATTTGATAATGGATATGCTGCTAATGCCGTTTGTGCACCATCTAGAGCTTCCATAATGACAGGTAGATATTCCACTCGTTTTGGATTTGAATTTACTCCATTCCCTAAAATTGGACTTACTATTTTTCGATGGATGCAAGATACTGCCAAGGAAAAACCCAAGCTAAAAACCTTTATAGACTTTGATTTAGCTTCGAACAGAGGAGGAATTCTTGACCTAGGAATGCCAACTGAACAAATTACTATTGCTGAAGTTTTAAAGGATAAAGGATATTACACTGCGCATATAGGAAAATGGCATTTAGGCCAGATGGACGGAAGTCATCCAATTGATCAAGGTTTTGATGATAGTCTTTCTATGATTGGGACCTTGTATCTTCCAGAAGACCATCCTGAAGTGGTGAACTCTAGGAATTATAATGATCCCATAGATACTATGATTTGGACAGTCGGCAGGTTTAGTGCTTCATTTAATAAGAGCAATCACTTTGAGCCCGAAGAATATTTAACTGACTATTATACAAAGAATGCAATTGAGGTAATTGAAAAAAATAAAAACAGACCATTCTTCCTCTATTTGGGTCATTGGGCTATTCATAACCCTTTGCAATCTCTTAAGAGTGATTACGATCTTCATTCTAATAGCGGTAATCATACATTGAGTGTTTATTCTGGAATGATTGAAGCATTAGATAGAGGTGTAGGAAAGATAATAAAGACACTTGAAGAGAACGGTCTATCTGAAAATACTTTAATAATTTTTACTAGTGATAACGGTGGAGCTGGTTACATCGAACTACCTGATATCAATAAACCATATCGTGGTTGGAAATTAACTCATTTTGAAGGAGGAATGCACATACCCTTTTTAGCGAAGTGGCCTTCTCATATTAAAAAAGGTTCTAGGTATTCTCACCCTATACACCATACAGATATATTTCATACTATAGCCGCTGCTGCTGAGGCAGAGGTTCCAGATGATAGGAAATTAGATGGAGTAAATTTGATGCCTTTTTTAAAAGGAGTAATAAAGAATCCTCCTCACAAAACTCTCTTTTGGCGGGAAGGACATCATCAAACTGTCTTACATGAGGGCTGGAAAATGATTAAGTCTGGGCGCATCAATAAAAGATGGTTATTTAATTTAAATGAAGACCCTACAGAAAGAATTAACTTAGCAAGTAAGAATAAAGCAAAACTTCTAGAATTAGAAAATTTGTTAACTCAACATAATGAAGAACAAGCTGAACCTCTTTGGCCAAGTGTTATAGAATCACCTCAGTTAATTGATAAACATAGAGGTCAAGAATATCAAGAAGGTGATGAATATATCTATTGGCCAAACTAGGTTAAACATGTAAGGATTTAGAAGCACATCTTTGGAGCTTCGGAACACACAACCCTGGGTTATGAAGTGCTTACTATTTAGATTAAGGAAAAGTTGAGAATAAGATATGATTATTAATTATTCACAGAAAAATTATGACAAAAAGTGAGAAAAATTTAGCGGCAAGAGAAGGAATGGAGCATGTCGGACGACGAACGATCATCGATTGAAACACAAGTATCTCCTAGCCCAAAGTTCATCACACTCGACGAAGCGGCTGCGATGACGAAAGGAACCAGGGTGACTTTCGTCCCTGGGATTCAGGCTTTGTATTCTGAGGCTCTCAAGAATATCTGTTTCGTAAAAAATATACCGCTGATCCGAGTGCTGCACCCACCCATGGGCGTCGACGAGGCAACCGGAAAGGACCGGCAGGCAAAGTTATACGAACTTACGAGCCAGACGAGTTTGCCCACAATGCTCCACGACAAGGAGCGGCCAAGGAATGTATGGAGTGAGCAACTCGCGTTGGCCGAACGAATCGGCGCAGTGGACAGCCCGGTTTTGATTCCCAACAATTTTGAGCTTCGAGTCGAGGTCTTCGGCCTCTGCGCCATCATCTTGGCTGAGGATGGTATCACTTGGAATATGAGGATTCTGATAGATAGTCCGTTGGGGCAAAAGTACGGATATAGTAAGGAGGCTAGTTCTGCTGCCCCGGGTAAGATCGCCGAGGTCATTACCTTGATCGATCGCCGCCTCGAAGCACAAGAAAAACGTGGCTCTCGTTATCTCGTGGGTGACGCACTCACCGCCGCTGACATCTACTGGGCCACTCTCAGCATGGGCCTGCTTCCGGTCCCGCCAGAGATAATGCCGCGGACCCGTCAAAATAAAGGCATGCTGAGTTACTTTGTGGCGAATTCACAAATCCCAGTGATTGCCGACGCACTCACGAAGAGGATCGAGGATCACCAGCGATTTATTCTGTCGACACATTGCGAGACACCCGCAGTCTTGGGAGGTGATCCATTGTGACAAGGAATAAAAAACATAACTATTGAATGGGAAGTAGCCCATGGAATTTCAATGGATCCTGAACCTGATGTTGAATAAAATTTCTCTTATTTCTGGAAGTCTTGTAGACTAACTATCATGATATTGCGTATATTTCTGTGGCTTGTTGGTCTGTCGTTTACTTTAGTTGCTTGCCTGCTCGTGTACGCATTCGTCGTGCCAAGACCTTTAGACACGACTGATTCTTCGATTTTTCTTAAAGATGGCAAGACGGTCAATTATTGCGATTTGCCTGAGCTTGATGGTTCCGGAAAATCAGCTGATGATATTCCCAAGGCATACACTCCGGGTTGTGGTTTTTCGCGGACACCTATGCCGATTCTGGCAAATTGTACTGAACCGCTAGCTGAGGGAGTAGTCGATATGAGGGGTCTTTGGTACGGCGTGTCAGGTCGCATTGGTCATTTAGAACGAATAGAGCAATGTGGAAATCGGGTTGTAGTAACAGCCTACGGCACAATCCATGATTTTCGTGCAGATGGAACATTAAGAAACGGGGCAAGAGATATTGGCGCAGTTTGTAATAACTTCAATACCGCGATTCACTTTGATGACGGCGTGATGGTTTTTAGACTATTTGATCTGTTTGATGCAGTTACTCGCAGGATGAATGGTGAAGAAATGATTTTTACTTTCATTGATGGTATCGAGACTCGAACTAAGAGAGTATGCCAGTATCCTGACGATCATTGACTCAGTAACAATTCATTTTACTGACCACCTACAATAAGAGCATCGTTGGATACAAGATGAATTGGTAAAAACTTTTTACGATTTATTTGCCTGCGTGATATAACTCATATAACAAAAGCAGGAAGGAGTGCTCGCACCATGTTTGAAGAAAAAATTTCGCGCTTAAGAGAAGAACTAGTTAACTTAGGCGCAGAGGGAGCTGTCCTAACACACCCAGAAAATGTTTATTATGCGACGGGGTTCGAGTCCGTCATGGATGGATGGCGACTGCCCGAACCTATCTCAGGAGTTTATATCCCTAGTAGTGAATCCGAATCAATCGTCTTGCTCTTACCAGAAGCCAGTCTTATCTCTTTGTTAGTCGCTGAGCGTGAAGGCTGTCCAGTACATTTCCAAGCACTAAAAACATTTGACCTGTTAAATTTTTGCGTTATGGCTCGTTCCGAGGATTTATACTTGAAACTAGAAGAAGAGGCAGGTGAGCGACTCACGCATTTTTCTGGTCTTGTGGAAGGCGAATGTGAACCCGATATTGTCTCTGCCCTTTCAGCGATGTTGAAAAAACGTTCTACCCAACAAAAGCTTATCCTTTTCGACGATTTACGAATAGGCTTTAAATTGAACCAGTCTCTCGAACAACTCTATGAGGACGCATTTGATATGTTATTTAGAGTTCGAGCAATTAAAACCAAACAGGAGATTGAAGTTTTCCGTGAATCTGGGGTAAAAGCTGATCGTGTTATGGAATATACCGTTGCTGAATTGGGAGAGGGAAAGATTTGGGCACAGATAGAAAAATCCGTTGCTCGGTTTATGATTGACGAAGACATTAATCCACTGCCGAGCAGTCCAATGTTATTTGGTGGTACCTATGACATGGCATTTAAACCTGATCTCTTTAGAACACTTTTTAAAGAAAGGTTAGAATCCGGACAGGTCGTTATACTGGAAACACAAGGTCAATACAAAAAGGTCTGGATAGACATAAACCGCACGGCACATATTGGCTGTGCCAACGAAGCATACAGAGAACAACATAAGATGGTTAAATCATGTTTTGACGCAGTGGCAGAAAACCTAAAACCCGGCCAAAATACCGCCGAAATCTGTGAGAAGGTAAGATCAACTCTAGCAAAAGACCTCGACTCTCCTGGAAAGCTCCTTCTCATTATCCATTCTATCGGTGCCTTTCCGTTAGAGAATCCATTGACGTTCCCCTCTACAGGATTGGGTGCTACAAAAGGCTTTGATATAAAATCATCAATGATTCTCAGCTTTGATTGTCTTTACTTTGGGAGCAAGTTGGGTCCATCCCACATGGAAAATGTTTTTGAAATAACGCAAAGTGGTTCACAAAGTTTGTATAGATACCCCCTCGAATTAATTGAAGTATAATTTTCATCCATAGGGAGTCAGATACAGAAGATTAGGAGGAGTGATATGAAGAAAAAAATGACCAATCTCGAGCGCAGACGGATTCAAATGGAGTACGCAGTGCCGTTGATCCGAGACCTACAAAGAATACTGGGCGTTGACATAGTTAACGATGCCTTGGCGCGTCGCAGTGAATCCTCAACAAGTGCACCAGGTTCGAAAGCAGATTTTAGTCGTATGCAAGCCGCAACGGAGAACTTTGCCGAGGGTGGCGCTTTGGATTACGAAGTCATTGCTTCAGATACAGACAGCTTTGATATAAATGTCACACGTTGTGGCTACGCACAAATGATGGAAGAACTAGAGGCTCGTGACATTGGACATCTTCTGCTTTGCAACCTTGATTTTCCTGCAGCTGAAAAGGTAGGAATGGAACTGAAACGTAGTAAGACCCAAATGCAGGGTGCGCCTTTATGCGATTTTCGGTATCGCCGGAAGTCGTGAGTTTGTCTAAAGAAATTACCTTTATTAATTATAAAAAAGAACACGGGCTTGAGTTAATTCAGCTATGGCGTAAATCTTTCGCCCAAGCTATGAGCATAGAAGAAGATACTAGAGAGGAATTAATAAAAGAGCATCTTGATTATCTTCAAACCTATAACCCTAAAATCATAAGAGTGGCTTTAGAAAAAAACAAAAATAAGATTGTTGGTTTCATGGCAAAAGAAAAAAACACCATAAAGGATCTCTTTATTCATGTTGAATATCAAAGAAAAGGGTTGGGTTCTAGTTTTATACAACAAGCAAAAGAGGAAGAAGAGTTTCTAACACTGAGCACTTTCCAATTAAACAAAGGAGCCCAAAAATTTTATGAATTTCATAATTTTGTAATTGCTAGACGAGGTTTTGCTGGTGTAGAAGGTAATGCTTGGGCAAAGAATAAAGAGCAGCTTGCTGATATCACTTATGAATGGAAAAGAGCTACACAGTAGTTACGAAAGCAACCCTAAGGATAGAAATTGATTCAAATGCAGCTCTAACATATACTCTTTTTGAGGTTATAGTACTGAACTAAAAAAGGTGGAGCAAAATGAGTACCAAGCTGGATAATGGTAGAGAATCTCTAATTCCGATAGCCCGTGACGTGATTGAACACGCTCGACAGGGAACTATGAAACAAGCGGGTGCGGTAATGCATTTACCCGCAACGAATTACACGGACCCTAACCGCTTTGAGGCTGAGTTGAAGCAGGTCATCAAGCGCGTGCCCATTATTTTGGGTCCTTCTTGTGAAATTCCAAATCCAGGTGACTTTAAAACTCTATCTGTTGCGGGCATGTCCCTCATAGTCAGCAGAACCAAGGATGGTAATGCTCATGCATTGATCAACGCGTGTTCTCACCGCGGTACGTGCCTTACACAAGAAGAAAATGGTAATCGGAAACGCTTCACCTGCCCTTATCATGGCTGGAGTTTTTCGAATACAGGCGATTTACTGGCGATTAGTTCAGAAGCTGATTTCGGTGTGATAGATAAAAATGATTACGGATTAAAGTCACTTCCTGTGTATGAATCGGCGGGGCTGATATGGGCGATACTGAATCCGAATTCCACAGTTGATATTCCCGCTTTTCTTGCGGGCTACGACGATATGCTTGAAGTGTTTGCTTTTTCCGATTGGGTTTATGTATCGAAGCGTACTTTCGCCGGGCCAAACTGGAAGATAGCGTATGATGGTTACCTTGAGTACTACCACGTGCCAGTATTGCATCGTGACACCTTCGGTGTCGATGCCACCAACCGTGGTCTTTATTATACATGGGGTCCGCATCAGCATATTAAGTCTCCTGACACAGAAAAGGGACACATTGCCACTGAAACCCTAGGCTATATGGCGGAACTGATCGACAAACCGGAGGCTGAGTGGGACACAGAGACTCTGACTTATGGGGTTTGGACTGTATTTCCTACGACTTCAATTGCCTCGTTTGACGCAGGTGGTCGCGGGGTGATGATTTCACAGATCCTTCCCGGTGAGTCAGTTGGGGAAAGTATCACCACTCAATATTATATTATGGAAAAACCGCCTAGCGATCCTGAAGCTGCAGAGAAGCAATTTGATTTCTTTCAGCAGGTGGTGATGCAGGAGGACTATGCTACCGGCGGTTCTGCACAGTCAGCGCTGAAGGAAGGCGGACTTGATCATGTGATATTTGGCCGTAACGAACAAGGCAATCAGCACTTTCACCGATGGGTAGATAGGGTTCTGGACACGGATTCCGATGACGAGCTCAACTCCTTGTTTGAGAGTGCGGGGCGTACTGGTAACGAGCCTTGATGATGGCACATCAGTACTGACGGTAGTTAGCAAGATGGAACTGACGATTGACCAAGCATTGCAGCAGGGTAGAGCTGCACATAAAGAAGGTAAACTTCAAGAAGCTGAGCGACTTTACCGCGCGATATTACAAGCCCAGCCAGCACATCCTCATGCCAATCATAACTTAGGGGTAATAGCAGTCTCTGCTAATAAGGCAGAGGCGGCATTGCGATTGTTTAAAACTGCCCTCGAAGCAAATCCCAAAATATTACAGTTTTGGCTAAGCTACATTGATACCCTTATCAGAGAAAATCATCTTGAAACAGCAAAACAAGTCATTGTACAGGGAAAGAATAAGGGAATTAATTCAAAGAAATTTGATGCGTTGAACCAGCAGTTGCTGTTAGCAAGTAATAACGAATTGCCATCTCAATCACAGTTAAATAATCTTTTAGAGCAATATCAAAAAGGGCAATATGGCGATGCAGAAAAGTTAGCAATATCCATCACTGAAAAATTTCCACGTCATCATTTTAGCTGGAAAATATTAGGAGCTGTGTTTAAGCAGACAGGTAGAGTAACGGAGTCACTAGGCGCCAACCAAAGAGCTGCGCATTTAGATCCTGAAGATGCCGAAGTCCATAGCAACTTGGGTGTTGCGCTGAAAGAGCTGGGCAGAATAGAAGAGGCTGAAGCCAGCTACAGGAGAGCAATAGAACTGAAACCTGATTATGTCGAAGCCCATAGCAACTTGGGTAATACGCTTAAAGACCTTGGCAGATTAGAAGAGGCTGAGGCGAGCTACAGGCAAGCAATATCGTTGAAAAATGACTTTGCCGAAGCCCATAACAACTTAGGTAACACGTTGCAAGAGCTAAGCAGACTAGAAGAGGCTGAAGCTAGCTACAGGCAAGCGATAGCGTTTAAACCAGATCTTGCTGATGTTTTATGGAACTTATCTAGTCTAGCAAAGACTATAGTAGATGCTGAACATTGGGTTGGTAAATGTCTGAAGGCAGATGCAAACCATGTGCAAGCAAAATTAATGAAGGCTGCCTTAAGGTTTTATCAAGGAGATAGAGCTGACTTTGATA
>JAYYUG010000008.1:0-20003 GCA_036344135.1 Pseudomonadota bacterium | reverse complement strand
ATTTATTGTAATTTTCTCATTATAATTAATATTTTTTTTTTTATGTTCTTTTAATATTATATATTCTCTTTCATCTCTATGAGCACCACTAACTAACTCACCGGGCGGTTTCATTCTTAGTACTTTTAAGTTCGAATTATTATCTTGAATTACAAATGTTGGGTTAGACTGACCTCTTCCAATTGGTTTTGGTAAAAAATTCTGATCAATATTTAAACCATTAAGATTTAAAAAATCTAAAATTTTAATAAAATCTTTTTTTTAAATATGCATAAATAAAAATTATAGCTGTTTTTGGTATTGTTTTTCTGCGTTTGACAACATTAATTCATAAAGAGAATTAAACATTAATATTTGAATTTCCTTAAAAAAATAGTACTTAAAAAGAATAAAGAAAAAATAGAAAAAGTCGAATATTTTGAATAACTTTCAATTTTGCAAGAACAAATCAACATGTTATATTAGTTAAATAGACTGATACAAATCAGCTTTGTGTGAGTACATATAAAGATGAAAAAGTAAGACATTTAATATTTTTTATGGAGATTCTGACATGCCTTTGAAAGTTGACTATGATGCTATTGTTGTCGGTGCTGGTTTTGCCGGTCTCGCTCTCATACATTATTTAAAAGAAGTAGGTATTTCTGTGCGGGTGTTCGATAAAGCCGCAGAAATAGGTGGTACCTGGACCTGGAACCGTTATCCTGGAGCTGCTACTGATAGTGAGGGATACTATTACTGCATGAGTTTTTCCAAAGAAATTATGCAGGAATGGACATGGTCGGAAAGGTATCCAGGTTGGGAAGAAACGCACCGGTACCTGCACTTTGTCGCCGATAAGTGTAATATGTGGCCTAATATTCAACTGAATACTGAGATCGTTAACGCAGATTTTCAAAATGATACTGGTCTCTGGTTAGTAACAACTGGAAATGGTGAACAATTTACTTGCAAGTATTTTATTAGTGCCATGGGGATGATTTCTCAACCTGTAATACCGAATTTTGAAGGTCGAGACAGGTTCAAAGGTCCCTGTTTTCACTCCTCGCGTTGGCCTCAAGAAGGTTTGGACTACGCTGGAAAGCGTGTTGGAATCATTGGTTGCGGTGCTTCAACAGTTCAGATGGTACCTGTTATGGCTCAAACTGCGAAGAGTGTTACCGTATTTCAACGTACTCCTAACTTTGTTTTACCGGCAATGCAAAAGCCAATGACACCGGAGTGGGAAAAGGAAATTAAGGATAATTATGATGAGATCATTGCAAAATGTCGTAATCATGTCTTCGGTATGGCCTTTGATAGCCCAGTCGGTCGTAATGCAGTTGATACATCTCCTGAAGAACGCGAAAAAATCTTCGAAGAAAAGTGGCAAGGTAGTTTTCGCTGGGTCTTCGAAACCTTTGATGATCTGTTAGCAGATCCCGCAGCTAACAAGATGGCGGCAGACTTTATTATTAATAAGATGAAGGAGAGAGTCAATGACCCTGAAATCGCAGACCTCTTAACCCCAAAGGGTTACCCATTATTCGCCAAAAGACCACCGTTAGATCATGGTTTTTACGAAGCATTTAACCGTGATAATGTGCACCTAGTTGATATAAAGGATAGAGAACCTATTTCGGAGATTACTGAGAGTGGGATTCAAACTACCCAGGATCATTACGAATTCGATATCATTGTGTTAGCAACGGGTTTTCAGGCGTACACTGGTGCTCTGGAGGCATTCGATATACGAGGGGCTAGTGGAACTTCAATAAAAGATAAATGGGAGATCGAATCAAAATCTATTATGGGTGTATGTATTGCCGACTTCCCTAATTTATTCACCATAACAGGTCCTCAGGCACCATTCGCCAACCTCCCTACATCTATCCAACAGAACGCTATATGGATTTCAGATTGCATAAAGAAGATGGAAAGCGAAGGTTACGATCTATGCCATCCACTTCCGGAAGCTGAAGATGAGTGGTCAGCACATGTGGCGGAAGTCCATCGACAAACATTAATGGATGTGGGTGATGAAGTTCATTCCTGGATGATGGGCGCTAACATCGAAAATAAGAACGCAAGGGTTCTAATTTATTTCGGTGGAGCAGGCGCATACTACGACAAATTAAGAGAGTCTGTAAATGAGGGTTTCCCTGAGCTCTCGTTCAGTTAAACTTCTAGACTAGGACTTATGAGATCGTCATGATTGTCTATTTTGAATTTTGATATTGATCTTCTATATTATCGAAAATAAGGCTGTATAGACTGCTTAGTAATTCTGTAACCTCTTCCTCACCAGCCCCTACAGGCTTAAAATGGCTGCACCAATTAACATCTGTTTCATTTTCCGAAACTTCCTCTAATGATACACATGCAACATAATTTACCATTGGAAGACAAGATTTATCAATTATTGAGTAGGTTAAAAAAGATCCCTCAATACATCCATCAAGTCTCTCGATTACCTCTCCGGGGTATGGATCCTCAAGGTAAACATGCCTTACATCCCCAACTTTATTTGAAAAGTTATCAGGCAATTTAACGTCAACAATATTGTCGGGTAGAAGAGTTTTAATAGTGTCAAAAGCCCTTAATCTTGTCCAAAAATATGATTTTGGAACTTTTACAATTCTATGTGCTTTAGCTTCAAAAGCCATATTTTACTCTACAACAATAGACTCTAAATCTCATTTCAATCTCCTTTTAAAAAATTTTAACTACGCTAGTGAAATGCTTAATTAAAAAAAATTAAACTTAAAATGATTGAGTAATGTTAACTCCCCAAATTCTAGGTGCCCTTGCCATTGTATAAGACCAGGCAGCTCCAGCAAAGACATCGTATCCAACCATAAAGCCATCTTCCTCAGTAATATTTTTAGCAAAAAAAGCAATCACCGTATCATTAACTTCATAATTCATTGAAAGGTCAAAAATTGTTTGATCTTGGTTGAAAGTAGTTGGTGAATTTAATTGAGAAACGTGATGCTCGCCTATAAAGTGAGCGCTAGCCCTAATATAAGCAAGGCCAGGCCCAGCCTCCCATTCATAATTTAAACCCAGTGTCCAATTTAGTTCAGGTGCTCTTAAAGGTTCTAAATGTGTAAAATCTGCCGGAGTTCCTCCCCCTGTTAAATCCGCAAAAAATTCATCATAGCTTGCATCTAAATAACCAACATTAAGGTCGATTGAGAAATTTTGATTTATAATTGCTTCTAGCTCTAATTCGATACCTCTAAAAGTTGCCTCAGCAACATTATCAGTAACTGTAGCACGTCCTGTTGCTGCAAGAGTGTCTGGAATATCAACATCAAATTGTTTATCGTCATACTGCATATCAAAGACAGCCACATTAACTCGTAAAGTATTATCCATAAGGGTTGATTTTACGCCTACTTCAATATTGGTTACTGTTTCAGGTTTATAAGGTCTTACCGCACTAAACTGATTACCCCATCTACCATTAAAACCACCACTCCTATAACCTTCAGAAAAAGATGCGTAGTAAAGGACGTTGTCACTTTGCTGATAACTTAGAGCAACTTTTGGTGTAAATTTTGTCCAACTCTTTTTTGCAAATGTATCTAGTACAGCGCAGTCAGGAAATGGGCCACCACCTTGACAAGCTCTAGAATTCTTTTCTTCATCAATATATCTGCCGCCAACAGTTAGTTTAAATTGTTCATTTATATCGTAATCAACTTCAAAGAACACAGCCATTGATTCGGTTTCCTGGTGAGTATAGTTGTAGACAGGAACTACTATCAATGGATCTAATCTTGGGACCGCTCCAAAGAGATCAAAGAAACCTATACGACTCTCCATGGGAATAGTGTATTCAGAATCCCACTTGTAAAGACCTGCTACAAAATTAATGTTTCCATCTAAGTCGCTTGTTACACGTAGTTCGTGACTATCTTGCTCGTATTCAGCTCTTCTGTCTGTGTGATAAAGGGTAAGAGGTGTACCATCCCAATCCTGATCTACTTCTTCATCTGTAGTTTTTCTTCCGAAAATGTAATCTAACTTATAATTTTCAGAGATATCCCACCGAACCTCTAATATTCCAGTTTTACTGGCAAAAAAAGCATCTCTTCTTTTTGGCTCATTATTATAGACAGCCCATCTGTTTCCGCTCTGTGGAACACCAAGACCAGGTGAACATTGCCCATAAGCAGCACACCACCAAGTTCCGGCACCACCCATGTTTAAAGTAGTATGCGCATCTTGATCTTGTTGTTCATCAGTAAAGGTTAATTCAATTTCTAAGTTCTCGTTAATAGAAAAAAGGCCATTCACCGTGACCTGATAATATTCTTCTCTACCTAAGTCTTCTCCATTAACCAAGTTTGTCAAATAACCTTCCTTTTGTTCACGATGAGTACCTGATATCTTAAAAGCGGCAGTTTCATTACCAAAGTTAAATATAGCATCTACTAGGCTTGTATCATAATCGCCATAACCAACCCTTATTTTTCCTCCAATTTCTCCTGTTGGGCGTGTCCTTGTTAAATTAATAACACCTGCAACGGTGTTCCTTCCAAATAATGTTCCTTGTGGACCTCTGAGTATTTCAACCTTTTCTAAATCAATAGTTTTCAACATAGCGCCAGAATTTGCGCCAATAAATACACCATCTAAGACAACACCAGTTGTTGGATCAAAGTTTTTCTCCACATCTGATACACCTATACCCCTAATGAAAATAGCGGTAGGACTACCAGGGCCTTGTTGAAGGTCATCTATTATAAGATTTGGTGAATCACCAGCCAAATCTCTAATGTCATTAGGAAATCTTCTATCCAAGTCTCTCTGGGTAAGAGCGCTCACTGACAATGCTGTCTCCTGGATATTTTCTTCCTTTTTACGAGCTGTTACAACTATCTCTTCTATCCCAGAAGACAGTTGAGTCTCTTGAGCTTTTACTTCCTGGAAAGACCCAAAAAAGATAAAAGAAATTAAAAAAGAAAATATAAAAAAATGGTGCGTAATAGTTTTCAATTTGACCTCCTCAAAGAAAAACAGAATTTTGCAAATTCTAGTATGAAAAAATGAATATTACAATTAAATATAAGGAAACTAATGCAAACTTATTAAAACATAATTTTACAATGATTTATATTTGCTATCCCAGAATATTAGAGGGTTTCTCTTATTGTTATTAAAATCAATAACCCTACCAAGAATGATCTCATGATCTCCTGCATCAAATGTTTGCACCTTAGAACATGAAATCCAACCCACGACTCCTTCAATAACACAGTTATTTCCTTTAATCCTATGTTTAACCTCATCTAGAGAATGATTATTCTTTTTTGCCAAATGGACCGCAATAGACCTTTGGTCTTCCGATAAAAAGTTTATTACATAGTTCTCCTTTTCAATTAATTCATCGTATAATTCTGAATCCTTATCTAAACACCAAAGTACTAATGGTGGCTCTAAAGATACTGAAGTATAAGAATTAACTGTTACACCAAGAAACTTATTGTTTTTACTAGAAAATGTTATTGCAGCCACACCGGTAGCAAATCTTGCAAAGATTTTTCTTAGAGATTCAGAGTTTTTTTGACCACTTTTCATAAAAATAATGAGAAAATTTAATCAATTTCTACTGGAAGATAAGAATATCCCTTAACAAAACTTGAATGAATTCGTTTAGGTTCACCCATAACTTTTATATTTTCGAATCTTTTCATTATCTCTTCCCATAAAATTTCTAGTTGCATATCTGCTAATCGGTTACCAACACATCTATGAATTCCGAAACCGAATGAAAGGTGTGTCCTTGGCCTATCTCGATCAATTATTAATTCGTTAGGCCTTTTGATCACCTCTTCATCCCGATTACCAGAAACGTACCACATAGCAACCTTATCGCCTTTTTTTATGGTTTTATCACCAATCTCATAATCTGTTAGCGCAGTTCGCCTCATATACGCTAAAGGTGTTTGCCATCTAATTATCTCAGGAACCATGGAAAGAATTAAATCATGGTTATCTCTCAATTTGTCGTATTGATCTGGAAATTCATTAAGAGCTAACACACCCCCGGTCATAGAATTCCTCGTGGTATCATTACCGCCAACAATTAAAAGAATTAAATTACCCAAATATTCCATTGGATCCATGTTTCGCGTTTGAGGATTGTGAGCCAACATTGAAATAAGGTCTGTTTTAGGCTCGGAATTTACCCTTTCGTTCCAGAGTTTTGTAAAATACTCAAGACACTCTAACAAAATTTCGTTTCTATCCTCAAGATTTTCTATTACTCCATCTCCAGGGCGAGCGGTTGCAACATCTGACCAATACGTCAATTTTGTTCGATCTTCAAAAGGAAAATCGAATAAGGTCGCCAACATTTGAGTTGTTAATTCTATAGAAACTTTTTCTACCCAGTTAAAAGTTTCTTTCCGTGGCAAGTTATCTAGAACATTTTGGGTTCTTTCTCTAATTAGAGATTCCATGTTCTTTAAATTACTTGGAGCAACGACAGGATTTACTGCCTTACGTTGAATATCGTGTTTAGGTGGATCCATTGCTATAAACATAGGTGTAGTAAAATCCTCCTGTTGATCTGCTAAAGTTATAGCGTCTTCGGAAGAAAAAACCTTATGATTCGTATCCACATTCATAATATCGTTATATTTTGTAACAGACCAATAAGGACCAAAATCCTCATTATTTGTACAATAATGTATTGGCTCTTCTTTTCTCAGCCTTTCAAAATAAGGCCAAAAAGCATTCTGCTCAAAAAGGTCGGGATTAGCTACATCGAACTCTTCCAAAGGAATCGAGTAGGCGTCAGGTATATTAATGCTTTTATCCATATTTACTCCGCAGCAAAATTATTATCATCAAAAACAGAGTTATCAGATTGAGATTCTGATTGTTCAGTTACTTGTCTTCCTAAGGCTACAACTTTTGGAATTTCTTCGTCTTGAAGTTGTTTAAATTCTTTCTTCCTTTTCATTGCTTTTTCAATATAGGGCTCCAAGTCTTTCATTTTCTTTTTCTGTCTATTTATTTCATTTTCTTTAAACTCAGGCATAACATTTTTAGAAAAAATCTCTAAAGATTCACAAATATGTTCATGTTTATTTTTTCCACTCTGTTGAATAAAAGAGACCTGATCTACACCAGCCTCCTCAAATCCTTTAAGGTGTTTTCTTAAATCCTCTGGTGTACCTATCCCTCCAACATCATCATCAGGTATAGATTCCTTTGCAGATTGGTAAGATTCCCAAATATTGGTTCTACCTGGAGTATGTTCACCAAAGATATAATGGTGGCCTAATGCATAACCAAAAAATTGAAACCCTTCTAATCCTCTTTTTTTTGCTTCCTCCGCAGATTTATGTACAGAAAAAGCTGTAACCATTGCGACGTTAGGATTTACTGTATGACCTATAGGAATGCACTCCTCTTTAAATATACGGTAATAATCATCGACCCACGACTTCGCTTCAGATGGGTCCACAAAGGCAAATGTTAGAGCACCTATTCCAAGCTTTGCGGCCAACTTTATAGTTTCTCTATTTGAACATGCCACCCAAATAGGGGGGTGCGGTCTTTGCACAGGCTTGGGAACAATGTTCCTGCATGGCATCGAAAAAAATTTTCCTTTATATCCAGGATATGGATCTAGCGCCATCATATTTGCACACTGCTCTACAGCTTCCATCCATTGATCTCTTTTTTCTGCCACGGGAACTTTATATCCACCCAATTCTAATAGTGCAGAGCTTTCTCCAGTACCCCATTCAACCCTTCCATTAGAAACTAAATCCAATGTCGAAATACGCTCTGCTACTCTTGCTGGATGATTATAATTGGGTGGCATTAAAACTATTCCATGCCCTAAACGAATAGATTTAGTTCTTTGTGAACACGCTGCAAGAAATACCTCTGGGGCGGAAGAATGGGAATATTCTTCTAAAAAATGATGTTCGACCTCCCAAGCATAATCTATTCCAAGTTTATCGGCTAGCTCAACTTGGTCTAGAGCATCTTGAAATAAGCGTTGCTCAAGACCATCATCCCATGGCCTTGGTAATTGATGTTCATAAAAGATTCCAAATTTCATGCCTCTTTATACACCTATACGTTTAAATTTTTCTATTCTTTTATTATTTTCCAAACTTTTTCAGCTGTAATGGGCATATTTAAGTTATTTGTATTATATTCTTTAAGAGCATCTAAAACAGCATTCACGTAGGCAGTAGTGGCTCCTATCGAGCCTGCTTCTCCGCACCCTTTGGCGCCTAACATATTGGTAGTACAAACAGCATCTTCATTATACTAAATATTAAAATTAGGAAAATCATTTGCTCGTGGCATTTGATAATCCATATATGAACCATTTACTAATTGGCCAGTCTCTTCTTCATATACAGCATGTTCAAACATAGCTTGTCCTAAGCCTTGGACAATCCCTCCATGAACCTGTCCTGTTACCAAAAGTGGGTTAATTATCTTACCGAAATCATCAACTGCGGAATAATCTACGATACTAGTTCTTCCTGTATCCTGATCGATTTCTACTTCACATACATGACATCCATTGGGATAAGTAGGAGCATTGTGTTCGTATGAACTCTCTCCATCAAGAATTTGGGTATTAGATTGACCCTCAGCTATTCTTGCAACAGAATATAGGTCAATATTCCTATTAGTTCCTTTAACTTGAAAATGTGGTCCTGCATCTGTAGTGTATTCTATCTCATCAACAGATACATCAAGCTCATTAGCAGCGATTTCTACACCCTTCTTTAACATCACGTTAGAGGCATCATCTATTGCACCTGCTACCATGTAGAGAGATTTTGATCCTCCGGTTCCACCTCCTCCAGGAAGATCATCACTATTCCCAAAATGAACGCTTACATCTTCTGCCTCTACTCCAAGCTTTTCCACAATTATTTGTGTCCATGCCGTTTCATGACCTTGCCCAGTTGCTTGTGTGCCAGCATATACCTTAACTTTTCCTTCTCCCGAAATCACAACTCTGGAATTTTCTGAACCTTCACCTTGAGTTCTTTCGGTATAATAAGAAATTCCAATCCCACGTAACTTATTTTCCTGAGAAGATATTTCCTTTCTTTTTTCAAAACTCCTGTACGAAGAATTAACAAGAGAAATTTCCGTAGTCTTTTCAAAATCACAACTATCAAAAGGGATGATAGGTTCTGCAGTTTTTCCAAGATCTGATGGTTGAACAAAATTTTTGGTTCTTATTTCTATAGGGTCCATTCCTAAATCTGAAGCTGCTTGATCTACAAGTCTTTCAATAACATAACTAGCCTCAGGTCTTCCCGCGCCACGATAAGCATCAACGGGAACTGTATTAGTGTAAACAACCTTCACTTTATTGTTGAGTACGGGAATTCTGTAGACTCCTACATGCATACCTGCTCCGGCTAAGGTGGGAATAAAAATCCCGTACTGAGACAAATATGCTCCCACTGCTGCAACAGTATCTACCTGGACACCTAAAAAATTGCCCTCACTATCCAAGGCTAAGGAAGCTTCTGTTACATGGTCGCGTCCTTGAGAGTCGCTAAGAAAAGATTCAGAACGAGTGGCTGTCCATTTCACTGGTCTATTAAGAATTCTACTCGCATGCATAACAGCGATATATTCTGGAAAACACATCATTTTAAAACCAAATCCTCCACCCACATCTTTCGTAATAACTTTAACTTTCTTTTCTTCTATATTCAGAGTATTTGCTAATCTCTCTCTCATAGCGTGGGATCCTTGACTCTCGACATATACAGTAAAACTCTCGTCGTCCTTATTATAATCAGATAAAGCTGATCTTGGTTCTATTGGATTAACCACTATCCTATTATTAATTAAGTTCACTACTGAGATGTGATGGGCCTTAGTTTTGACTGCATCCCATTCTTTCTCAGATCCTATTTCCCAATCTACTGCACAATTTGAAGGGAATTCATTAAATAACAGAGGTGAATTTTTATCTAGAGCTTTGGCGGTATCAATAACGCAAGGTAACTCTTCGTACGTGACTTCTATAAATTCTGAGGCATCAAGGGCCTGATTAAAACTCTCTGCTACTACAAATGCTATAGGGTCACCTACATGACGAACCTTGTTTACAGCTAAAATAGGTCTTTTACTTGCGTTCATTGGAGTGCCATCTTTATTTTGTAAGAAATCAATGACAGACATATGGCTTAAACCTTCATTTTGAAGTCTTTCTCCTAAGAAAATGTCTATTACGCCTGGCATTTTAAGAGCCTCATCAATATTTATACTTTTTATGTCTGCGTGTGCGTAAGGCGAACGCACAAATGCTCCATATAGCATTTCTGGAAGCTTTAAATCATCAGTAAATTGACCTTTACCGGTAATAAATCTTACATCTTCAATTCTTGTAACCGGTTGTCCTACAGCAAATTTCATTTTTTTTCCTTCTCAATCTCGATAAGAATTATCTAGTCGATCAAGTTTGCGAATCAATGCAGGCCAAGCTAACTGACCTATGCCTTCAGATGAGGCCATTTGTCCTTGCTCAGTTACAAGCTCAACAACATCTTCGTTAACCCTATTTAATTTAGAACCTCCCGACATGGCTTTAATTTGCATAGTACATGCTCTTTCTAGAAAAAAGAGACGTAACCATGCATCCGCACAAGTGGCGCCGGTTGTTAATAAACCGTGATTTCTCAATATCATACAATGCTTATCTTCTAAGTCCTCAATTAATCTTTCTCTTTCATCATGGTTAAGCGCAATACCTTCATAATCATGATAAGAACAATCACCTCTAATGACCATAGCTGTCTGACTTATCGGCAGTAATCCTTCTTCTTGAGCTGAAACTGCTACTCCATCGTTTGAGTGAGTATGAATGACCGCATGATTATTTGAGCCGCTTCCATGAACAGCTGAATGGATAGTAAAACCAGCAGCATTAACATTATAATTAGTATCTGTAACTTTATTGCCTTCTAAATCCACTTTTACCAAATCGGAAGCACATATTTCTTCAAATAACATTCCATATGGATTCATAAGAAAGTTATTAGGTTCATTTGGAACCCTAGCGGAAATATGTGTAAAAACTAGATCATCCCAACCATAAAAAGCGACCAATCGATAGAGGGCAGCAAGCTCAACTCGCGTATCCCATTCCTCCCCAGAAACTGTTTCTTTAACTTTTGAATTCATCGTAAGCAACCTCTTTGTTTAATAAAGAATATCCTAACAACATATTTATATCAAACCATTCCAATAGTTTGTTTTACTGCTAAGTTCCACTTTTCTATTATACTTTCACGAGTTGTGTCTTTCATTTTATTTTGAAAAGCCTGATTCTTATTTATTACATTATCGAGATTATTTATATTTTTATATTTGTTTGATCCTAGGCCTGATAGCATTGTCGCTCCCAACGCAGTGGCTTCTTTATTTGAAGAACAAAGGATTTCTAGGTTGCATATATTCGCTAAATTCTGAACAAACAATGGATTCTCAACCATTCCACCATCAATCTTTAAATTCTTAGGTAAAGTTATATCATATTTTTTGAGATCTTTGTTTATCGCCCTCAAAAGATCGTTAGTCTGTAGTGAGACAGATTGTATCCCTGCATGAATTATTTCTTTCTTACCAGTGTTCCTGTTCATTCCAAAAATAGATCCTCTTGATTTAGGGGACCAATGCGGTGCACCCAATCCCGTAAAAGCCGGAACAAGAACAACGTTTGAATCAGGATTATCAAATTCTTCATTTACTAAAGGTATTATTTCTTCATATTTATCAAATAGTTGTAAATAATCTTTAAACCAATCAACTATTGCTCCTGCCATAAATATTGATCCTTCAATCGCATAGGACACCTTTCCCTGGATTTTACTTGCAACGGTAGTTATTAATCCGTTATCGGACCTCACTATTGTTTCTCCAGTATTTGCTAGAACAAAGCAGCCTGTTCCGTATGTAGATTTAATATCCCCTTCTCTAAAGCACTTCTGCCCAATTGCAGCTGACTGCTGATCCCCCGCAACACCATAGATTTCTAGATTTCTACTTAAGATTTCAGTTTTTCCATAATATCCGTCAGAATCTCTAACTTCAGGCATTATACTCTTAGGGATATCAAATATTTCTAACAGCTCATCATCCCATTTTAAAGAATTAATATTATATAGGCTGGTCCTAGAGGCGTTTGTTATATCAGTTGCGAAAACTTTTTTATTAGTCAGATTGTATATTAGCCAAGAATCAACTGTTCCTGCGCAAATTTCACCTTTCTTAATCTTATTTTTAATATTTTCATTGTTCTTTATTATCCAATTAATCTTTGAAGCGCTAAAATAGGGATCAATCAATAATCCAGTCTTATTTCTAATAATATCTTCTAAGCCCTTATCTTTTATTTTATTGCAATATTCTTCAGTTCTTCTGTCTTGCCAAACTATTGCATTGTGTAGTGGTTTTCCGTTTTTTTTGTCCCAAACAATTACAGTCTCACGTTGATTTGTAATAGCTAAAGAATTGATGTTTTTTTCTAAATTTCTGGATAAAATATCTTCGCAACACTGCATTACAGTATGTAAAAGATCTAACGGATCGTGTTCTACCCAACCATCATTAGGAAATATTTGTTTAAAATCTTTTTGACTTACGTCTATTTTTTGACCATTTATATCAAACAAAACAGCTTTACTTGATGTGGTACCTTGATCGATAGTTAAAAACAATTTAACTCCTTTTAGTTCAAAACTAACAATTAAACCTAATTTATCAAGAGGAAGTGTTATTTTGTAAAAAAGATAGTATAAATTTATTATGTCAGATAAGAAATTACATTTTGTATCAAGTAATCATCCTGATGCGCAAAAGGCCAAAAAGGTATTAAGTCAAGCTTATAATAACTATAAGATTTCTGAAGCTGATGTTGTGGTGGCTTTAGGTGGTGATGGCCTGATGCTACAAACGCTTCATGAAAATATAGGTAATAGTCTTCCCATATACGGAATGAATAGAGGTTCTGTAGGTTTTTTAATGAACAAATATAGGGAAGATAATCTTGTTGGAAGAATTGAGAAATCAGAAATGACAAGAGTATATCCACTCCAAATGGAAGCTATAACTGAAAATGATACAAAAACAGCGAAAGCTATTAATGAAGTTTCACTTCTTCGCCAAACCTACCAAGCGGCAAAAATACAAATATTCATTGATGATAAAGAAAGGCTAGCCGAACTTATTTGTGATGGAATATTGCTATCGACACCAGCTGGAAGTACTGCTTACAATTTATCTGCACATGGCTCAATTCTTCCTATTACCTCAAATCTATTAGCTTTAACTCCCATTTCTGCTTTCAGGCCAAGGAGATGGAAAGGCGCACTTATACCTCACACATCAGAAGTAAAAATTGATATTTTAGAATCCGAAAAAAGACCCGTTAGTGCAGTAGCTGATAATTTAGAGATCAGAAATATACTGTCTGTAAAGATATCTGAAGATCGAAATACAGAATTGTTAATGCTCTTCGATCCTGAAACAAGACTAGAAGAAAAGATTCTAGACGAACAATTTATAGATTAACTTCATCTTAGATTTTCTAATGGTTCTTTGACATCTCCATAACCTGCTTCTTTCGGTATCGTTAAAAATACACTATCACCTGTTTTTTCTAGCTTAGGAATAACTGTTACTATTCTCTGTTTTCTTGCGTTACTCAATGCCTCCTCGACTGTTTTAGAGTTTCTAAGTTTTTCAAGATTCATTCTTGTGGGAAAAATGATTGTTCTTTTCTCTGACAAACAATCCTCAATAGCTTGCTTAGGGCTTATCCAAAGTGAATCTACTGACTCATTTCCATCGTGTATTCCTTGATGACCATCTGGAACAGCTGCTAAATAAAATCTCGTATCAAACCTTTTAGGCATCAAGTCTGGGGTAATCCAATGAGCAAAAGGTATGAGAGATTCTATAGAAAATTTAAGATTTTCTTTTTTTGCAAATTCTTGCATAGAAGTTTCATTATTATTAAATCTATCTCTCCATTTATGAAGTTCCACTAATTTCTCATTATTTATTAAATTTTCATCTTCTTTATGCTTAGCAAATAACACGCCTGACTCTTCATAGCTTTCTCGGATTGCCGCAATCCTAAAGCTCAGCTCTTCATCAACATAATCTTTGTCAGGAATAATAAAATCTCTAATATCAGGGTCAATGTCCTTTGAATCAACTTTTCCTCCTGGAAAAACTAAAGCTCCTGATGCAAAATCTATTTGATGATGTCTAACTACCATAAAAACTTCGATATCATTTTCACCATTACGTATAATAAGAACTGTGGAAGCTGGTATTAAATTATTTGAGGTTTTTTTCATTTGATAATGCTATATCATAAAAACTCAAATTTAACTCATAAAATGAAGGTCCGTTATAAATATACAAAATAAGGAGTTGTTGTGCTTGAGGGTTTGAAAATTATAGAGATGGCTACTTATGTAGCGGCGCCTGCAGCTGGTGGTATGTTAAGAGATTGGGGTGCGGAAGTAATAAAAATAGAACCACTTACCGGATGTCCGATGAGGAAGTTTTTTGAGGGGACAAAATCGACTCTTGAAATCAAAGGTAATCCTATTTTTGGATTAGATAATAGAGGAAAAAAAGGCATGACTATTAATACTAGTGATGTTAGAGGAGCAGACATAGTCAGAGAGCTTGTAAAAGAAGCAGACGTATTCTTAACTAATGTAAGGCCTACATCGCTTGAAAATGCAAAACTTGATTACAAATCATTAACAAAAATTAACCAAAAATTAATTTATTGTTCTCTTTCCGGTTACGGTTTGGAAGGAGAAGAGAGGGATAGACCAGGTTTTGATATAGCGGCATTTTGGTCAAGATCTGGAATGGCACACCTAACACAAAGAAAGGGTGAGATTCCACTCCCCTTGCGAACTGCCTCCGGAGATCATATTACTGCAATATCAACTGTAAGCGGCATTTTAGCTGCAGTCTATGAGAGACAAAAAACAGGTAAAGGAAAAGTTGTTGAGAGCTCTTTATTAAGAACAGGGATTTATTCTATTGGAACAGATATGGCATTGCAGTTAAGGTTTGGAAGAGTGCCCTCAACAAAAAATAGAGACCAACAAATTAATCCCATAGCAAATTTTTTTAAAACTAAAGATAATAGATGGATTTGCTTAAGCCCAAGAGCTGGTGGAGACTGGGATTTACCAAAAGTAGCTAGAGCTTTAAAAAAAGAGGAGTGGTTGGAGGATGAGAATTTTAATACTCACCATAGCAGAAGAATGAATTCTACAGAATTTGTCAGCGCTATGGATGAAGCCTTCAGCCTACTTACTCTAGAAGAATGGGGTGAAAGATTAGATAAAGAGGACCTAATATGGGCGCCAGTACAAAATCTATCAGAGGTATCAAAGGATGAACAGGTATTATCGACTGGTGCATTTGTAGAAATCGAGGACCCAGAATGCGATGAGAAATACAAATCTCTTGCTTCACCCGTTAAGTTTCATGATACAGATGATGGCCCTAAGGGCCCTGCTCCTAAACTAGGAGAACATAATTCGGAAATCTTATCTGACATAGGTTTTACTAAAGAAGAAATTCAAGAAATGATAAAAGAAGGCATTATTGGAAAAGAAGTTTAATTTTACTTACTCTTTTAAATCTGGTGGAACTGTTTCATTAATAATTTTCTTAAGACAGTCATTACTTTGAAGTGTTTCTTGATCTGAAGAACCTAGTCTTCTAAGAGTAACGGTATTGTTTCCTTTTTCTTTTTTTCCTATTACAAGGATAAAGGGAACTTTATTATGGGAATGTTCTCTTATTTTATAATTAATTTTTTCATTTCTGGTGTCTATAATTGTTCTTATTCCCTTGTTCCGAAACTCTTTTTCAATTTTTTTTGAGTAGTCTTCAACCTCAGACACAATTGTTGTAATAGCAACCTGAATGGGTGATAACCAAGAAGGAAAACGTCCTTCGTAATGCTCTATAAGTATCCCCATAAATCTTTCCAAGCTTCCTAAAATCGCCCTGTGTAGCATTACTGGAATATGCTTGCTATTATCTTCTCCAATATAACTAGCGCCTAGTCGACCAGGCATATTAAAATCTACCTGCAAAGTTCCACATTGCCACACCCTACCAATTGCATCGTGAAGATAAAAATCTAATTTGGGGCCATAAAAAGCTCCATCTCCCTTGTTTTCTTTAAATGGGAGCCCTGTTGCTTTCGCAGCATTAATTAATGATTCTTCAGCCTTGTCCCATATATCATCTGATCCGACTCTGATCTCAGGTCTATCAGCATACATTATAGAAATTTCATTAAACCCAAGTTCATGATAAATTTCTTTGAGTAAATCACAAAACAAAATGGTCTCGGATTCGATCTGTTCCTCAGTACAGAATATATGCGCATCATCTTGTACAAAATTTCTAACACGCAATAAGCCATGTAGTGCACCAGAAGGTTCGTGTCTATGGCATGATCCAAATTCTGCCATTCTAAGCGGAAGATCTTTATAACTCTTAATTCCTTGGTTAAATATTTGAATATGTCCAGGACAATTCATCGGTTTAATCATAAGTTCTCTTTCGTCCACTACAGTGGTATACATATTCTCAATGTACTTGTCCCAGTGTCCCGATTCTTCCCATAGTTTCTTATCTAAAAGTTGAGGAGTTTTGATTTCTTGGTATCCTGATTTTGATATTTTCCTTCTAACATAATCTTCAAGTTCTCTATAAATAGACCAACCATTCGAATGCCAAAAAACCATTCCTGCGGCTTCTTCTTGAAAGTGAAACAAATCTAATTCTCTACCTAATTTCCTATGGTCACGTTTTTCTGCTTCTTCTAAGAAGTCCAAATGATTTTTAAGGTCTTTATCTGAAGCCCATGCCGTTCCATAAATTCTTTGGAGCATCTTATTTTCTGATCTTCCTCTCCAATAGGCTCCTGCTATTTTTGTTAATCTAAATGACCTTAAATGTCTGGTGGAAGTAACATGGGGGCCCCTGCACATATCAACATACTCGTTGTGATGATATAAAGCTATAATCTCGTCATCGGGTATTTCATTAATTATTTCTATTTTGTAGGGCTCTTCTCTCTCTTCAAATGTTTTTATTGCTTTTTTTCTGCCTACTACCTCTCTAATTACTTTATAGTCTTTAGACGCTAGTTCTTTCATTCTTTCTTCTATCAAAATCAAATCTTTTTCATTTAAAGACTTTGGTAAATCAATATCATAGTAAAACCCATTTTCTATAGTTGGTCCTATGGCCATTTTAGCTTCAGGGTGAATTTGTTTAAGGGCATGGCCAAAAAGATGTGCGCATGAATGTCTTATAATCTCTATACCTTCGTCATCAGTATTTTTGACTAATTTTATTCTTGAATCTTTTGATACTTTCTCCGAAGCATCAACAAGTTCTTCATTAACGAATCCTGCAACCGTTGCTTTTGCCAGGCCCTTACCAATAGAAAAAGCAATCTCATCAATATCGACCGATTTATTAAAATCTTTAGTTGCTCCATCAGGTAAAGTTATCTTGGGCATTTATCTGGTTTTCCTTTTATTATTATTTATTTCTGGTAATGGATCATAACCATGATTACCCCAAGGATGACATCGTGATATTCTTTTGATCGATAATTTAAAACCTAAAAAAAATCCATATTTTGAAAAAGCTTCCAACGCATAACTAGAGCATGAAGGATCAAATCTGCAAGATCTTCCAAGAAAAGGTGATATTAAATATTTATATCCCTTTATTAAAAATATACTCACTCTACTAGCTAAACCCATGAAATCAAAAAAAACCTCCTATTATTAAAACCTATAAATATTTTCAAAAAATTATCCACAGAAAAATAAATATTATCCACATTTTTTTTTATTAATCGACCGAATTCATTTGACGAATTTTTACTTGCATATAGAATTTTAAGTGACGATAGAAATGACCAATTATCGTTGGGCGGGTGACGAACCGCATTGAGGGTTGACTGGTCGGTGACCCATGGGGAAGGTAAAAGCTGTAAAGTTTTGAGAATACCCACTCTAGGTTTAAGGCTGAAATCTCTACGGAGATAGAGGACTTAAATCAGAAGAGAGCGTTTCGCCAGGTTTAATCGGGGGCGATTAAGCCTTTCAAAGGGAACTCGATGTGGGTTCCCTTTTTTTTTAAACTATCTGATTTAGACATTCATAAACTGCATCAAAGGTTAACATCACCGACGCATGCCTTCCTTTATAATCTTTAACTGGTTGCAGATATTTTAAATCATCCCACTTACCTTTTGGTGGAGGACCTGACTCTTTAAGCATTGAAAGCATTATTTCCCTTACGTCTATTAATTCATCGTATTTGCTTCCTATGACATTTCTCGCCATGACAGAAGATGAAGCCTGACCGAGAGAACAAGCTTTTACATGATGGCCAAAATCTGTTACATGGCCATCAAGAAAATTTAAATCGACAATTACTTTTGATCCGCAAAGTTTACTCACCACAGTTGAAGATGAGTCCGGGGTATCAAGCCTTCCAATTCTAGGAATCTCCGAAGCTAAGCTCAATATGTTTTCATTGTAAAGTTCGTTAATCATTTATTGATATTTTTTTCCATATTGATCCCTCTTGAGTATCTTCAATGATAATACCCATATTTAAGAGTTGATCCCTTATTAAGTCACCTTCTTCGTAATCTTTTTCTTCTCTAGCAATGCGTCTTTTTTCAATTAAATTATTCACCATTTCTATATCGACATCTTTGTTTTTAGATTCGAACCATTCAATTGGGTCATTCTTAAGGATGCCTAAAAGATTCGCCGAACCGAGTAAGGATTCTCTCAATGAGGAATCTTCAGGAATTTTTTTTAATCTTTTGAAAAGAGAATGAAGAATTGAAATTGCTTTTGGTATATTCAAATCATCATTTAAGGACTCTAAAAATTCCTTATCAATACTCTTTTCATTGCTATCTAGATCTTTTGTTTCTGCTAATAAAGAATACATATTATTTAAAACGGTATTTGATTGATCAATTAACCTCTGATTCCAGATAAGGGGCTGTCTGTAATGAGTGCTCAACAGTGCAAACCTTATAACTTCGCCAGGAACATTTTTGACGAGGTCTTTAACCAATAAAAAATTACCAAGAGATTTTGACATTTTTGCCTTATCCATTTGGACCAGTCCATTATGCATCCAATAATTTGCAAGTGGATGTCCATCATTTCTGCAAACAGATTGCGCTATCTCATTCTCGTGGTGCGGAAAGGTTAAGTCTTCACCTCCTCCATGAATATCAATTGTTTTACCAAATAGTTTAAATATCATTGCTGAACATTCCAAATGCCAACCCGGTCTTCCAAATCCCCATGGACTATCCCAACCTATTTCATTTTCTAAAGATGGTTTCCACATAACAAAATCAAGTGGGTTTTTTTTATAAGATTGGACTTCTACTCTAGATCCAGGAATCATTTCTTCAGGATTTCTTCTAGAAAGCATGCCATAAGAATTATATGAGCTAATATCAAAAAGAACATGATTATCGGAAACATACGCAAATTCTTTTATCAGAAGATCGTTGATAAACTCGATCATTTCCTTTATGTGTGCTGTTGCATAAGGCTCCTCATCTGGAAAAGATACATTTAAAGCCTTCATGTCATTTTTATACTGCTCTGCGTATTTCAGCGTTATCTTAGAAATGTCTTCTTTTTCTTCTTTGGCAGCATTAATGATTTTGTCATCAATATCTGTAATATTCCTAGCATAAATTACTTTTTCAAAAGAAACTCTTAATAGGTCTGCCAATACATCAAAAACAACTGCTGGCCTTGCATTGCCAATATGTGAAGGCCCATAAACGGTTGGACCACATACATAAATAGTTACTTTATCGGGACTTAGGGGCTTAAAAACCTCTTTTTTCCTACTATGTGAATTAAATAACCTAATAGTCATTGTCG
>JAYYUG010000007.1:0-40930 GCA_036344135.1 Pseudomonadota bacterium | reverse complement strand
TAATCCTATTTTTTTAATTAGCACTAACTCTATATTGAACAAGTCAGACCAGTTCCGTACATACCACAATAACCATTTGGATTCTTAGCCAGATATTGCTGATGATAGTCTTCTGCATAGTAAAAATCTTCTGCAGATTTAATTTCTGTTGTAATTGCTGTATGTCCATTCTTTTGAAGCATATCATCATAAATACTTAATGATTGATCTGCCAATTTTTTTTGCTCATCACTATGGAAATAAATAGCGGAACGATATTGTGTTCCGATATCATTGCCCTGTCTCATACCATGCGTCGGATTATGAGATTCCCAAAAGACTTTTAGCAATTCTTTATATTCAACCAAAAAACTATCAAAAAAAACTCTCACAACCTCTGCATGACCCGTCAGACCTGAACAAACCTCTTCGTAGGTAGCATTAGGAGTATACCCTCCCATGTATCCAACGGCAGTAGAAAAGACACTTTCCAATTCCCAATATTTTCTTTCTGCACCCCAAAAACATCCCATGGCAAAATCGGCGATTTGAATATTTTCCTGAAATTTTCCTTTAATTGGATTTCCATTTACGAAATGTTTCTCATTTACCTCTATAGCTCTATGTCTGCCGGGTAAAGCTTCTTCAGCATTTGGTATGGATATCAGCATTTATTTTTCTCCCTTAATAATAGCAAATTCATTTATACTAACAATCCTTGTTTTATCGCTAGTTTCCTAAGATCAGCTTCAGGTCGTGGGCCAAAGAAAGATATGACTTGAGACGCCACAAAAGAGCCAAGGTTCGCACATTCATAAAACCTCTTGTCGTTAACCACGCCAAACAAAAAACCAGCAGCAAATAAATCACCCGCCCCAGTAGTGTCAATAACCTTTTCACATGGGAAAGATGGTACTTCTTCAATTTCATTTTCATTAATAATTATTGATCCGAGTGCGCCCCTTGTTATAACCGACAAATTAATTTCAGACCTTGCGGCAGAAATGGCATCGGATAAAATTTCGGTATTATATAAAGATTTTAATTCCTCTTCGTTTCCAAAAATAATATCTGATTTTTTTACCAACTGACGGAATTCTCCCCGCCATTTTTCAACACAAAAAGGATCTGAAAGACTTAAGGCGGTTTTTACTTGGTATTTCTTAGCCAATTCAAAAGCCTTCTGACAGGATTTTTTAGCGAGATCCTCATCCCATAAATACCCTTCAAGATACAGGATTTTGGATTCTGCAATCGTATCTTCTTCTATTTCTTCAGGAGAAAGTTGCGATGCCGCTCCCAAATAGGTTCTCATTGACCTTTGAGCATCCGGGGTAACATAAACCAAACATCTTCCCGTTTCCAATCCTTCCTGAGAAGGTTTAGAAGCAAAATTAACTTGTGCCTTTTCCATATCCCTGACATAGACCCTTCCTAAATCGTCATCCTTAACCCTACCAATATAAGAGGCTTTCCCACCCAAGAATGCAAAACCAACTGCAGAATTGGCTGCTGAGCCTCCAGAAGAGATTACGGTATCTATGAGGGTTTCTTGCAATTGATTAATTTCTTCAATTCCAATTGGTCGCCATGAACCAGTTTCAATACCGTTTTCAGACATGAAATCAAAACTGACATTTGAAAGAATATCAACAATGGCATTTCCTATGAACAAGCAATCGTGCTTCATTGTACAGAATAACCCCCTAAACAAGCCTGGTTTGTTTCTTTCCAATTATCAACCCAGGAATACACATCATTTAAGAAAGAACATTTATCCTTAACTTTCGAAGATCTCGAATCGGCATCAAAAAGCCAAACAAGCTTATCTTGGGGAACATAGCTCTCACTCATTCTAGGTCCACCAGAAACCGGTGTATCTAAAATCATAATTCTAGAAGATCTAGTGCCACCCGCAGGCCATTTTTTCCACTCTTCCCACTCCCCTTCAGACCCTTTCCCAGGATGTCCATTTCTTGCGAATTCGGCCCAATACTGCATTATAATATGCGAAAGAGCAAAACGACCTTGTTCGTTTTTTTTGTTATACAAGAATGCAGTTTCTCTTCCCATATCGAAATGTCCCATTACAAAAGGAATTTCTAAACCATGGGCAGCTCCAAGCATGAAAGAAAAATCCATCCCCAAAATGTTCGGTTGTTCATCCCAGTCAAAACGATAGGTGTATACATTTTCGTAACCACCATTCGCGATAGCATCCGCAGGAGTATCAACCGCATTTGAACGCCACGCAAGGCTTTGATAATCGGATTTCAAATCATAGTAAAAAGAATCCTTCACAATGAAAGTAAGGTTCAAAATATTTGTTACCAACTCTTCATCAAAAAGATTAAAAAGTTTATTCTCATCTTTGTTAATACCCAAAATTATGGGCACGTTTGCATGCAGATCTTTGTCCCTTAGGGTTTCTAAAATACCCATACTTGGGATGACAATGTCGTCACCTATAATTCTTGCCAATTGACTGTCATCGAACCAAACTTGCTCCTTATCCCAAACACTAAATAACTCCTTGGGATTAAGAGAACGAAGTTCTTCAAGGTTGCCCTCCCCAAAATCAGATTTAATCAACCCCAGAGACTTCAACCAACCAATCCATTCTTCAGTTGTTTTGTGCTGATATTTATAATCAGTTCTTTTTTTAGGATTACTTCTATCGATACTCTCGGCATCTTCAATCGTTGTTATGCCTATTCCTCCGGATTGGGATATCGCCTTGTGAAACAGTCCCTTTGATAAAGGCGAAACATACAAAGCCATCACATTTTGACCACCAGCACTCTCCCCAAAAATAGTTATGTTATTCGGATTGCCACCGAAGAAGCCGATATTATCTCTAACCCATTGAAGGGCAGCTATTTGATCCAACAGCCCAAAATTCGAAGATCGATCTAATTCGTCAGATTGTTTCCGAATGTCCGGATGAGACAACCAACCAAATAAACCTAATCTGTAAGAAACGGAAACAACTATGACTCTTTGGGAGGACACCAATTTTTCCGGATTGTAATCTGATGTCATCCCTGTTGTATTTCCTCCTCCATGGATCCACACCATTACAGGCATAGACTCTTTACCTTCCGGCACCAATTTACTCGGAATAGGAGGAGCATAAACATTCAAATACAAGCAATCCTCTTGGCCTATTATGTCCCCGGGTTTTGATAATCCACTACCGGTAAAAGCGGACTGAAATTGGACACATGGTGAAGAGTGATACAACGCCGCATAAACTTTTTCCCAAGGTTCATTTTTCCGGGGAGCCCGCCAACGTAAGTCTCCTTTTGGCGCTTTAGCATAAGGAATTCCAAGCCAAGTATGAACACCAAAACTTCCTTCAAAACCTATCACTGGTCCCGAATTTATAGAGCGATAAGTATCTGGTGAGGGCTCAATAGATTTTCTTTCAGGTTTGAGTATATCTATCGTTTCACAACTGGTTAAAAGGGTTATAGAGAAGAAAAGGGTAAGAAATGTACTTTTTGTTTTCATTTATAACTTCTTAAAGTCTTTTTTATATGATATTTAAGGGAATATAGAAACTTGTAAACGAAAACAGTCTTGATTAATGATGTTTGTTTGGAGGAAAAATGGATCAACAGGTTAAAAAAGAACGCGCTGACTATAATACTATGGCTGAATCAACTAAGGAAGATTGGGACATCATCGGAAGTTACGCTATGGATTTTAATGCGGAATTACCGTCAAGAATCTTGGATCATCTAAGAATGTTAAAAGACGACCACGGAGGTTTTGCAGTGGATAGACTGGAACACAGCTTACAGACCGCAACAAGAGCGCATAAAGATGGAAAAGATGAAGAATATGTAGTTTGTGCTTTACTTCATGACATCGGCGACATACTTGGTTCATATAGCCATGCCGAAATCGGAGCGGCAATCCTGAGGCCTTTTGTTTCGGAAGCAAATCATTGGATGCTTTACCATCATGGTATATTTCAGGGATATTACTTTTTCCATCACCTCGGTCTTGATAAAGACATGAGAGAAGGTTTTAGAGGTCATGAACATTTTGAATATACGGCCCAGTTCTGTCATCTCTATGATCAAAACTCATTTGACAATAATTTCGAGTCTATGTCCTTGGAAGATTTTGAGCCTATGGTTCAAAGGGTGTTAGCAAAGCCTAAAATTTCTATATATAAAGGTGGAAAAAGAGATATCTAAATCTCTAACCCTTATCTTTAATGAGCACAACTGAAAAATTTTCTTCCAGACTCGCTTGGACTTCGGTTACTATTTTAACCTTAGTATCTATTCTGTCTTTTGCCGACAGACAAATTCCTTCAATAATGATTGGGGAATTAAGTGCAGATCTTCTCCTTAACGATACGCAGATCGGATTAATTTCTGGAACATTATTTGCAATTTTTTTTGGTATTGCTTCAGTGCTTTTTGGCTGGCTTGCTGATAAAGCCAATCGTAGAACTGTTCTTATTTTAGCCATTTTGGGTTGGAGTATTTTAACCGGACTATGCGGACTAGCTCAACAATTTTGGGATTTAGCAATATATAGGACAGGGGTAGGTATTGGTGAAGCGGCCTTAGGTCCAATTGCTTATAGCGTTCTGGCGGGATTCTTCCCAAAGGAAAGACTTCCCTTGGCTTTGGGAGTCTTGGGCACAGCACCCTTTTTGGGCTCGGCTGTAACTGCCTGGGGTGGAGCCGCTTTATTAACTGACTTTTCAATCATTAAAATATATTTAGGACCCCTCTCCGACCTTGCTAATTGGAGATTAACTTTTTTTACCTTTGGGCTAATAGGTTTAATAGTTGCCCTCACCGTAAAGATTTTACCCATTCCAGAAAGAAAGGATGGCGCAACCTCAGAAAAGATCTCTTTAGCCCCATATCTTAAAATAGCATGGAAATTTTTGTCGTTGATGTTTTTGGGAGTAACAATAACAGGACTAGTTGGCTATGCGGTGCTGATGTGGGGAATAGAAATACTACTTAGAGTTCATGAAATTCCTAAAACTGTAGGGGGTAAATATTTTGCTTTATTTAATGTTATATTTGGTATTGGGGGGAGCCTTGGGGCTGGTATCATAGCGAGTAACTTTATCAAAAAGGGTATTCTTAATGCCCACTTACGATTAGCGGCCTTTATGGTGATTTTAATTTGGTTATCAGTCTTCCCATTTGCATTATCCGATAACATTTCATTGTCGTTAATAGGATTAGCTGGAATGATTTTATTTATGTCATGCGGACCTGGTCTTTATGGTTCGGCAATTCAAAATGCCTCACCTGAAGAGCTTAGAGGAAGAACAGCATCTTTTTACTTTATTAGCGCAAATGTTATTGGTTTTGCACTCGGTCCTTTTTCACTTGGCTTTCTAAATGATTACATTTTTAATGCTAAAAATGGTTATGACGAAACTGGTATAAGATACTCGGTATTCTGGTTAGGTTTCATACTTTACCCGATAGCCGTTATGAGTTTTTTCAAAGCCTCACAACTGTTTTTACCGCTGCAAAGAGAAGTTGAAGATACTTCTTAAGTACTCTTGACCTAAAAGAATTGTTTGCCCAAAGTGATTAAAACCGAGAAATAAATCATGAGCTATGAAACTTTAAAATTTGAAATCAATAACGGTGTTGGAACAATTACATTGAACAGACCCGATGCTGCAAATGCCATTAATATTCCTATGGCCAAAGATCTTCTCAAAGTTGCCATTGAGTGTGAATCGGGAGCACCAGTTAGGGCTCTTTTGCTAAAGGGTGAAGGGAAACTTTTTTGTGCTGGTGGCGATTTAAAATTTATTTCTGAACTTGATAACTTAAGAGCAGGTTTAGCTGAAATGTTAGGTTACCTCCATTCCGCATTAGGAAAAATAGATCATTTGGATGCGCCATTAATTGGTGCTATTACCGGAACTGCAGCTGGTGCGGGTTTATCGTTAGTGTCTGCATGCGATTTGGCTATAGCCGGAGAAAGCGTTAACTTTACGATGGCATATACTGCCGCCGGATTGACTCCAGATGCCAGTTCGACATTTCATTTGCCCAGGTCCATAGGAAAGAAAAGAACAATGGAATTAATGCTTACAAATCGAGTGTTATCGGCAAAGGAGGGTGTCAAGTGGGGTTTAATCAATTTAGTAGTCGCAGACAATCAGGTTATTGAAGAGTCAGAGAAATTGGCCAGAAAAATAGCTGAAGGACCAACGCGAGCCTATGCTGGAGTTAAAGAAATGCTGAGGCAATCATTTTCTAATGGCCTCGAAACTCAAATGGAACTGGAATCCCAAATTTTTGCCAATCAACTTAAAGGGCAAGATGGCCCGGAAGGTATTAAGGCCTTTATGGAAAAAAGAAAACCAGAATTTAAAGGAAAATAAGATGAGTGAAATCTCAAAAGAAGAGTTACCAAAGAAAACGATAGAAGTCTTGGGAAAGAAAATGGCGTATGTAGAATTGGGTGAAGGCGAACCATTCATCTTCCAACACGGAAATCCAACTTCATCTTATCTGTGGAGAAACATAATGCCATATCTATCAGATCATACGCGTTGCATAGCTATAGATTTAATAGGAATGGGAGACAGCGAGAAATTAGAAGATAGGGGAGAAAATACCTACTCCTATCACGTGCAAAAAGAATATTTTGATGCGTGCCTTAAGGAACTAGGCGTCGAAGAAAACGTGACCTTTGCAATCCATGACTGGGGCTCGGCTCTTGGTTTTCACTGGTCTAATGATCATAGAGATAGCGTAAAAGGAGTATGCTACATGGAAGCAATTGTTGAACCGCTACATTGGGAAAATTGGCCAGAAGATGGGCGCTCAATTTTTCAGGGCTTTAGATCCGAAGCAGGAGAAGAATTGGTGCTGAAGAAGAATTTTTTCGTTGAAGGAGTTTTGCCAAGTGCAGTTATAAGAGACCTCGACAGTGAAGAAATGGAAGTGTACAAAAGGCCATACTTGGGAGAACTTGATAGGCGTCCTACCCTAGATTGGCCGAGACAAATTCCCATAGACGACGAACCTAGAGAAGTTTGCGAGATAGTTAAAAGCTATGGAAAGTGGATGGCTGAGAACGAAATTCCAAAGCTATTTATCAATGCCGAACCCGGTGCAATACTTGTTGGAAAACAAAGAGATTTTTGCAGAACGTGGAAGAATCAAACGGAAATTTCCGTTAAAGGAAATCATTTTATACAAGAGGACTCGCCTCACGAGATCGGTGAAGCCATTCTCAATTGGTATAAAACACTCTAAAATTAATTCAAATGGCAGAGGAAAATTTTAAACGAGATACTCTCAATTGGGGAGAAGGTAGGGTTTCCTTCATTGAATGGGATGATGGGGTAAAAAAACCAGGCCTTCAATTTGCTCACGCTACTGGATTTAATGCACTAACTTACAGGAAGTTACTTGAGCCACTTGCCACATCTTTCAATATCCGATCAGTAGACGCCAGGGGTCATGGCTTCACAAAGCTGGAAGCCATACCAAAACATATGTTTGATTGGAAGATCTATTGTGACGACTTAATTAAATCGGTAGAAAATTTTGTTACCAAAACAGGATCGCCGATACTCTTAGGCGGGCACTCTATGGGGGGAGCTTCAGCAATTCAAGTAGCCGCAAAAAGACCGGATTTAGTCGCAGGTTTGGTTTTGATTGAGCCTGTATTAATGCCATCAAAATTTAAGCTTTTTTTAAAATTTGGAAGACAATATCCTTTTTTAAAAATTATTCCTGTGATCAAACAAGGAATGCAGTTGTCGGATAGCACAAAAAAAAGGAGAAGAAATTGGAAGAGTGCAGATCAAATGTTCAATTCCTATAAAGGACGAGGAGCCTTTGCAACTTGGCCTGATGAAATGATTCAAGACTATATTTCTGGTGGTACCGAAGAAGTTAATAATCACCTAACTCTTAGTTGTGACCCGCATTGGGAGGCTGCGTCTTTTTCATGTTGGAAACATGATGCTATGGGCATGATAAAAGATATCAATTCACCAATTACGCTATTACAAGGAGAAGAAAATTCAACAACAAGAGCAGAGGGGCCCGAACTGTTAAAATCAAGGGATTCTAAGGGAACTTTTAAGACTGTTGAGGGAGCTTCTCATTTCTTGCCTATGGAATTTCCAAAATTAGTACAAGAAGAAATTGTTAAGATAGGAAAAAGAATTAAAGTTATTTAATCTCGAATCGTTATAAAAAAGAAATTCCATATTAATTCTGCATAGGTTAATATGATGTCGGGAGATACTAATGGAAGAAGAAGGCGTTATTGAATCGGATGCAGCTGTAGCATCTGAACCTGTTATTGCACCGGAACCGGTTATTGAATCTGAGCCTGTTATTTCTCCTGAACCACTGGTGAAAACCACAACGACTCCTTATATCAATACTGATTCTAATAAAATTGATTACGTGGGAGCGCTTGAAGGTTTTATCATAGTAATCTTGATATGCATGATAGCTTTGGGCTTAGCAAAAAGGATTGGACGTTAAATTATTATCTATTTTAATTCCCAAGAACACATTTCCCGTTATTCAGAACCATAGTATCTCGATCTTTAACCCAACATCTGAATGAGATTTCATTATTGTCTCTCCAAATTTCAGTGGTAATTTTTTCTCCCGGAAAAACTGGAGAAGAAAATCGGACATTAAATTCTTCAATTCTATTAGAATTATATTCACACACTGAAGTGATGATTGCCCTACATGCTGTTCCGTAGGTACATAAACCATGAAGAATAGGCGCCTCAAAACCTGCCGCTTTCGCTATATCGGGATCTGAATGAAGCGGATTCCTATCACCCGAAAGTCTGTACAAAAGAGCTTGATAAGGATCAGTATCTAATGTGATTTCTTCATCATGCAATCTTTCAGGTATTGTGTGTGGTTCTGGTGCCCCATCTTTTGGCCCACCAAAACCTCCGTCTCCTCTTGCAAATGTGGTTGATCCCAAAGTACACAAAAGTCGGTTATCCTCTTTATGTTTAATATCAGTTTCTGTTAGAATTAGAGCGCCCTTCTCTTTTCCTTTATCAATCACTCCAACGACTCTTGAATCAACCAAAATATCTGCAAAAGTTGGTAAAGGTTCATACAACTTTAATCTTTGTTCGCCATGCAGAACCAGCAAGTAATTGATGCCGCTTTCACGCATATTGCCAGCCCCCCAAGATATTACGGTAGCCATTGTAGGAATAGTTTTAAGATTCTTCTCATAGACAAAATTTAATTCATTTGCGTCTAGAGGGTCTCTTCCAAAACCAATACCTAAAGCGTAGAGCATAGTCTCCCTATCACCATAGGAAAATTCTTGATCTTTTGTTTGCAGAGACATTATTTTATCGTGATCAATCGCCATCATTTTCTCCAAATTTAACTTTTAAATATCGTAATCTATTATTAAGTTGTTATGTTATAGAGTTTTTTAGGAGGCTGAAATGGTAAAATCAATAACTGAAAAAAAATTCGAGTGCTTTGATTTAAGTATAAAGGATAATGTTGCCCACCTTATACTTAATAGACCAGAAAAAATGAACAGCATGATTCCTGACTTTTGGACAGAATTACCAGAAATAATAACAACAATAGATGAAGATGCCTTAGCGCGAGTCATAGTGATATCTTCAAACGGGAAGCACTTTTGTTCCGGAATGGACCTCGGGGTTTTCAGCGCCTCAAACATTACTTCCTCAGGAAAAGAAGAAGTAAAAATGAGTGAAAGAGGAAGGCAAAGAGGGAGCTTCTATAAAAATCTTCTCAAACTTCAAGAAACTTTTAACTGTATTGATGAAGCAAGAATTCCCACCATTATGGCCATTCAAGGAGCGTGTGTCGGTGGAGGAGTAGATTTCGCCTCTGCATGCGATTTTCGATATTGCACTGAAGACGCATTCTTCTGTATTCAGGAAATAAATATAGGCATGACCGCAGATGTCGGAACCTTTCCGCGCCTGCAATACCTGATGCCACTTGGACTCGTGAAAGAATTAGCATATACAGGTCGACGACTTTACGCTGAGGAAGCTCATTCGACCGGCTTAGTTAATAAAGTTTTTGAAGACAAGGAGAAAATGATTGAGCATGCAATGGAAATTGCCCAAGAGATTTCCCGAAAAACTCCCCTCGCTATCTGGGGTTCTAAAGATATGATCAATTATACACGCGGAAGAACAATAAAAGAGGGTCTCGATAGAATCTCTTTATGGCAGAGCGGTATGTTTAATCCTGAAGCCGATATGAAAGAAGCAATGTCCTCAAATTTTGAGGAGAGAGATGCTGAATTTGAGGATTTATATCCTCTAAAAAAAGATTTAGGACTTTAAAAAAAACTTTTAAATGCGAAGAGCATATTAAAATCTAATGAACCATCCCTTATATTACCTTTATCTTTTTTGACTCCTAGCAGAAAATTAATGATCTTATCGTTGCTATTTTTTGCCCAAACAGCCTCGAATGATAACTCTCTCCCTGAAGGTCTTAAAGGAAACTGTACATTTTCAAAAAAAACATCACCAGAATAATTTCTACCAATAGGAACTTCTATAAAGATCTTTCCCTTTTCTACTCTTGGTTCTTGGTAAAGCCTAAAGGTTAATGTTTCGTTTAACGAAAATATTTCTTTTACTATAAAGCCTATATCAAAACTTAACTCAGTAAGGTCAGATATTGATTGGATATAATAATTCGATTTGAGGGGTTCGCTCTCGATGGCACTAACATTAATCAAAAGATCTAATCTTTTAGAAAATGACGTCCTATTTAATACTGAGATATACAAACTTTCTTCATCATGGAAATTTCCAAAAGCACCATTTGAATTATTACCCAATAAATTATTCTCTTCCTTCAAATATCCTAAGGTGAGATCAAATAGATTTTTTCTTTTGTTCATAGAGAAGGAAACAAAACCACCCATTGCCTTACCTTCTTTAGGTATTAAAAAAGATGGCAATATCTGCCAATTCTCTCTACGTTTTGATCCTGAGTAAACATTGAATTTAATTTCTCCAATTTTAGTTTTTCTCGAAATCGTCGCGCTATAACCAGCCTCAACGTTCTTTAACCAAGGAATAGTAAAGATATTTGAATCAAAAAACGCAGACTGCAAATTGTCAATTTCGTAATACGAAAAAATATTTAATGAAGGATTTAGACCATAATCAAGAGAAAAAGAATCTTCACCAGAAAAATATTTTATGCTTGCGTCGATCAATCGCAAACCGCGATTTCCTTCTCTATTGGTCACATAATCCCAAGACGAAAAGGAAAAAAATCCATTGGTATTTTCGTTAAAGAATTTCTTTTCTTGAAAATCCTTCATTCTTTCTATTTGTGAAAATTTTTCAATTTTAGTATTAAAAAGGGTATTTGCAGGAACCAAAAATGGTGCGGCTAACTGATCGAAAAATGAAAAATTATAACTTTTTAATCCTTCGTTTAAACTATCTCCAAAAGACTTACCTGTTATTACAAAAGATTCTGAAACTGGTAATGCATCACTGGACAAGTGTGACGAGTTAAAGAATGAAATTGAACCCACGGGAGTAATGGCTTGTCCCAAATCTAGAGCTCCGTGACCGTAAATTTCTTCATCAGCATATATTCCTTCTTTATTTGCAGTGAGAAAGAGTCGTTTTAAGATTTCTTTTGCTGATAATTGGGACCCAAATTTATCAAATAAGACCGCTAAAGAACCGCTAACATGCGGTGCAGCAAAAGAAGTGCCAGAAGCAAGAAGATACGCTTCAGTTGGATGATCCTTTAAATAATTCAATACACCCTCACTCAATACCGACTTTTCTTGTTCAGTTAAAGATACGTATAAATTATTAGGAATCGCGACATTAACCCTTACCCCTGGTGCAGCTATACAGAAATCTTTTGCCACGCCACAACGATTAGAAAAATCTGCTATCATTCCTTCCTGGTCTATTGCTACAACCGCAACATTATTGTCTTTTAACTTGGGAAAGTAGTATCCCAAACCAGCTAGCCAACCTGGATCAGTACCATCAACTTTATTGCCTTCAACATCAGTAATTCCATTGTAATTTCCAGCCGACCAAACGAAAATGGTATCTTCGTTTTTTCCTAAGGTATCTATAAATTTAGGAAAATTATTTGCAAATGTAGTTTTAGGATAATCGGTTATCTGACCAGTAAAACCAAAACTGTTATTAACGATTTGAGCTTTTACTGACAGATTATTATACATTTTTGCTTCTTGGGCATCGTAATAAGACCAATCAAATTTATCTATATCTGTTGGAACGTACTCTCCATCTGAAGGAGGGTCGCCAAGCTCAGTAGCGATAAAAAGGATTTGTGAGTCGTATGCTACACCGTGCATGTTTGATGGGATATCGGCCGAATCCTTTCTAGCGGCAATAATAGAAACAGTGGCAGTTCCATGGAATTTTTGCCATGCCGTAGGTTCCCGATTACCCGAATAAGTTAGTGCACTATCCGGATGCAAAATATTTGCTTTTAAAAATTCATGATGTGACCAGTCTAAGGCTTCGTCAACCACTGCAACGATTGAACCTTTGCCCGTGGCATCAAGAAGGTAGGCAGAGGAGGCATTTATGAAACTTAAACCCCACTGATTAAAGTATTCATCAGTTTCTATCGCTTTTATTATATCTGCAAATGGAAGTAAATTGTTCACAGTATCCTTTGAGCTTGTTTGTTCACTTGGTAACTCGGAAACTGGTAAAATATTTCCTCCGCCTCCCCCTCCTCCACAAGAACAAATAAAGATGGAAGAGATCAAACATATTATATTTCTTTTGAAAGAAAAATTATTTTCTTCTGCTAGAATCATCGATAGCTTCTTTGCCAAATGCTCGTTGCGGTAGCAACTATTTTTTTGTCTTTACTCACAATAGACCTCTGATAAACAACGTCATGGGTCTTTTTTAAAACATTTGTATCAATCAAAATATTGTCACTTTCTATAAGTGAAGAAAAATCACATAAATCGATATTTAATGAAAGAATTTCAGTTTTTTTTTCAAAAACAGATTTTGAAACTTCTTGTTTATCCTTAATAAGCAATTTAATGAGATGATCTAATGATAAATTAACTTCTGACAAAAATTTCTCCTAATTATGTTAAGGCTTACATAAAAGACGATAAGATATCAATCATTAAAAATTATGGATTTATTTGTTGAAAAATTTTGTTTTTACGTAAAAAATATCTATAAATGGTAAAATATCAATTTTTTATCGTTGAGAAGTTCATGATTCCTAGGAGAAAAAGATAACTAAAGAAGCAGTTATAGTATCCACCGCCAGAACAGGTTTAGCTAAATCAGGTAGAGGGGGTTTTAATGTGACTCATGGAGCCGCAATAGCAGGACACGCCGTTAAACACTCTATAGAACGGGCTGGTATAGAGCCTGAAGAAGTCGAAGATGTTATTATGGGATGCGGAACTCCTGAGGGTGCTACCGGTCAAAACGTTGGTAGACTAGCAGCTATTTGGGCTGGTTGCCCTGTCACAACTTCAGGCGTAACGGTCAATAGATTTTGCTCTTCAGGACTTCAGACGATTGCAATGGCATCAGGGAGAGTTATTGCTGAGGGAGCAGACATCGTAGTTGGTGCAGGCGTTGAATCGATATCAATGGTTTCTATGCAAGGAATTAATCTAAAAGACATAACGGAAGAAAAATTGATGGAATCCTATCCGGCCTTATGGATGCCTATGATTGAAACGGCTGACATAGTTGCAAAGAGGTATGATATTTCAAGGGAATATCAGGATGAGTATTCCCTACAAAGCCAACAAAGAACTGCGGCAGCGCAGCAAGCAGGTCTTTTTGATGATGAGATTGTTCCGATGGAAACAAAGATGAAAGTTATCGATAAGGAAACGGGCGAGGAATCAATAGTTGATTACATTGTTGACAAGGATGAATGTAATAGACCAACAACTTCTCTTGAAGGTTTGTCTTCACTACCTCCTGTAAGGGGAGAAGAACATTTCATTACAGCTGGTAACGCCTCTCAACTTTCTGACGGGGCGGCGTCGGTCGTGGTTATGGATTCTAAGCTAGCAGAAAAAAAGGGATTAGAACCTCTTGGCGCTTTTAGGGGTTTCGCTGTCGCAGGGTGTGAACCAGATGAGATGGGAATAGGGCCAGTTTACGCAGTTCCCAAACTTCTAGAAAGGAATAATCTTACCGTTGACGATATAGATCTTTGGGAATTAAACGAAGCTTTTGCAAGTCAGACTTTGTATTGCAAAGATAAACTTGGAATTGATAATGAAAAATTAAACGTAAATGGTGGATCAATTTCTATCGGCCATCCTTTTGGAATGACCGGTGCCAGACTAGTTGGACATATTCTTATCGAGGGCAAAAGAAGAAAAGCCAAAAACGTAGTAGTGACTATGTGTATTGGTGGAGGTATGGGAGCAGCCGGCTTATTTGAAGTTTATTAATTTACTTAGGCTCCTCTGAAGTTTGAATAATTAACTTACCCGTGTTTTCACCCGTAAAAAGTTTGTTAACAGCAGCTGGTGCATTTTCAATACCTTTAACCACGTCCACCTTAAAGTGCATTCTGCCTTCGGAAATCCACTTTCCTAAAACTTCAATACTTTCTTCGTATCTATGAAGGAAATCTGAAACTAAAAATCCTTGAACAGTTAATCTTTTCATAAGAATATTTCTGAACATTTTAGGGCCTGGATTATCCCAATTATTATACATAGATATTAAACCGCACACTGGTATTCGACCATAATTATTCATTAACGTAAGAGCAGCATCTAATATGTCGCCACCTACATTTTCAAAATAAATATCAATCCCGTTAGGGCAAGCTTTCTTGAGAGAATCCAAAACATTTTCGGTTTTATAATTTATAGCTGAATCTATACCTAAATCTGCCTTCAGCCAATGACACTTTTCATCATTTCCTGCTATTCCAACTACATTGCATCCTTTAATTTTCGCGATCTGGCAGACTATAGAACCAACGGCACCAGCAGCGGCCGAAACCACCACAGTCTCTCCAGTCTTAGGTTTTCCAATATCCAATAAACCGAAATATGCAGTAGGCCCAGTAAAACCAAGGACAGATAAAAATGTTGTCAGCGGCAAACCTTCAACAACAGGAACCTTATTAACTTCTTCTCCAGGTATCAAAAAATACTCTTGCCAGCCCCCGTGCATTCCTCCTTGAACAATGTCGCCGGGTTTTACTCCAGGCATCTTGGACTCTTCAACAACAGCTATTGATCCACCTGCCCTCATGACATCACCTATTTCAACCGGCTCCATATACTGATCAATGTCAGACATCCATATTCGGTTGGTGGGGTCTAAAGAAAAATATATAGTTCTTGCTAAGACTTGATTGGTAGTGGGAACTGGAATTTCATTTTCCGCAAGCTCTAGATCGCTATCTTTAATTTCACCTTGTGGTCTTTTACCTAATCGCCAAGCTCTGTTTATCCTGTTTGAACCGTTCATTTTAGTTCCCCTAATAATGTTCTAATGGTAATTAATACTAAAAAAATAAAAAGATAAAAAAAAATTAGAGAAAAGACAACTTTTTTTGCTTTTGATTATTGACCTGTGAAACGAACACGCTACTATATTTTGTGTTACTCCACATGTGATACTCTATTTGTAGGGGTAAGGACCAAAAAGAAGGCAGCCGCCGGTTCTTAAAATCACATAAATAAAAGTACCAAATTTACCGTTAAGGTAACAGAGCAAAACGTCAAATTTGCTAATAGGTGTTTGAGTCTTTTAAGTGAGGTAACAGATGAAAAGAAGGGTTAAACTTAATGCTTGCTGAAGAAGCAAAAAATCAAAAAGAAGATAAAACAAAGACTCCACCTATATTAATTTCTGGATATACTAAGGAAGAAATGGAACAGCTCTACTCACAATCAAGAAATAAACGTGGTGATAAACCACCAACAAATATATCAAAAGAACCTAGAATGGATTTTAGCCTTGGCGAAGATACAGTTCAGCATTCTGGAAAAGGAAACAAAGTAACAATAGATCCATCACGAGATTCCCTTTTAACCGATTTTGGAAAAGACACACTAACTGATAGATACCTAATGCCTGGAGAAAATTTTCAGGATCTCTTTGCTAGGGTTGCCTCTTATTATGGTGATGATAACAATCATTCCCAAAGACTATATGACTACATAGCTAAGCTTTGGTTTATGCCAGCAACACCTATACTTTCCAATGGCGGAACTGGGAGAGGATTACCAATCTCATGTTTTCTTAATGAAGCCTCAGATAGCTTAGGAGGCATTGTAAACCTCTGGACAGAAAATGTTTGGCTGGCTGCACGTGGTGGTGGGATAGGGTCTTATTGGGGAAATCTCAGATCAATAGGCGAGCCTGTTGGTGGTGTAGGAAAAACAAGTGGAATAGTTCCTTTTATCAGAGTGATGGATTCCTTAACCCTTGCGATAAGCCAAGGTTCATTACGAAGAGGTTCCGCGGCAGTATATCTACCCATAGACCATCCTGAAATAGAGGAGTTTATTGAACTGAGGAGGCCTACAGGAGGTGATCCAAACCGCAAAGCCCTAAATTTACACCATGGCGTTCAAATCACTGATGCTTTTATGAGAGCAGTTGAAGAAGATTCCGAGTGGGACTTAAGAAGTCCCAAAGATCAAACAGTTCAAAAAACTGTTTCTGCTCGTTCATTATGGATTCGTTTGTTAACTGCAAGGGTAGAAACAGGAGAGCCATATTTAGTCTTTAAGGATACTGTTAATAATCATAGACCAGAACATCAAAAGCTTGCAGGATTAGAAATTAAAACCTCAAATTTATGCAGTGAAATAACTCTTCCGACTGGTGTAGATCATCACGGAGAACAAAGAACAGCGGTTTGTTGTTTATCCTCTGTAAATATTGAAAAATTTTACGAATGGGAAAATGATGAAAACTTTATACCTGATATTATGAAATTCCTTGATAACGTTTTACAAGACTTTATTGATAATGCCCCCGAAACAATGAAAACTGCCGCATATTCAGCTATGAGAGAAAGGTCTGTAGGTTTAGGCGTTATGGGTCTTCATTCTTTTTTCCAAGAAAATAATGTTCCGTGGGAAGGAGTTACTGCAAAATCTTGGAATAAAAAGATATTTAGCCACATAAAGGAAAGAGTTGATCAAGCCTCAAAGGACCTAGCCGAAATTAAAGGTCCGTGTCCAGATGCTGAAGAATATGGCATAAAAGAAAGATTCTCAAATAAGACAGCTATTGCGCCTACAGCATCTATATCAATAATATGTGGCGGAACAAGTCCAGGCATAGAACCAATTGCCGCAAATGTTTTTTCTCATAAAACGTTGTCGGGAACTTTCACTGTGAGGAACCGCCATCTTAAAATTCTTCTTAAGGAAAAAGGCCGTGACGATGATGAAACTTGGTTATCCATATTAACCAACAAAGGGTCAGTTCAACACTTAGACTTTCTAACTGATCATGAAAAGGATGTATATAAAACTGCTATTGAATTAGATCAAAGATGGCTAGTTGATCTTGCGGCGGATAGATCAGAATTAATTGATCAAGCTCAATCATTAAATGTATTTATACCTGCGGATAGTGACAAAAGTTATATAAACGAAATCCACTATAACGCATGGAAGAAAGGAGTAAAAAGCCTATACTATTGCCGTTCTCAATCTATTCAACGTGCCGAAACTGCTTCAAATCGAGACAGAAAAATTGAGGTAAAAACATTGGATGAAATTGCTGCTGAAACCGATGTGAACGAAGATAATTATGATGAATGTTTATCTTGCCAATGAGTAAAAAATGTCCCTTTTAAAAGAACGTCTAGTATACAAGCCTTTCAAGTATCCTTGGGCTTATGAAGCATGGCTCATGCAACAGCGAATCCATTGGCTACCTGAAGAAGTCCCATTAGCTGAAGACGTCAAAGACTGGGAAAAGATTCTATCCAAACCAGAGAAAAATCTACTAACTCAAATATTTCGATTCTTTGTTCAAGCGGATGTTGAAGTCAACAATTGCTACATGAAACATTATACCCAGGTTTTTAAGCCAACTGAAGTTCAAATGATGTTGGGAGCATTTTCGAACACAGAAACGATTCACATTGCCGCTTACAGCCATCTCTTAGACACAATTGGGATGGCTGAAGTTGAATACAGCGCCTTTCTCGAGTACGAAGAAATGAAAAACAAGTTTGATTTCATGAGAAAATGGGGTGTTGAGACAAAAGAGAATATAGCAAAAACTTTGGCGGTTTTTGGAGGTTTTACAGAAGGCGTTCAATTGTTTGCATCTTTTGCTGTTTTGCTTAACTTTCCAAGGTTCAACAAAATGAAGGGAATGGGCCAAATAGTCACCTGGTCAGTAAGAGATGAAACATTGCACACTGAATCGGCAATTAAACTTTTCAAGACATTCGTTGAAGAAAATCCTGAAGTCTGGAATCTGGACTTACAAAAGGATATTTATGAGGCTTGTCAATCGGTAATTGATCATGAAGATGCTTTTATTGATCTAGCTTTTGAATTAGGGGGTGTTGAAGGTTTAGAGGCCCAGGAAGTAAAAAATTATATCCGCTACATTGCTGACCGCAGGCTTACCCAATTAGGTCTTGAAGAGATTTTTAAGATTTCTCAAAATCCTTTACCTTGGATGGATGAAATGCTTGCTGGTGTGGAACATACAAACTTCTTTGAAGGAAGAGCTACAGAATATTCGAAGGCTGCAACAACTGGAAGTTGGGAAGGGGCATTCAAAAAGGCTTTTGGAGCTTAATCTTCAAAAAGATTCTCACAACCGGTTTTGGAAATTATTTTATCTACGATTTCTCGATTATTTTTGTCCAAACTAAAGTATTTTTCTAAAATGTGCCTGTAACATTTACCTTGATAAGAAAATGAACTTTGGACCCACTCTTTTCCATCTATGACGCATTTAACGGTATCCTCATCTCTTTCAAGGGCTTTAGCATTCGCTCTTAAGAAAGGAACATAATATTTTCCAACTAAATCTAACAAAGGACCTAATGTTTGATTGATACCTTCATAAGAAATCCAATTCTCTTCAACAACATTGATGCCACTTAACTCTTGCATATCATAACACCATGCGGAAGTACGGGGCGAAGTTTTCATAGCAACTTCAGAAGAAGTGGGATCGAAGAGAACAAGTTGAGATAATTGACCGAATAAGCCAAAATCTGAAGAGCCCGGTCTCTGTCCCATTATAAAATCTTGTTTTGATATGATACTTTCAATCACTTTAAGGGTCTCAAGATAACTATTTTCAATTACCTCACCTGTAACCTCATTCGACCCGACAATAGCCAATCTACTAATTTGCCTCTCGCTAATCATTTTTTTCATAAAATTATGATCATCCTGCGAGATGGCTAATCTTCCCCATAGAGGTAAAATTGTTCCAGCCTTCTCTATATCTTCTTCATATGTCCATCGATAATGAAACATCATTTTCGTTACCCACTCATCGCCAAAATCTTCTATAAGAGTATCAATTAGATCCAATACAGGATCGGCCGGTGTTACTCTTCGACTAGGATACATATTGTCTAAAGTCCTAATAAGGGGTGATGAATCAATAGTTGCTTCAGAATAAGAACCATCCTTTCCCGGAAAAATAATGATAGGAATTAAATTGACTGGGACGTCAGGGTTATCATCCTCCTTAGATCCTCTTAATATCCACTGGAAAGTAATGCGTTTGTATCTTAATACAGCAAGCATCTTCATGCTGTATGGAGAACCGTGCGAGCCAATAATTTTTACAGGTAAATTTTCCATCTTGTACTGAGAATCAATGTTGTCTAGTCCCATCAAAAACACAAATAAAATAAAGATTTTCATCTATGCTAGTATTGGAAACCTTGTGATGAACCCCGTCTTCTATGAGAATGATATCACCTTTGTTAACCACAAATTCATTCTTGTTACCATCAAGATAAGTAAGACACATCTTACCGCTGCCCTTAATAAAGAGGTAAACTTCTTCTTGGCCATCATGTTTATGACCACTTGTTGAATGACCCGGGTTCAAATCAGTACTACTCACTACAAGATTATTGAGGGAAGTATTATCAGCTACTTTATACCTCTCGTCTTCTTTTGCTACCACTCCTCCAACATCAAAATTGCCAGACAATTTCATCTTTTCTTTCTCCCAAGCAGTTTTCCAATTATTAGGAAGGCTATGTAAAATATATTATAATTTTACTAAGGTCTTCCCAATATTATTTCCATTAAACATCCTTTTATAGGCGACAAGAACATTATCCAAACCATTTGTGATATCTGCTCTAAATTTAATAGATCCCTCTTCATACCATTCCTGCATAATCTGTTCAATTTTTGGTCCTTCTTCCAAGAAATCGGGGCAGAAGAAACCTGTGATTGTCGCTCTTTTCATTAAAATCTGATCAAAGTTATCAGGTCCAGGTGAACGAGATCCTTTTTCATTATATTGGGCAATCAAACCACATAAAGGTATACGTGCATAAAGAGCAAGATGTTTTAAAATGGTATCTAAAATAGGTCCTGCTACATTATCAAAATAGATATCAACACCTTCAGGGCAATAGTGAGTTAATGCTTCATCAAGATTTTCCTCTTTATAATCTATAGCAACATCAAAACCTAATTCGTCAGTTAGCCAAGAGCACTTCTCTTTACCTCCTGTCAATCCAATTACTCTACATCCAGCTTTTTTTGCTATTTGACCTGCGAGAGATCCTGTGGCACCTGCTGCTGCAGAAACCAGAAAAGTTTCACCTTTCTTAGGTTTTCCAACTTCCATAACACCAACATAGGCCGTCCAACCGTTTAACCCAAGCACTGAAAGATAGGCTTCATCCTTATCCACGCCCGCTGTTAATTTTAAAAAGCTTTCAGGATTTACTTCAGCATAATCCGCCCACTCTCCAAAGCCGCGAACGAGATCTCCTTTGGAAAAGTTCGGGTTTTTAGTCTCAATCACCTCCGCCAAGCAAACACCCACCATGTTCGCTCCTATTTCAAGTGGGGGTTGATAACTGTCTTCTCGATCGCTCATCCACATACGGGTACCTGCATCCATAGAAATAATTTTGTTTTTAATAATCAAGTTTCCATCTGAAATATCATTGATATCTTCTTCTATCAAAGACAACGCATCCTCAAAATCTATACCTTCGGGACGCTTCTTTAATTTCCAAACGTTACGTTTCATTTTTATCTCCATTTTTATTGATATTTGATATCTTCTGGTTTTTTACCATCATTGTATTCTTTCTGCACACCTTGCATCTTTTTTATAGCGTTTTCTGTTCCAACAATTGTTTGAAACAATTCCTGTTCATTCTCGAGGGCTTGAGATAAAGGCATTTCTTGACTTTCAATCAATATTTTTTTTAATAAAGAAAGAGCATCTTTAGGTTTTTTTGATAGTTCTTTAGCAAACTCTATAGCAGAATTTAAGGAATCTCCATTATCAACAACCTTATTTATTGCTCCAAGTTTAAACATTTTTTTTGATGTAAATTCATTCCCCAACATTACCAATTCTGCTGTATTTACTGGCCCTATGAGTCTTGCTACCCTACTTGTTCCTCCGATACCGGTTGTAATATTTAAGTCCACCTCAGGTTGTACAAATCTAGCCTTTTTTTCCGCTATTCTGAAGTCACAAGCCCAACCAATTTCTGCTCCTCCCCCTGAAGTACGACCATTTATTGCAGCAATTGTAATTAGATCAGGATGAGTTAGTTCATTTAACAAACGGAACCAGTACTTAGCTGGAGCTGTAGTTTCTCGATCTTCATAAGGGGCCAAAAGATCAGTCAACCATGCATGCTCAAACCAATGATCTTTCAATCCCGAGGCCAATATAGCAATATTAGAACCGGATTGACGTGCATTTTCCAAGGCATTTGATAATTGCTTGACGGCATCCCAAGAAACATTGTTATTAATCTCTTTATTTGACATTGTCAGCAAAACAATATTTTGTGAGATTTTCTTTACTTCAATAATTTTTGTCATTTTTCTCTAAAAATTCTAACACGAAAAAAGAAAAAAGCCACCGAACGATAAGTAAGGTGGCTTAATTCATAATCACGTAATTTTACTATTAAACGTTATCTAGAGCTTGAGAAATATCTCCTTTGATATCGTCTATGTGTTCTATCCCAACAGAAAGCCTCACATAACCTGGGGTTACACCTGAAGCCAATTGCTCTTCTTCGGAAAGTTGACTATGGGTTGTGCTGGCGGGATGAATTGCTAAACTTCTTGCGTCACCAATATTAGCAACATGATATAAAAGCTTAAGCGAATTTATGAAATTCTTGCCAGCTTCAATGCCCCCAGCTAGCTCGAATCCAACAAGTCCTCCATATCCTCCATTTAAATAGTCATCGGCCCTTTTTTTGTATTCACCCTCCATAAGACTTGGATGAATAACCTTTGTGACTTTATCGTGTTGATTTAAAAATTCGGATACAGCTTGGGCGTTTTTACTATGCTCCCGAATTCTTAAAGGGAGAGTCTCAAGCCCTTGTATGAATAAGAAGGCGTTAAAAGGACTCATTGCGCCTCCCATATCCCTCAATACTGTCGTTCTAGCTTTCAAAATAAATGCTATCGGACCTAAAGGTTCAGCTGCTACGGAAAAAATAGCACCATGATAAGATGGATCAGGAGTATTTAATGCAGGTTGTCGATCTCCGGCTCCAGCCCAGTCAAAGTTTCCGCCATCAACAATTATGCCTCCAATTGAAGTCCCATGTCCCCCTATATATTTTGTGGTTGAATGGACAATTACTGCTGCCCCATGCTCAAACGGTTTACATAAAATTGGAGCCGCTGTATTGTCGACTATTAGTGGTATGCCTTTCTTTCTTCCTATTTCGGCCACCTCTTTTATTGGGAATACCTCCAATTTTGGGTTAGGTAAAGTCTCTGCAAAATATGCTCTGGTGTTATCATCAGTAGCCTCTGCAAAAGCATTGGGATCTTTGGGATCAACAAATCTTACTTCTATTCCTATATCTTTGAACGTATTACTAAACTGGTTCCACGTTCCTCCATACAAATCAGTAGAAGAAACTATATTATCACCTGCACGTGTAATATTTTGGATAGCATAGGCCGTTGCGGTTTGACCCGATGAAACAGCTAGTGCTGCGGCACCACCTTCGAGGGCGGTTATCCTTTGTTCCAAGATATCACATGTTGGATTCATAATCCTCGAATAAATGTTGCCTAACTCCGCAAGCGCAAACAAATTTGAGGCGTGCTCAGTATCATTGAATTGATAGCTTGTAGTTTGATGGATTGGTACAGCAACAGAATTAGTATTCGCATCCGAACGCCAACCGGCATGTAATGCTAAAGTTTCTGGATTTTTTATATCGTCAGTCATTTCTTATCTCCTTTATCTCTGGGAGATAAAAAAACCCGGCATCTGCCGGGTCTCTCCCAGCCTTTTAGCTACTTATTTTAAGTGGCTGCAAGCCGACTGGCTCAAATTACCACAATCTCTGCAAAAAAGCAGAGAACTGAAAGTACATCTCATTATTTTTATTGTCCAGTTATTTTTTATTTAGCTCAATTATTGCCGAATAAACTAGGCTTTGAGCTTGGGGGCGTAATGGATATCGACCAGAAGGAATAAGTTGCGTTAACAAAATGGCAAATAAATCTTGTTCTGGATCAATCCAAAAAAAAGTACTCGCCATTCCTCCCCAAGAAAAACTTCCATATGTCACTGGCATAGCGGCCGTTACTGGATCCACGATAACAGAAAATCCTAGTCCGAACCCTGCTCCATCAAAACGAATTTCAGAAAAACTGCTATCACCCATCTGTCCTAGAGTTTTGCTTTCAGGAAGGTGATTTTGGGTCATAAAACCTACAGTTGTAGGGCTTAAAAGTTGTTTATCCTGAAACTTACCACGGTTTAAAAGCATTTGACAAAAATTAGCGTAATCCGAAATAGTTGAACATAAACCGCCGCCGCCAGATAAAAAATTTCTTGCTTTAGAATATTCGTCTTCCCCAGCTACATGAGATAATTTCATTTTTTTATCTTTCTTGCTTATTAACGCCTGATAACAATCCGAAAAACGGTGGAGATTTTTTTCCTCGACAGTAAAACTGGTGTCTACCATATCAAGTGGATCAAAAATATTTTTCTTAAGAAAATCATCCAATGTTTGTCCGCTAATAACTTCAACCACCCGTCCCAATACGTCAGTAGCACATGAATAATGCCACTTTTTTCCCGGATCAAACAAAAGAGGCAAAGAAGATAACTTTTGTGTAAAAGTAGCAAGATTCATTTCTTCTTGTGTTTCAACATCTATATGATCCTCAATACCATGTTTTTTATAAAGAGCGGATCCTGGATGGCCTTCCATAAAACCATAAGATAAACCCGAGGTATGTGTTAAGAGATCACGAATTAAAATTGGATCTTTGGAGGGGCGCGTCTTATAACTTTCGACAGTTCCTCCGTCCCAAACTTCAGTATTTTTAAATTCTGGTAAATAACGGGACAACTCATGCTCTAATCTTATCATTCCTTTCTCATAAAGCATCATTATTGCAACGGACGTTAAAGGCTTTGTCATTGAATAGATTCTAAAAATAGAGTCTTCATTAATTTTTTCCTTCGTCTCGATATTTTTAAAACCCTGATGAGAATAATGGGCAACCTCACCATGGCGTGCTACAAGACACATAAAATTAGGAATTCTTTTTTGATCAAGATACGAAGAAAAATATTCAGGAATATAATCCAAACGATTAGCATCAAAACCAAGGTCAATCCGATTTTTTTCTCCCTTAATATATTCTTTAATTTTTTCGTTATACATAATTCATTCTCAAATGGTCGTATCGAATACAACTTTAATAGCTCCAGATTTTCTATCCCCAGCTATTTTAAAAGCTTCCACTGAAGCATCTAAAGGAAATCTGTGAGTTATTACTTTTTCTCCAAACTCTGGATTTTCAAATAAAATTTCTGCCGCCATTTCAATATCTCTGCCAAGATTGTTCCTATTATCATAACAACGAGATGTATAAAAACTACCCTCTTTATTAAGGATACCTAAACCGGGGAGATGTACATCACTCCAACCCGCAGCAAGACATATTATTTTTCCTCCGGGCTTCAGAAGCTCGACACTTTTGGCTAAAGCCTCTTCGTTTCCAACAGTATCAACAACCCTATTGTATTCCCCGTGAGGTTCTTTAGCGCCCCAAATTTCTGCAGCTTCTTTTTGATGATCGTATCTAGCGTGTAAATCCACTTCACATCCAATAGAAAAAGCCGCAACAACAGCGCATTGACCTATTGATCCGCCTCCAACGACTGCAATTCTATGATTGCTTTTGGTTTCAGTAATTTTGTATCCATGAACTGCGACAGCGATAGGCTCAACTAATGAAGAGTTATTAACATTGATGTCTTTATTGAGCTTAACCAGACAATACTCGGGAACAATAATTTTCTCTGCCATTCCTCCATCAGAAGTAATGCCCAATAGATTGAATTCTTTAGACGAACACAAATTATATTGACCCTTAGAACATTCCTCACATGAGCCACAATATGTTAGCGGTTCTATTGCCACTGGTGTTCCGTCTGTTAAATATCCTGAAATCTCGTGGCCAACGATATGAGGATTATGCATTCCTCCTTCAAGGAGATGTAAGTCCGTTCCACAAATTCCGCAGCTACTAATATTGACCAAAACACCCTCTCCAGAAGGGTTAGGAGCCTTGTAAGTTTTAACCTTACCTTCAGAATAATTTACAGCCTTCATCTTCATGTCCTTAAAAATTAGCTTGAAAACATATATCATACCTGTAGTGTTTCGTAATGAACAATAATTCCAAACAGATTTTGGAAGTAGCCATATTGGGAGCCGGCATCTCTGGCTTAGGTATGGCCGTTAACCTATTGAGAGCTAAAAATACATCCTTCTTAATTTTTGAAAAAAATGAAGGAGTTGGAGGAACTTGGCGTGAAAATACCTATCCGGGTTTGTGTTGTGATGTACCATCACATTTTTACTCCTTCTCATTTGCAATGAATCCTGACTGGTCAAAAACCTATCCTGAACAATATGAAATCTTAGATTACTTAGAGGGTATAGCTGATAAATTTAAGATACGCCCGTATATCAAATTTAATGCAAAGGTACTGGAGGCAAAATACAACGAAGATGAAAATCTTTGGAATGTCTCTTTGGAATCAGGTGAAATATATAAGGCTAAGACATTGGTAAGTGGTCTTGGCCAATTAAACCGTCCGAAATGGCCAGAAATAAGGGGTATTGAAACTTTTGAAGGCCACACTTTTCATAGCGCCCTATGGGATCATGATTATGAACTAAAAGGAAAAAAAGTTGCTGTGATAGGAAACGGTCCTAGTGCCATTGGTTTTATACCTATTATCGCTAAAGAAGTTGAAAAATTAACAATCTTTCAAAGAACTCCGAATTGGATCGTACCTAAACCAGATAGGATTTATGGTCCCTTTGAAAGATTTTGCTTAAGATATCTTCCTTTTTTTGCAAGGATGTACAGATTTTATTGGTTTTTTCTTCAGGAAAGAAACTACCTGGCTTTCTATCAAAAACATAACCTGGGAACAAAATTTATTGAGAAAGCTATATCGGCTATTTCCACAAAATTTCAATTATTTAATTTTGAAAGCGTTTATCAAGCCGGTGCTCTTATGCTTCTCGATGAACAAGTGGATGATAGTAAATTTAAAGAAAAACTCATTCCTGATTATCCTATTGGGTGCAAAAGAATAATTCCAACCAATGATTATTTTCCGACATTATGTCAAGATCAAGTTGAGTTAGAAACGTCTTTGATAGACAGGATATCTGAAAATAAAATAATTACTAAAGATGGAAATGAACATGAGGTTGATACAATCATTTATGGCACTGGATTTGACACAAATATATTCATTTCGCCAGTAAAAATAACAGGTCTAGGAGGAATTCAACTTGATGATGTCTGGCGAGATGGAGCAGAAGCGTATAGAGGTGTTATGGTTCCGAATTTTCCTAATTTCTTCATTTGCTATGGTCCAAACACCAATACTGGACACGTTTCAATAATATATATGATCGAATCTCAAATTCTTTTTATTATGAAATGTCTAAAATATTTGAAAAAAAATAAGTTATCATATGTTGATGTAAGAGATGACGCTATGAAAAGCTACAACGACAATATTCAGAAAAAATTGTCCGAAACTGTTTGGGCAGGGAGTTGTGGGAGTTGGTATAAAAATTCTCAAGGAAAAATAATCAATAACTACCCAGGTTATGGAACAGAATATTACCTAATGATGACGAATCCAAAATATTCGGAATTCAATACCAATCTTAGAAGCAATAACTAATTAATCGTTATACAAATCAGTAAAGTTCTTAAAAGATTCTAAGATCTCAGGGTTTTTCAGCACTTCTGTATTTTTAACTTTTTTTCTATGAATGACATCGCGAACTGCAATTTCAGTAATTTTTCCTGAGCGTGTTCTTGGAAAATCCTGAACCTTAAATATTTTTGCAGGGACATGTCTAGGGCTGGCACCTTTTCTAATAATGTCTTTAATACTGTTAATAAGTATTTCATCAAGATCCCTACCACCTCTAGTGATAACGAACAAAATAATTCTTTGATCATTTTGCCAATCTTGGCCTACTGCAAGAGCCTCCAAAATATCCGGGAGTGATTCTACCTGTCTGTAAATTTCTGCAGTTCCTATACGAATACCCCCTGGATTAAGAGTGGCGTCAGACCTCCCTTCAACTATAAAACTTCCTGAGCCTGTCTCAATTATATAATCGCCATGATGCCAAACATTATCGTAACGCTCAAAATATGAACTTTTGTATTTTTGGTCGTTTTTGTCACCCCAAAAACCAATTGGCATAGATGGAAAAGAATTGGTGCAAACCAATTCACCTGGCTTATCAATTAATCTTTCTCCATTATCATCCCATGCTTGAACATCCATTCCCAGGCTTGCACACTGAATTTCACCCTTTCTTACTGGAAGGCAAGGGTTTCCATGGACAAAACACGCAACCAAATCTGTGCCTCCTGAAATCGATGATAATTGTAATTCTTTTTTTACGCTCCCATAAACCCAATCATAACTTTCTGGAGCAAGGGGAGAGCCAGTTGAGGCAAAAACTTTTAAATTTTCAAGATGATATTTTTCAGACGGTATAATTTTCATCTTATTTAAACTATCGATATATTTTGCTGATGCTCCGAAAAAAGTTAATTCCTCTTTTTGCGCAATATCAAATAAGACATAGGGATCGGGATGAATTGGCGATCCATCATAAAGGACCAAGGTTGCTTCACAAGCAAGAATGGATACTACCCAGTTCCACATCATCCAACCGCATGTTGTAAAATACAAAACCCTATCATCTCTTTTAATATTACAATGATATTTATGTTCTTTTATATGTTGTAGTAAAGCACCTCCTGCCGAATGCACAATACATTTAGGTTTTCCTGTCGTTCCACTTGAATAAAGGATGTACAAAGGGGCTATAAAGGGTAATCGTATAAAATGTATTTCTTCTGACATATTTTCGGCAATTAGCTCTTCCCAGTTCTCAAAATTTTCAATATCTCCAATACTGGCATGATTTACTAAGATTGTTTTTTTCAGGGAGTGTAGTTTTTTTGAAATTTCTAAAACTTTTTTTCTTATGTCAAATATCTTTCCTCCATAACCATATCCATCACATGCTATTAATATAGAAGGTTCGCATTGCCCAAATCTATCGATGATGCCTTCCTCGCCAAAATCTGGAGAACAGGATGTAAAGATTGCACCAATCGATGACGTCGCCAACATAGCAATTACAGTTTCAGGACAATTGGGTAAAAGAGCTGCTACACGATCTCCCTCTTTAACGCCTTTCTTTAAAAACCATGCGGACAAAGAAGCAACATTTGCCCTTAACTCTTTAAGGGTCATTGAACATTTTTGTCTACCTTCACCATAAAAAACTATTGCTTCCCTATTTTCATCTCCAGATAAAAGATTTTCTGAATAGTTTAATCTTCCATCAGGAAAAAATTCACTCATACGTATATTGTCATTATGTTGATAAATAATGCTGCCAGATTCTCCTATAATATCTGCGTCCTCCCAAAGTAAAGACCAAAATTCTTTGGGGTTTTGAACTGACCACTTATGTAATTTCTTATAATTTAATGTTTTCACATTACTCCAGACCTTAGACTTTCTTCCAAGCTTCAACATATTCGATTGGATAATATCCTCAGGTTTTGGTTTCCATAAGATTTTGTTCATCCATTGATCCTAACAATTTGAGAGTTAATGTTATGGACTGTTTTAACCAAGAGCTTGTTCTAAGTCGGTAATTAAATCATCCACAGATTCAATCCCGACTGATAAACGAATAAGACCATCACCTACTCCTATAGATTCGCGAATATGCTTAGGAATTGATGCGTGGGTCATTGTTGCTGGATGACCGGCAAGACTCTCTGCCCCTCCTAAACTCTCAGCTAAGGTAAAAATTTCTAATTTTTGAAGGATTTCAATAGCTTGTTTCATTCCTCCATTGACTACGAAACTTATCATTCCTCCAAACCCTCGCATTTGTTTTTTGGCTATCTCATATTGAGGATGGCTTTCTAGCCCTGGATAAATGGTTTCAGACACCTTAGGATGTGATTCTAGAAATTGCGCAACCTTCATTGCATTATCACAATGTCTTTGCATGCGTACCGGTAAAGTCTTTAGGCTTCTGAGAAGAAGAAAACTTTCAAAAGGTCCTGTAATTCCGCCACTGGCATTCAATAAATAATGCATCTCTTCAGAAAGATCTTTCCTTTCCGAAGAAACTACTGCAATTCCAGCAATAACATCCGAATGTCCACAAATATATTTTGATGCCGAATGCATAACAATATCAAAACCATGATCCAATGGATTTTGAGCCCAAGGAGAGCAGAAAGTATTATCACAAACGGTTATGATACCCTTACCCTTAACCACCTCTATTATTTTGGTTAAGTCAAAAACCTTAAGAAGCGGATTTGACGGTGTTTCAATCCATAATAACCGAGTATTTTTATTAATAGCTTTCTCTATTTCCTTGAGGTCTGAGCAATCTACAAAACTTGAACTTATTCCTGATGTTCTGCTACGTATTGTCTCAAACAAACGATATGTTCCACCGTATAAGTCATTGCACGCAACTAAGTGATCGCCTGAGTTAAGCAGCTCTAAAATGGTAGATGTAGCCGCCATACCCGATGAAAATGCATGGCCTGTACCTCCATTTTCTAGATCCGCAATGCAATCTTCTAGCGCTTTTCTCGTGGGGTTAGAGCTCCGTGAATACTCGTAACCTTTATGAACACCGGGGCTTTCCTGAGCAAATGTTGACGAGGCATATATTGGGGTCATCACTGCCCCAGTAGTAGGATCATTTTCCTGTCCTGAGTGGATAGCCCTTGTGTCAAAACCTTTTTTATTTTTTCTACTCATAATCGTTTTATTAATTTCTTTTTAAATAAGCCAACAAATCAATCTTTGTTATCATTCCTATGAATTTTTTATCGTCTAAGATTATTGCTGTTTTATCAAGTTTTAAAATGTCTACCAAGTCCTCAATGGAGTCTTGAACTTTTAAAATATTTATCTCCGTCTGCATACATGAAGAAATTTGTAAATTGAATCCTTCAGAGTTATTTGCACAATATTCTAGAAGATCTCCTTCACTAATCATGCCTACTATTAAATCATCTTCTATTACAGGTAACTGAGAAACATCAGAGTTATTCATCCTGTTATATGCAGTCGCCAAAGTATCTTCTGGTTTAACACTTATAACTTGATTTTTATCGGCCCTGAAAGCAATTAGGTCCTGCAAATTTCCCTTAGGTTTTTTATTAATAAGATCATTGTGTATTAACCATTTCTCATTATACGCCTTGGACAAGTATTTGTTACCAGTATCACATATCAGGGTAACAACTCTTTTCGGTTCTTTTTGGGATTTACACCATTGAATAGCAGCAGAAACTAGTGTTCCTGACGATGATCCTGCTAAAATTCCTTCCTGTTGCAACAACTGATGAATTGTCTCAAAGGCATCCCTGTCAGAAACAGAAATGGATTCATCTACTACTGAAAGATCGCAATTATTAGGCACAAAATCCTCCCCGATACCTTCAACAAACCAAGATCCGCCCTGATAATTATACGACCCCTTATTTACTGCATCATTGATAACCGATCCCTCAGGATCAGCAGCCACAATTTTCGTCTTTGGAGAAACCATCTTCAAAAAACGACCCACTCCAGTGATAGTTCCACCAGTACCTACTCCAGCAACAAAAGTATCAATTTGTTCTGCCATTTGTCTCCATATCTCTGGGCCAGTTGTTTTCTCATGAGCCATTATATTTGCCGGGTTGTTAAATTGGTTAGCGTAAAAGGCTTCGGGAATATCAGAAACTATTTTTTCAGCGACGTTGTGATAGTAATCAGGATGTTCATTGGATACATCAGAGCGAGTAAAAATTACTTCAGCTCCTAAAGACCTTAAATGTGCTACCTTTTCAATACTCATCTTGTCAGGAATAACCAGAATTACCCTATAACCCTTTAGAATACCAACCAATGCCAAACCAATGCCTGTATTGCCTGCGGTAGCCTCAACTATGACACCGTCCTTTTGTAATAGCCCGTCTTTTTCGGCCTGATCAATGATATATAAAGCCGTTCGGTCCTTAATAGATCCGCCTGGGTTGTGGGATTCCATCTTCAGAAACAACCGACACGGCCCCGTGTCAATTTTTTTTACCTCCACCAAGGGAGTATTTCCTATTAGTGATAATAGGGAAGGACTAATGCCAGGCAACTGCAATTTATTCATAAGACCAACATGTTTTTTTTAAAACTTACTTAACACAATTAGGTGGCGGTCCCTAGAGGATTCGAACCTCTGACACCTGGTTTCGAAGACCAGTGCTCTATCCAGCTGAGCTAAGGGACCGTGATTAATAATCGTTTTTTTATGATTATTCAAAAAAACTGAGCTTACACTATCATAATTTGTACACATAAAAAAATTTACAAAATTGATCGGTGTTTTATTTTTTATCTTCCATTTGTGCGTCACGAATGGGTCGAAATTCATTCCCTTGATACCAATTTGGCCAAATTTCACTGTTCGCGATTTCTAATCCAAGGGAAAAGCCTAATTTTGCATCTTCAACCATGCTTCGTAAATCCCAATCTTTAGAATATTCATCCGATGGCTTATGGTACCTTTTAGTGGTATAATCGTTGACGTATGCCATGCCACTTTCTTTTCCGCCTTCTATCAAGTCGATTCCTGAATCAAGATAAAGCATAGGAACGCCCTTCTTTGCTAGACTAATATGATCCGAACGAAAGAAAAGCCCCCATTCTGGCCGGGATTCAGGCACCAAGTATCGCCCAGATTTAGAGGCTATAGTTCTCAATATATCCTCCATTTCTGAGGAACCAAGACCAACGACTGTTATGTCACGTGCAGGTCCTGTAGGAAACAAAGCATCAAAATTTATACCCCCAACAATTGAGGATAACGGGACAACAGGGTTTTCAGCAAAAAAAGCTGAGCCTAATAATCCAGATTCTTCTGCCGTAACAGCCAGAAAGATAATCGACCTGTCCGGTCTGGTGTGGGGGTCAGAAAAAGCTTCAGCTATTTCAAGAATGACCGCAACACCTGTTGCGTTGTCCACAGCACCGTTATAAATATTATCCAAAGAATCTTGGGTTTTTATCTGGCCAAGGTGATCCCAATGAGCCATATATAAAATATATTCATCCGGTCTATTTTTACCCCTAACAATTCCTATTAAGTTCTCATCATTGCTAGTTCGTATAGAATTAGAAAAATTGGCATTGAGTTGCAAATTTCCCATGGCAGTAGCTTGAAAATTATCCGAAAGCGCTTTCATTTTGTATTCTTCAAAATCTAATCCGGCATCAGAAAATAATTTCACCGCAACATCATAGGTAATCCATCCTTCAAGTTTAACTCTATCCGTTGTCAAATTAGATCTGATAAGATCAATCTGGGGTCCCGTGAAACTATTTTCAACAACTCCCCATGGATATGCCGCAGGCGCGGTCTCATGAATGATAAGAACCGCGGCGGCACCCTGCCTTGCAGCCTCTTCATATTTATAGGTCCATCTACCGTAGTATGTCATAGCCTTTCCCTTGAACAAATTCGGATCTTCAGTCCAAAATCCAGGATCATTAACAAGAATAACTACTGTCTTTCCCCTTACGTCCAAATTTTTGTAATCATTCCAACCGTACTCTGGAGCAACAATCCCAAAACCCACAAAAATCATTTCACTTTTTTCAATATTGATATTTTCATCCAATCTTTTTGTCGCATACACACATTCCGATCCTAATTGAAGTCTTCTTTTTTTTGAGTCCTGAGATATTTCTAGATATCCTCCTGGTAAAACTGAACTTTCAACCAGATTAACGGTTTGATAAAAACTGTTTCCATTTCCTGGCGCTAGACCAAAATTCTTGAAGTGACTTGCAATATAATCTTTTGTTTTTTCTCCACCTTGAGTCGCGGGCGCTCTACCTAAAAACTCATCCGAAGACAGGATACTTATATGCCTTCCGATATCCTCCTTATTAATATGAAAACCCTCAGACGCAATAACCGTTGAAGAAAAAAGGAAGATAATATGGAAAACAAACATTCTCATAATATTAGGCTATCAAAAAAAACTAATGAATATAAGTTTTATCTAGTTGATATCTAGATTAATTTAAATAGATTTATATAATAATAAATATAAGAAAATGATTAAAAGAGCAGTATTTTTACTAGTAGCCATGTTCGGAATTGTTATTGCAATTTACGGAGTGAAACTATTTTTCTTGACGCCTTTTTCTATTAACCACTTACTTTCCAGACATATAATAATTGAAGCCTTAGAAAGTCCTGAATATCTAACCTCTCTGGGCGTGCTTGAACAATATGGAGTGAGATCTCATAACGGAAAGTTTTCAAACGATTCCCTTGAAAAGGATCAAAAAGATCTTAAAAAAATAAAACGTTTGTACAAAATGATCAATTCCTACGACAACGATGATTTAAACGAGAGGGATCTAGCAACTAAGAAAATTGCTTTGTTTCAATTCGAAAACGATATCAAAGAGAGAATTAAGTATCCTTATCATAGCTACCCACTCAGACAGATGAATGGGGCGCATACCCAGATCATTGAGTTTATGACGGATATTCACCCAATAAAAGATGAAAAGGATGGGGAATATTATATTTCTAGACTAAATAAAATTCCCGTGAGTTTTAACCAGATCCTTGAAAAGATGGAATTGAGGAAAGAGCTAAAAATCTTTCCTCCAACTTTTATGGTCAAAAGGGTCATTGAGCAGATTAACAATATATTAGAAATACCAATAGAGGAGCACCCACTGGTAATGATTTTGGCGACAAAATTAAGAAATTTAAATCTTGAAGAAAGCATTGTAGTTGATTTCAAAAAAAGAGCTGTGGTTGCATTGGAAAATAATGTTTTTCCATCATATCAAAAGATTCTGGATCATATGAACACTATCTTGCCCCTAGCGAATCAGTATCACGGTGTGTGGAGCCTCCCTGATGGAGATAATTTTTATGCCTTACGGCTGCGAAGACTTACCACGTCTAACTTTACTCCTGAGGAAGTACACAAAATAGGTCTAGCTGAGGTAGACCGCATCACTAAAGAAATTGTAAAAATATTGGAATCGCAAGGATACTCAGAATTAGAAAGTGTTGGAAAAACATTAATTGAGCTAAATATGGATAAGCGCTTCCTCTACGAAGATAATAAAAAATCAAGAGATGACATCATCCAAACGTATTTTGATATTATTAAAGAAGCCAATAAAAAAATGGGTGACTATTTTTCTAGATTACCTAAGGCCCCAGTAATAGTTAAACCTGTGCCCTCTTATTCAGAAAAAAACGCGGCTGGGGGATATTATCGAAGCCCGACCCTCGATGGAAGTCGTCCCGGGATCTTTTATGCTAACCTTTATGATATTAAAGCTACACCTAAGTTCAGTATGAAAACCTTGGCATTTCACGAAGCAATACCGGGACACCATTTTCAGATCGCTCTCAGTCAGGAGAATAACCAGCTAAATTTATTTAGAAAATTCGGAGTGAATGCCACTGCGTACACTGAAGGATGGGCTCTTTATGCAGAAAAACTTGCGGTAGAATCTGGTCTTTCGGATGACCCTTATGATCAAATAGGATTCTTACAATCTGAGCTATTTCGGGCAGTAAGATTAGTAGTGGATACCGGCATTCATTACAAAAGATGGACCCGAGAAGAAGCAATTGAATACATGATAAACATTACAGGAAAAGCGCAAAGTTCTGTCATAGCAGAAATTGAAAGGTATATCTCTTGGCCTGGACAGGCTTGTAGTTACAAAATTGGCATGCTCTCAATCCTTAAATTACGAAAGAAAGCGAAAGAGACTCTAAAAAACAATTTTGATATTAAAGAATTTCACAATTTCATATTGGATAACGGAAAACTTCCATTAATTATATTAGAAGCTAACTTTGAAGAATGGGTAAATAGAGAAAGCCTGAAATTCAGAAGCTCTATCAATTAAAATTATATCTAGGTATTAGACTTAGTTCTATAGATTATTCTTCAGAACTTGCTTCTTGTCCCAACATTGAGAGACTTCCAGCAGCCATGCGACCCCTGTTTTCAACAAGCTCATAAGACACCTTATCACCTTCATTCAAATGTCCAATTCCAGCTTCATTAACAGCGTTAACGTGAACAAAAACGTCACTCCCGCCATCTTCAGGTTCTATGAAACCGTACCCTTTTTGACCATTGAACCATTTAACTATTCCTGTAGGCATATTTTCCTCACTTTTTAAATTTACTAAAACTATGATATTAAAATTTTATATAAAAGAGAAAGCTTAAAATTCACTATTTCTCTTAATTACATTTATATCTATGGATTATATTAATTATCTTAAGACTATTCTTTGGAATCATTATCCTCTTCAGATGCTTCGTTTGCTGGTGCTTCTTCTTCAGAAGACTCTTCTTCGGTTACTTCTTCTTCGGAAGGCTCCTCTTCAGGTGCTTCTTCAGATGCTTCTTCAGATGCTGTTTGCTCTCCAGACCCTGTAATTACAATACTTCCAGCTGCCATCCGACCTCTGTTTTCAATAAGCTCATAAGTAACCCGATCACCATCTTGCAAACGATCAATGCCAGCATCTTTAACGGCAGTAATATGCACAAAAACATCATTACCTCCATCTTCAGGTTCGATAAAACCGAAACCTTTCCTGCCATTGAACCACTTTACTATTCCTGTAGGCATTTATTTTCCTCACTTAAGTATTGACACTTTTCTATACTATATAGTTGTAATAAAAAAGTAAAAAATTAACTTATTTTCAGTGTTGATAAAAAAATAGTTTTTATTTTATATTATTATTCGAAAATGGATTATTCATGAAAAACCAGAGAAATACTAGCATTTTAGTAGCATCACTTTATAAGTTTGTACAATTACACGATCTTGTAAGCACAAAAGAGTTCCTCAATGTCATCTGCACAAAAAACAACGTCATGGGAACTATTCTAATAGCCGCTGAAGGTATAAACGGTACGATAGCTGGAAATAAAAGAGATGTCGAATTTGTTACCGAAATTCTGAACAAAGATAATCGTTTTAAAGGGCTAGAAATAAAATTTTCGAACACACACAAACAACCTTTTCATAGAATGAAGGTAAGAATTAAAGATGAAATAGTTACAATTGGAGTACCAGATATTAATCCTAACAAAATTGTCGGAGAATATATTGACCCTAATAATTGGAATAAATTGATTTCGGACCCAGAGGTTACAGTAATTGATATTCGTAATGTCTATGAGACAAAAATAGGATCATTTAAAGACTCTATTATTCCAAAAACTAAATCTTTTCGAGAATTTCCAAAATGGGTAAAAGAATTTAAAAAAGAAGTTAAGAATAAAGATCAAAAGATAGCGATGTTTTGTACTGGTGGGATTCGTTGCGAAAAAGCTTCCTCACTTTTGAAGGAAGAGGGGTATGAAAATGTATATCATCTTAAGGGGGGCATACTAAAATATCTAGAAACTGTCTCGAAAGAAGAAAGTATGTGGGAAGGAGAGTGTTTTGTATTTGATCATAGGGTAGCTCTTGATCACGAATTGGGTTCGGGATCTTACGATATGTGTTATGCCTGTAGAATGCCTATAACCGAACAAGAGAAGCAGAACAAACATTATTTAAAGGGCGTCAGTTGCCAGTACTGTTATGATAAAACTAGCGAAGAAAAGAAGTTACGTTTCCGATCGAGACAAAATCAAATGGACCTAGCGAAAAAAAGAGGGGAAAAACATCTTGGTTCTCAACAAAAAAAATAATCTACCAATACTTTATTCGTTCAGAAGATGTCCTTATGCTATGCGAGCAAGGATGGCAGTTTATATAGGCGACCAGAAATGCGAAATCCGTGAAGTTCTTTTAAGGGACAAACCCCCTTCAATGCTTGAATATTCATCAAAAGGAACCGTTCCTGTTCTAATTCTCCAATCGGGAAAAGTGGTTGATGAAAGTCTGGATGTAATTAATTGGGCATTAAATTTAAATGATCCCTATGATTGGAAAAGATCAAAAAACACCGAAAAAACAATGGAATTAATAAAGTTCAATGATGGTGAGTTTAAGCACCATTTGGATCGGTATAAATACTCAAAAAGATACGACAATGAAGACCCTAAATCTCATAGAGAGAAATGCTTAACTTTTATAGAAATGATTGAAAAAGAACTTGAAAACTCAAAATATCTTTTTGATGATAAAATTTCATACGTAGATATTGCTTTACTTCCTTTTATAAGACAATTTCGAATAGCGGATCCCGAATGGTTTGATCAACTGCCTCATAAAAATATCCAACTCTGGCTGTCAGATTTTTTGGATTCTAATTTGCTAAATGAAATTATGAAAAAATATGATCTTTGGAAAGAAGGTGACGAAATTAAAATTTTCCCCTAATCTCAAGAAAAAACAAGATGTTAAAAAAATTAAAACAATATACTCATGAAGAGTTTGAGCAAAGCGACCTTCCGTTCTCTATTGCTCGATTATCGCCAGGAATAGGAGCAATTATTGAGGGAATTAATTTAAAAGAAGATCTTAATACAGAAACACAAAATCAAATTTATAATGCTTTGCTAACTTATAATGTAATTTTTTTTCGTAATCAAAATCTTACCACCGAGGAACATATGAAATTCGGTAGATATTTTGGTGAGCTTGAAATTCATCCTTTCGCACCATTGGGAGTAAATAATAAAAAATATCCTGAAGTTCTTAGAATTACACATAATAAAGAAAAAAAAGGAAGAGAAAACGCTTGGCATTCAGATGTAACTTGGCGTCTGGAACCATCATTAGGATCAATTCTGAGAATGATAGAAACACCTGAGATAGGAGGTGATACGCTTTTTGCAAATATGGAAATGGCTTATGAAAATTTACCAGCACATATCAAAGAAGAACTTGATGGAACAATTGCGGTCCATGATTTTTCTGTTTTTCGTAATCGAATGATAAAAGATGGTAAAACTGAAGAAGAAATTGATGAATTTAATGAAAAGTTCCCGAAACCTCGTCACCCGGTAATTAGGACTCACCCTGATACGGGCAAAAAATCCATATATGTAAACATTGCTTTCACAGAATATATAGAGAATTTTTCTGAAAAAGAGTCAAAACGCATGCTCAGTTATTTATACAATCAGATTAATACCCCGGAGTATCAATGCAGGTTTAAATGGGAGAAAAACTCGATAGCTTTTTGGGATAACAGATCTTGTCAACATTATGCTGTCTCAGATTATTGGCCAAATGTACGAAAAGTTGAAAGAGTGACAATTATTGGCGATAAACCTTTTTAATCTTACAAATAGATAGGACAATAAATTGTACTATTTCTGACATGTACATAATCTAGCTTATCCCAAGGATCATATTTTTATGATTTACACGATCATTTATTTCTTAATTACTGCGATACTTTATGCCTCTGTTGGATTTGGTGGTGGATCAACATACAGTGCCCTTCTAATTATTTCCAATGTTGATTACCAATTGATACCCAAGATTACCTTATTTTGTAATTTAATTGTCGTCACCGGAGGAGTAATTCGATACCAAAAAAAAGACCTAATTCCTTGGCGCCTAGCCCTTCCATTAATTGCAGTTTCTGTACCTTTCGCTTGGTTGGGAGGCAATACCATAATAGGTAAAGAGGCTTTTCTCTTGATGTTGGGCGCGTCGTTGCTCTTTTCAGGAATATTACTAATTTTTAGACAAAAAGAGATAACGGAATTCTCGAATATTATTCAAACAAGATTAGGAATTTTTTTGTGGTCATGTGTTAGTGTCCCTCTTGGCTTTCTTTCTGGTCTTGTGGGTATAGGTGGAGGTATTTTCTTTTCTCCACTTTTGCACTTATCAAAGATAATGCCTTCAAAAAATATAGCCGCCTTTGCAAGCGTTTTCATATTCTTCAACTCCATCGCAGGATTGACTGGACAATTTATGAAAAACAACAACGCAGAAATATTCGATGGCACCCTTCAGTATATTTGGCTTTTCCCGGTCGTATTGATAGGAGGACAAATCGGGACCCATTTAGGAATTCAGGCTTTTCGTCCAATTGTGGTTAGGCGTTTAACAGCTGCACTGGTAATATTTGTTGGATTACGTTTACTTTTGGTTCTGTAAAAATTGAAAGAAGATTAATTATGAATGAATTTTCTTCACATATCGCCATAATAGGCGCAGGAATATCAGGATTAACTCTTGGTTGTTCACTCAAATTAATGGGTGTTGAGACAATTATTTTTGAAAAGTCCTCTGATATAAGTGAATACGGAGCTGGAATATCAATTTCGAGCAACGGCTTAATTCCTCTTGATCAGTTAGGCCTTATAGAAGAAATCAAAAAAAATTCCTTTTCGCCACAAAAAGTAATCTTTAAACATAATAACAAATCCTTCTTTGAATTGCAGGCAAGCCATCTCCATTTTTTCAATGAAATCCCATCACCCTTTTTTTCAATGAGCCGGCAAAAATTAGTCAAAACTCTTCAAGAAAAATATAAGTCTTTGGGGGGAAAAATTCTTTTTGGCCATGAACTGGAAAATATTAATGAATCTGAAGATCGAGTTTCTTTTTCTAATACAAAGTCTTACAAGGTTAAGCACATTGCTGCATGCGATGGAATAAAATCCGTCATCCGGGAACGATATTTTTTGGAATCTTTTGAGCCTCAATATAGCGGATATAACGCTTGGCGTGGTATCGGAAAATCTAACAGCAAAAGCGTTGAATTTCATCTGGGCAAGAACAGTCACATCGTCAGTTATCCGATCAATGATGACGGTGACACAAGTTTTGTGGGTATTGTCAAAACGGAAAATTTACAAGAAGAATCTTGGAAAAAAGAGGGGACCTTTGAAGAACTTTTGAAAGAATTTAGTTCTTATGATGAATCCATCTTTTCCATGCTAAAAACCTCTTCCAAACCTTATAAATGGGGAATCTATGTCAGACCTCCACTAAAAACATTGTTTACTCAAAAAATTACCCTTTTAGGAGATGCCGCCCATCCTATGGTTCCTTTTTTGGGTCAAGGGGGTTGTATGGCTATTGAAGACGCTTATTCACTTGGACTTTTATGCAGTC
>JAYYUG010000006.1:0-36470 GCA_036344135.1 Pseudomonadota bacterium | reverse complement strand
TATTATGAATGATAGAAAGAAGAACTCCAGATTCAGCTGTGATAGAATTATTTAATATGTTTATTTCTCTAATATTATTTAATCTTTCCATAGACAGCACAATATGATTTTCATCAAAAGATATTTGACCACCAACTAAACCGGTATTTCCGCCTTGAGGGATGACCTTGATATTTTCTTCATGGAATAACCGCATAATTCTTGATATCTCAAAAGAAGAATTAGGTTTGATTATGGCCAAAGCTTTTCCCTGATAACGCCCTCTCCACTCTGATAAATATTTATTCTTTTCAGCTTCATCTAGAAGAATATTTTTACTTCCAATAATTGCTTTAATTTTTGTGATGATATCTTTGTTCATGATATAAGCTTACCAATAGCTTTATTTTTATTAAAGAAAAACAATACAACGACTACTTTAAAGTAATAATATAATCTCGTGCTAACACAATTCAAAAATATTATGTTTTTGTCCAAGAACCTAGAAGAGGACAGTTTAAACATTTCTTCTTTTTTAGGATTTAAAGAGACTTCAAATTTAAATATTCCCGAACTGGGCTTTAAAAGCAGTGTATTTGAGCTCCTAAATGCTGAAGTTCATCTATTATCAATTAATGCAGATGCAAAAAATGTCTATGAGAACTCTTTTGACTACGAACATCAAAATGAATCTATCTTCACAATCTGTCTTGGCTCAAATGATTTTTTAAATGATTATAAAAAATTCTCTGAATTAGGTTTGAATCCCTCCAAGATCAATTCCGGATTTCAAGAAGATAAAGATAAGGTTCAACAAGAAATAAGGTTCTTTTCTTTCCCAATAAATAAGACTTGTGACCTTAGAATCTTAATTTCTGAATCTTCAGAAATAGAGATTCGTGATTTTGGTGAAGATGTAATTACCAAAATCAATCAAGTAGTTGTTTATTCATCCGAAATGGAAAATCTTAAAGAATTGTTTGAAAGTAAGCTAGGCGTTAGATTGGCATTGGATCAAGAATTTGATTTTGGACAAGGAAAAATTCGTATGATGTTTTTTAGAATAGGAGGTGTCACAATTGAAATTGTGGAAGACACCAAGATAAATAAAAATTCTTATTCAGGAATTGGATGGCATTGTGATTCAATGAGCCTTAACCACAAAAGGTTGTCCAAAAGAGGATTTAATATTTCACCAATAAGAAAAGGTCGTAAAGAAGGTACATTAGTGTCCACAATTAAAGATGCGCCTTTTTCTGTACCTACAATTATCATTGGTCCCGAGAAGGAGTAATTTTGTGAAAAAGGCTTTATTTACATTTTTTTTCTTATCTCTATTAACAAACTCTCTTTGCAAGGCTGAAGAATTAATAGATATTCGATTTGCAACAGATTGGAGGGCACAGGCCGAACAAGGGGGTTTTTACCAAGCCTTAGCCTTAGGATTATATGAAGAAAAGGGGCTACGGGTTAAGATTATTCAAGGAAATGCTGGCGTCAATATACCGCGATTATTGGCTTTCGGAGAAGTAGATTTCGGTATTGGTTCTAATAGCTTTATTCCTCTGAATATGGTTGCTAATGGTTTACCAGGTAAAGCCGTTATGGCCTCATTTCAAAAAGACCCACAAATTATCATGACTCATCCTTTATCATCTGTAGAGACAATTGGGGGTATGCAAAATAAACCCATCATGATTTCAGAAGCAAGTATTGGAGCTTTTTGGTTATGGTTGAAATCAAAATATTCTTTTTCTGACAGTCAAATCAGGAAAAAAACTTTTAGCCTAGCGCCTTTTATAACCAATAAAGAAGCCATTCAACAGGGCTATCTTACATCTGAACCTTACTTGGTTGAAAAAGAATTAGGGAAATTGCCGAAGATATTTCTTCTCGCAGATTATGGATATCCAAGCTATGGAGCAATGATTTTAGCAAGCGGAGAGATAATTAAGGAAAGACCCAACGTCGTTAAAGACTTTGTTGAAGCAAGTATAGAAGGATGGAAAAGCTATATTTATGATAATCCAGATAAAGGAAATCAGCTTATTATGAGAGAGAATAGGGAGATGACTGAAGAAATCTTATTACAAGCAATTGAAAAAATACGTCAATACAACCTAATATCAAATGATATTCTCAAGAGGGATGTAGGGTTAATGGAAAATAAGATCTGGAGTGATTTTTTTAAGATTATGTCTGAAAATGGTGTTTACGAGAAAGATCTTAATTGGGAAGATGCTTTTACTTTAGATTTTTTAAATAAAGATAATAACTAATGTTAAAATTCACTAATGTTTTTAAAAATTATGATAAATCAGTTTTAGCTGACATAAGTATAGAAGTTGAAGAGGGTGAGTTCATTTCTATATTGGGTCCTTCTGGCTCAGGAAAGTCAACAATCCTGAGGTTAGCATCAAAATTAATTAGTCCTTCCAGAGGAGAAATTACTTATAAAAACAATAAACCTCCATCTATCGGTTTCGTTTTCCAAGATGCCACGCTCATGCCTTGGAGGAATGTACTTGATAATATAATTCTTCCCTTGGAATTAAATGGAGTGAGAAGAAGTATATCTACAAAAAAGGCAGCAGAATGGATCAAGAAAGTTGGTTTAGAAGGAAAAGAAAATTCATTTCCTGGGGAATTATCCGGAGGACAAAAAATGCGTGTTTCTTTAGCTCGGTCTATGGTTACGGATTGCAATCTTTTGTTGCTTGATGAGCCATTTGCAGCTTTAGATGAAATTACAAGAAGAAAGCTTGAAGAAGATTTGTTAAAAATTTGGATGAGAGAAAAATTTACTATTTTACTTGTTACACATTCTGTAAGTGAGGCCGTTTATTTATCTGAAAGAGTAATTGTTTTATCTGGGGGACCGGGTAAAATTATTTCGGACAAGAAAATTTTTAAGGAGAATTTTGACCAAGACTTCAGGAACTCACAGCAACTCTTAGATCTGAATAAGACAGTATATAATCTTTTGGCGAGAGAGGAAAATCCTTGAAGAATATCTTTAATTATTTGGCTCCAATTATTGCACTGATAGCTCTATTAGCTATTTGGGAGATTTTTGTATATTCCTCCAATATACCTATCTACATTTTACCAGCCCCGACAGATATATTTTTATCTCTACACAGTAACTTTAACGATCTTTTGGGTTCTGCTTTAATAACTTTAAGAATTACTATTTACGCGTTTGTAATTGCTTTTTTTGTTTCACTTTTTTTAGCTATAGTTTTCTCATTATCTAAGATTCTTGAAAGTTCTCTTTATCCAATTACAGTTATTTTTCAGGTAACACCGGTAGTTGCTATTGCACCATTGATATTAATATGGGTGGGCTTAGATAATGCGGAACTTGCAATATTGATACTTTCAGTAATAGTTGCTTTTTTTCCTATGCTTGCAAATACTAATTTAGGCTTTAAATCTGTCGATCAGAACTTGTTGGATCTATTTCTTCTAAATGGAGCTTCGAAGTGGCAAATACTCTCAAAACTTAGAATACCCTTTGCTTTACCTTATATATTAACTGGAATGAAGACATCTATAGGTTTAGCTTTAATTGGAACGGTTGTTGCAGAGTTTGTTGCAGGAACAGGAAGCTCAAAAGGGCTAGCTTGGACAATAATTGAATCTGGAAATCGATTAGATATTTCTAAGCTTTTTGCGGGTTTAATGCTATTGGTATTGTTAGGAATTACATTATTTATGCTAATGACTGCTATAGAAAGAAACCTACTAAAAAGATGGCATGAAAGCACGCAAGAAGACCGAGGTTAATTCTTATGAGAAATATTTCAAAAAAATCAAATTCGGTTAGTGAGGCAATAGACACGAGGTTAACTTGTAGAGCCTTTCTTGATAAAAAAGTCGACAAAAAGATAATAGAAGAAATAATAAATGTTGCTAAAAGGGCTCCTTCTGGAGGAAATTTACAGCCTTGGCATATGTGGGTAGTTTCAGGCGATCCATTGAAAAAATTCAAAAAAAATATTGCAGATAAAATCGAAAAAAATCCTTTTGGAGAAGGTACGGAGTACAAAATTTACCCCCCAAATTTAAAAGACCCTTATGAAGAAAGAAGAAAAGAGGTGGGTGAAGACATGTATGGTGTCCTCAAAATTCCAAAGGAAGATAAAAAAGGACGTTTAAAGCAATTTAGGAAAAATTTTGAATTTTTTGGAGCACCTGTTGCAATGTTTTTTGCTATCGATCGACAAATGCAAGAAGGGCAATGGTCTGACTTGGGAATGTTTATACAATCAATTATGCTTCTTGCAAGGGAAAGAGGTCTTCATACTGCTCCTCAAGAGGCATGGGCTTTATGGTATAAGTCTATAGGTGAATTTCTAAAAATCCCAAAAGAGCTTATGTTGTTTTGCGGAATGGGGATAGGATATGCCGATACAAGTGAACCAATTAATAGTTTCCGCAGTAAAAGGGAAGATATTGAAAATTTTACAAATTTTATCGGCTTTAAATAATCTTATTGTCTCTGAAATTCGAAATTTCTTCCTTTGAGAATCCTAGTTCTTGTAATATTTCGTCTGTGTTTTCACCTAGTCTTGGTGGCCTCTTTTGAATACGGTTTTCAGAGTTAGATAACTTTATAGGTAAGCCCATAACTGGTGCAGATTTAGGAAGACCTGGATAATCCAATTCTTCGAAAAAATTCATCGCTTTTACATGGGGGTCGTCAAGAACATCCTGTAAATTGTTGACAGGGCCTGCAGGTACTTGGGCTTCTGATAGGAGTTTTAGTGCTTGTTCGTTTGTAAAGTTTTTACTCCATTTTTGAGTTCTTTCACTAAGAATTTCTGCATTTTCTCCTCTCTTGTTGTCAGTTGAAAATCTGTCATCTTCCAAAAGATCTTCTGCGTTAACTAAGTTTACCCATCTTTTAAAAAGCGGATCACCTAGAACTTGAACAACAATCCAACCATCTTTCGTTTTTACAATGTCGACAGGTCCAGCATAAGGGCTTTTATTTCCAATAGCCTTTCTATTTTTTTTAGTAATTGCTTGCTCAATTATGTGGGTATTCATAAAAGCTAGCGAAGTTGCAAATAATGCACCTTCCACTATTTGACCTTTACCAGTTTTCTCTCTTTCAATAATTGCTGCTAAGGTGCCCATTGCTGTTAAAGAAGCTGTTCCATAATCGACATAAGGGGAATAGGCCTTTACAGGTTCTTCTGGGTAGCCCGTAAGATGAGTTGCTCCTGACATTGCTTGGCCAACACCATCAAACCCAACTCTTTCAGAATAAGGTCCTCCGTGACCAAAAGCAGACACGGTCGTTAAAATAATTCTAGGGTTATATTTTTTTAAAGTTTCATAATCTATACCCATTTTTTTTAGTGTTTGTGGAGGTAAATTAGCAACTATGACATCTGCCGTTTCGGTAAGCTTTTTAACAATTTCTTTTGCACCTTCTTTCGTTGGGTTCAAAGTAATGCCTTTTTTATTCCTGTTCATTTGCATGAACATTGCGCCTTCACCTCCATCACTATCAATTGGGTGTACGTATCTATCCTCAGAACCAACTAATTTTTCTATCCTTATTACTTCTGCCCCTAAATCACCTAAAAGCGCAGCGCAATAGGGCCCAGCTATATAGCGACCAAAATCCAATACTTTAATATTTTTTAAGATATCCATTCTTTATTCTTTGCGATTTAGAAATATACATTACGAAAAATTAATAATACAGAAATGAAACAGTAAAACCAGTTAATACATAATGAAAGGGCAGGACATTTTTGACTGCGCTTATGTTAAGCCTCCCAAAAAAAACAAGCGCAGTCAAATTAATGAATGACACTAATAGCAGATATGAATTATTCTAATATTGGAGATAGTGATGCATATTTTGCTGATTGAAGATGATAAAGACGCTGCTGCTTATTTAATTAAAGGGCTAAAAGAAAGCGGTCATGTTACGGACCATGCTTCAGATGGAGAAGAAGGTTTGAATATGGCTTTAGACTCGAATTTCGATGTCTTGATTGTCGATAGAATGCTTCCTAAGATTGAAGGTCTTACTTTAATACAGGAGCTAAGAAAAGAAGGTAATGATACACCAATACTGGTTCTTTCTGCTCTAGGTGAAGTTGATGAGAGAGTAAAAGGTTTGAAGTTTGGTGCTGATGATTATTTATCAAAACCATTTTCCTTTTCAGAATTATTAGCACGAATAGAAGCTCTTAGTAGACGCACTCAACCAGAAAGTTCATCTACATTGCTCGAAGTTGGAGATTTAAGCATAGACCTGTTATCCAGAGAAGTTCATCGAGAAGGACAAAAAATAGAATTACAGCCCAGAGAATATCGTCTTTTGGAGTTTCTGATGAGGAGACCTAATCAGGTGGTTACAAGAACAATGCTTTTAGAAGGGGTTTGGGAGTATCACTTTGATCCACAAACAAATGTTATAGATGTTCATATTTCGCGTCTTAGATCAAAGATAGATAAACCTTTTAAAGGCAAACAAATGCTGCATACTGAAAGAGGGGCGGGATACGCTTTACGATACGATGAATAATCCATTCCGGTTAACCAGCTTCAGGTTAATTTTTATTTATACAATTCTTCTTAGTCTTTCGGTGAGCCTTGTATTGTTTTATCTCTATTGGACGACAGAAAGGGATCTGCAGGTAGAATCGGATAATAAAATTATCCAAGAGGTTGAACAATTGAGGAGGGCTTATACCTCAAGATTTAGAACAAGGGATATTAGGTCATTGGCAATTGCTGTTGATAACAAGTCTAAATTACCAACTGCGAACTTGTATATGTTATTGGATCAAAATGAGAATTTCATTACAGGAAATTTTAATAATCCTAAAGAATTAACAAGAGTTAAAACTGACGAAGATGGATGGATAGAATTTATTTACAAAAACCTCAATGATGATAATGAGGCTTTAAGCTACGCCAGGGGTAGAGAGTTTATCCTTCAAGGTGGTTATCGGCTTATAATAGGGCGTTCTATAAATAACGAGATTTATTTAAAGGAAAGATTTTTTCTGGCTTTATATGGGTCGGTTATTCTCATTTTGTTTCTGGGAATAATTGGTGGTTATATTTTAAGTCGTAATTTCTTGAATCGGATATCAGCAATTAATAAAACCAGCGAAGAAATTATGAATGGAGATTTAGCACAAAGATTACCAACATCTTCAGGGAACGATGAGCTTGGGAAGCTTTCTTCAAACCTCAACGAGATGCTTGATAGAATAAACAAGTTAATGACAAGCATGCGCGAAGTTACTGACAACCTCGCCCACGATTTAAGGAGCCCCCTAAACAAGATTCGTTCTAATCTAGAGGTTACTCTTATGTCTGACCCGGAAAAGAATCAATATAAGGAATCTATTCAAGAAGCCATAGAGGAAGCTGACAATTTAATAAAAACTTTTAATTCAATTTTATCAATTTCAAAAGTCGAGTCGGGAACATCAGATTTAGAAAAGACTTCCATTGATGTTAAGGAGTTAATAGATGATTTAGTGGATTTATATGAGCCGATTACAGAAGGTAAAAATATTTTATTAAAAAAAGATCTAGAACTAGGTTTGAAAATTCTAGGTAATAAGAATCTATTATCACAAGCTTTAGCTAATCTTATAGAAAACGCTATCAATTACGGTGTCAAAGAAGTGGGGTCGGTTGTCGTGTTAGGAGCTAAGGAAAATTCTGACGATATTTCTATTTGGGTGAGTGATAACGGGCAGGGAATTAAGGATTCCGATAAAGTAAAAGTTTTGGATCGATTCACCAGATTGGATTCAAGCCGAAACACAAAAGGATCCGGATTAGGGCTGAATCTTGTAGATTCGGTGGTAAAATTCCACCGCGGAAAACTAAAATTATTGGATGCGAAGCCTAATGGCCTTTTAATTCTTATAGATTTACCTAAATCAAGACCCTCCTGACACATACAAACATTGTCCAGTGACCCAGCTAGATGCTTCTGAAGCCATATAAACACATGCTGCTCCAATATCATTCGGCGTTCCCCAGCGCTCAAGTGGAAGTGCAATATATTTTCTGATCTCTTCTTCTCTTTCAGGTGTAGTCATATTCATTGAATCTATAAAATTTTCCGTAGGAATTGGCCCGGGTGCAATTGCGTTGACTCGAATCTTAGGAGCAAGCTCCTTTGAAAAGGTTGCAGTTAGGCTATTCACTGCAGATTTGGATGCAGCATAAGGACCGTTTTTTACATTCGGCCCCATATCCTTAGAAGCTCTTGAGGATATATTTATTATGGAACCTCCTTCAGGCATATTTTTAGCCGCAATAACACAACCCGACCAAACGGCTGTAAGATTTAAATTGATTTGTGCTTCAAATTGATCTGATGAAGTTCTTGTTAAATACCTTGGAGTTCCATCCGGAAGCCCTCCAGCGTTATTTACCCATATAGATATTTTTCCATATTTTTTTATTGCCTCTTCTCCCAACGCCTCTAATGACGAAGAGTCTGTAACGTCAGTTGGTACACTAAGTGCTTGTTTTCCAATTTTTTCTATTTCTTCTTGAACGGCCTCCAAATCCTTAATGTTTCTTGAGGCGAGAACCAAATCCGCCCCTGCTTCCGCTAAGGATACAGCTATTCCTTTACCTATCCCTTTACCTGCGCCTGTTACTACCGCTACCTGATTATCCAACTTAAATAAATCCAAAATTGACATAAGAAACTCCCTCCGATGCTGTATACTCGCTAAGAGTATTGATATGGTCAACTGGATAATTATTTCATTTTTAATCATTATTGGATTTTTTCTGATAATATTTTCATTAAACAACAGAGAAAAGATTTTAATCGAGGATTTACAAAAAGATTCAGAATACGAATTTTTTGAATCTTTAGATGGAGCCACCTACTATACAACCTATGGTTCAGAAGAGGATTGTCCTCTCATCTTAATTCATGGTCTTTCTATACCTTCCTTTTATTATAAAGAAACAGCTGAAGCCTTAAGTTCAATAGGATTTAAAGTCCATATTTATGATCATTTTGGAAGAGGTTATTCCGACCGTTCTAAAAGTGATTACAATATGTCTTTGTATCAAAGACAATTGGAAAACTTTATCGATCACCTAGGCCTTGATAAGGTAACCCTTATGGGTGTCTCAATGGGCGGGGCAATAGCTTCTAATTATGCGTCCAAGAATAAAGAGAAAATTGAAGCCTTAATCTTGAATGTTCCGTTTGTAGGCGCAGAAACGATAGGTTTAAGTGGTTTCATGCATTTTCCTTTTGTTTGGGATTTTTACCTGAGGTTTGTAATTATTAAGAGGGCAATTACTAGGGGGGCAGAGATGCAAGATGAAGATGATTCAGGGAAGGTCAATCATTTTGTTCAACAATTCAGCATTAAGGGGACAGAAAATTCCTTTAACTCTTTGCTTAGAAATTTTCTTGAGCATAATTTTTTAGGTGATTATAAAAAGTTAAGCGTACTTCAAATTCCTACGCATGTAACATATGCAATTGACGATGAAGATGTTCCTGCTAGCTCTATTTTAAGGGCTTTAGAATTATTTTCTCAAGCCGAGAGTTTTTCATTTGAGGGCGGTCACAATATTCTTAATGAAAAGCGAGATGAAATTATTTCTTTAATTTCTGACTTCAAATCGAAAAAGATACAATGCTATTAAATTGTTTTTGCCAATCCTCGAGCTGAGAGGATTTCAACCCAATATCCATCAGGATCTTTAATAAAAGCGAGACCTTTCATATTTCCATCATCTGGTCTTTTTTGGAATTCTACTCCTAAAGATTCAAATCTTTCACAGGCCTCATAAACATCTGAGACAGTTATTCCGATATGACCAAAACCTCTAGGATCAGAATTACCATCATGGTGAGAAAAGTTTTCATCATTTTCTGTCCCCCAGTTATGGGTTAGTTCAAGAACAGCCTTTTGACTCAACGCGTAAGCGAATCGCTCTTGCTTGTTTTCAGGTATGGGATCATCTTCGGGTCTAACATAACCTAAGAAGAAAAGAGAAAAATCGTATTCGGGAAAATCCAATTTTTTTAAGAGTGTCATGCCTAAAACACGGGTATAAAAATCTAAAGATTTTTCCGGATCTTTAATTCTCAACATTGTTTGATTAAAAACGTAATTAAGCGTTTCCTTGGCTGGTTTTTGTGACATTTCTTCCATTTTTTTCTCCTCGTTAATGTATTTCACCTTAGAAAAATAATTTTGGCAATAAAAAAAGGGCCATTCAAGAACAGCCCTTTTTGATTTATTCTTTCGTATTATTTTACATTTTGAAAACATATTGCAGTGAAAGAGTTCGACCCTGATTTGTGGTCGCGGCCTGATCGAGACTATTTGCTGATGTATTATCTGCAGGAATTCTTCCAGGTATCGCGCCTCCACCTAAAATATAGTATTCATCACCAATATTACGGCCAATAATATTGAACGCATGACGACCGCTTTCAGAATAGATGCTTATTGAAGCATCATTAACCCAGAAATCCCCCTGCATGAATGGGTCAAGCGACGCTGACCAGCTGTATTCACCAGTGTGACGCGCATCTGCAGAAAGGTTGATGCGCCAGCCACTAGTTAGAGGTTTATCATAAGAAAAACCAACAAAGCCAGCAATATCAGCACTACCTACACCATCTTCACCCTTTAGGTTTTCACCTGTTGCAGTAATGAAGTCTTCCGAATAAGAGGTATCAGTCCAGGCCCATGCTGAACGTAGAGTGAGTCCGTCTATATTAGTGTTCCATAGTACGTCAAATTCAAAACCCTGAGTTTCTAGCGCAGAAGCATTAAAGGTTTTGAACTGGATAATGGTTGAATCGAACAACTGTACCTGTAGATCGGAATATTCATAAGAGAATGCCGTAGCGTTTAAACGCATTGCCCCATCTAGGAGGTTAGCTTTTACCCCTACTTCAAACCCTTCTGCTTCTTCAGAATTATAAATTAGAAACCCAAACCCGTTAAAAGTGGGTGAAAGCGGGTTAAGGGCTGCAGTAGGTAATGCGCTGTTATCAACACCGCCCGATTTGAAACCTTCTTTGTATGCTACAAAGACACTGACATCATCATTAATATAGTAGTTCACTGCAACTTCAGGAGAGAGGTTGTCATCCTCGAATTCAAGCGGACCAATCACAGGTGGACCACCGAAACCAAATGCTGCTGCTGCTGCATGAACATATGCTATTTCTATGCGTCCATTCTTTTCTTCCTCAGTATAACGTGCCCCGAAAGTGACTTCTGTTCGATCATTAAGATCCCAGTAAACTGCGAAGAACGCAGACATAACCTCAGTATCGAGGTAGTGATCCTTATTATAGTCGTACATATTACCTGTCGTTGGGTCAGGGCCAACAAGTCCTGTAGTAAGATCAAAAGCACCAAAATATGCTAGAGCTGGTCCAAAAATGTTAGGCATGACGGAAAGGTTGAAAGCGTACTGATAAGCATCAAACTGTTGTTCAATTTCTTGCCAGAAGATACCAGCCATAAAGTTTACCTTACTGTCGTAGTTGCTAGCAAGTCGGAACTCTTGGGTACTATGTTCATAGTTGTTGGCATGTAACCCACCGAAAACACCGGCACCGTAGCTGTAATCATCAAGTTCCACATGATTAAGCTCTACTAAACTAGAGACAGAGGTAAGTGTGAGTTGATCATTAATATCCCATACCAAGGTTAGACCAACCATATCTGTTTCTTGCTGAAGAAAAGGTTTTCCGTCATCACCGCCATATGGCAGTCCTGCTCTCAAGCCAGGTTCCAAGTTGATCTTTGAGGTATTACCATTGATCACACAATCATCTGCACCTTGACGGGTTGTAAAGTATGTACCTCCAGAAGGAATACCAGTTGGCTGGTGTGCACCCTCAGGACATACTTCTTCTGTCCAGGCAGTTCCACCACCATTGTTGTTGTACTCCGAATAGGTATATTTCAGTTTTGCTTCAAAATTCTCTGTCGGATTCCAGACTAAAGTTAGCCGTGCGTTAAGAGAGTCATCTCCAAAATAAGGTAGAGTTCCGTTGCCATACGGCATTGGGTCGTTTGCATAGGAATAATTTTCCCACATCTCGTCGTTTTCAGTGATACCGATTGCAAGTCTCGCACCAAAGGTGTCGGACAAAGGTCCAGAGATTACCATTTCTGCAAAGGTACCTTCATGTTCCGTCTCTACTCCTCCACTGATTTCAAACTCAAACTCATCCCCAGGATCGTTCGTAGTAATTGACACAACACCTGCAGTTGCAGATTTTCCAAAGTAAAGAGATTGTGGCCCTTTAAGAACCTCCAATTGTTGCATATCCATATAAGAGTTATGAATAAATCTTCCACGGTTAACAACGACACCGTCAATATTTATTGCTACAGAGTGATCAAAAGCAGCCGAAATGGAGCTTGAACCAATACCTCGAAGTACGAGTGATGAACCATTACCTGAACCGCCATGGGCAATTCTCATGTTTGGAACCATCTTAGCCGCATCGACTAGCGTTGTAATGTTATAACGTTCAAGGTCTTGTTCTGTCATCGCTGCGATTGTTACCGGAACATCCTGAAGGGTCTCCGATTGCTTTCGCGCTGTTACAATAATTTCTTCGATTTTAATTTCACTTTCTGCAATTGCTTCATCGCCTTCATCAGCTAAAAGTGGTAAAACAGGTGCTGTCATTATAACAACCAAAAATCCTGTAAAAAGGTGTCTTAAATAACTCATTAAATTCTCCCAAGAGTGTAAATAAATATAATGCTTATATCTTTATAACTATGTGGTTATTTGAAACTTTATTTAACAAGAAATCAACCCTTTATTGTCTTTATTGTAATTTCTTTATTCTAGTAAAACAAAAAAAACCCGGAATAACCGGGTTTTTCTTATAGTTTTTTATAAATTTAGAAATCGTAGCTAAAATCTATTCCCATACTCATGGGACGATTCACAGTACCTGCACTAAATAGGGGTGCAGAAACAGGGCTACCGCCAAGAACAGTTGGGTATTCGAATCGTTCGTCAGTAAGATTCCTACCAAACAAACTGATTGACCAGTTATCTTGAAAATAACTAATTGAAGCACTTAGATCATCAGCTGTGCCTCCTGCAACACGACCTGAGCTCAAATTAAGTAAGTCTGTTTCATAATCTGCTACCTTTTGATATTTGGTATATATTTCAAGCTCACCTTTTCCAATCTGTCTATTGTACATAAAACCAACTCCCAAGGTGTATTCTGGAGAAGCTCTTGGTTTCAAGTGAGTTGCATCTTGAATTTGAACCTCTCCCCCTAGTTGGAGGTCAGTCTCAAATTGTTCATACGATGCATCGAGATAGCCATAGTTGAGGAATACACGAAGGTCTTGAGTGGCAGCGTATAAGATCTCAACTTCAAAACCTTCATAAAGAACTTCCGCTGCATTATCGAAAACGGATGCCACAGTTTTAGTGTCCGGATCCAATTTCACGAAGGATTCCTGTTTATCCTCAAATTCATTATGGAAAGCCGTTAAGTTTAACCGTAAACGGTTATCAAAATGCATACTTTTGTAGCCAATCTCAAAGTTATTAGCAAACTCAGGATCATATTGGTCTCTTTCAAAGTCACGGATATTTTGGTTCACTCCAAAAAACCCACCAGAATGGAAACCCTCTGAATACGAGGCATAAAGCATTGATGTATCATCGATTTGATATCTGACACCAACTTTAGGAGAAACTTCTGTCCAAGTTTGAGCTAACCTCGCGTAACCAGGGAAATTTCTTTCACGATCTCTTGCATCATTAGACAAATATGATTGACCAGCAACAAACTTCTTTTCTTCTTCAGTCCAACGAATACCAGCTGTTACAGTCCATTGGTCTGTTACGTCGTATTCATATTGAGCAAAAATAGCTGTTGATGTAGTTTCTTGAGTTTCATAAAGGATCTGAGTAACATCATCTGGAGCGGGTACATGTGTAAGACCTGAATCACAAGCGATTGGAGCAAATGCGCCATCAAGACCATTAGTTCCTAGGCAAGCCGCCCAAAGAGCAGGGTTACGCGCTACTGCACCAAATAGTGTAGCCCAGAATTGTCCACCAGTTGTCCAATCTTGTGTAAATTCACTTTCCCAGAGATAAACCCCAGCAATTAATGATGAGTTTTCCCATGTTGCCTCATAACGAAGTTCTGCACTGGTTTGCTCATAAACATTTTCACGTTCGATTGTAATAAAAGGAGCAGATGATGCGTCGAAATCATATATGCGATAATCATCCATATCTCGCCAACCTATTATTGCTTTCAGCACGCTGTTCTCGTCTAAATCATAACTCATATTGAGAGTGACTGCAGTGGTTTCAAGACGTGCATCATTTTCGGTATTCATTTCAGCAGTATCCGGAATATCTAGGCTATTTCTGCATGCACCGTAAATAGTACAATTTAATGAACCAAGTGAAAGATCTTTCTCACGAGCATCAGATGGTGCAGGTGATACACCAACCGCTAAATTGTAGTTAGCATGGTATGCATCCAACTGACTTTTGTCATCGAATTGTTCTACCGTTAACACGGCCTCAAATTTTTCCGTAGGGGTTGCCAACAATGTTAGGCCGTAGGCTGTATAATCTTTTCTAGGAATGGTATTGCCCGTAGTTGTATTATACAAAAAGCCATCATCTTCCATAGTTGTAGCAAAAAATTTGGCGGCAAGGTTATCTGTTACGGGAGTATTGACTACTAGTCTGAGTTCTTGTGAGCCATTATCACCAACAGTTGCCTTTAATCTGGCGCCCAGTTCACCTGTTGGTCGGCTACGAATTACATTTACAACACCACCGACAGTATTTTTTCCAAACAGAGTTCCTTGTGGTCCACGAAGAACCTCAACTCTTTCAATGTCGAAGTTTTCAAGAATTTGACCCGCTAAGGATCCTAGATAAATTCCATCCACCATTACAGCAATTGGAGCATCAAAAGAATTATCATCCGAGCGAGTCGGGCTGATACCTCGGATATTAATACTTGCTCCACCGGATCTTGAGCCGTCTTGAGAAATTAGTACATTTGGAGCAAATCCATTTAAATCAGAAAGATCTCTAATAGTTGAGCGAGTAAGTTCCTCAGTTAGAGCAGTTATTGCAACCGGTACTTCTTGAGCGCTCTCCTCAACTTTTCTGGCAGTAACAATAATTTCTTCGATCCCAAAACTAGAACTAGAAGAAGTATCTTCTTCTTGAGCTTGTAGTTGAGAATTATTTGTCGTAGCCAAAAAGAAAGCTACAAAAATAACTAAAAAATATTTCCAATAAGACATAAAACCCCCCGTTATCGCTTTAATTAGATTTTCATTTTCTTAACTTTCCCTATTTTAATACTAAATACAATAAATTTATTGTATTTTTATAATTTATCTCAAACAACACTTCCTACCTGAATTTCAAGGTGAATACTTTTTCTTATTTAATAAATTTTATTCCACAACCTAAAACAAAAACTAAAGAAAACTCTAAAGCCCTGTTGGTTTATTTTAATTATAAATTTTTAAAAAAAAAATTAATGTACTATGATAATATTCTTTTTAGTAAGCTTTAGAGGGAGATTTAACAGTGAAAAAATTATCTATTATATTATTTTCAACTTTTTTAATTTTTAACACACAGATTTTTTCTCAAGATGTTGAAAATTCAAGCATTGAGGAAATTGTGGTTACATCACAAAAACGTGCTAACGCAATTGCAGTTCAAGATTTGCCCATTAGCGTAACAGCAATAAATGAAAAATTAATAATTGATTCAGATGCATTAGACCTTACAGATATTGGTAGGATGGTTCCAAATGCAACACTTCATCCTTCAGCAACCTTTGCTGGAACTCCTAATTTTTTAATTCGAGGTATTGGTGTAAGTGGTACAACGAGATCGCTTGATCCAACAGTAGGTATTATTGTAGACGGGGTGTATTTAGGTTTTCCAGTTGGTGCTAATTTAGATATGTTCGATAGAGAGTCTATTGAAATTTTAAGAGGTCCACAAGGTACTCTTCTTGGAAGAAATGTTACTGGTGGGGCAATAGTGGTAAGAACAAAAAGACCTACGGGTGAATTTGGAGCTAAAGTAGATGTAACTGTGGGAGATTATAGCAGGAGAGATCTATCATTTAGTGTTGAAGGCCCTATAAGTGACAAAATTTCAGCAAAGATTGCTGTGATGTCTAGAGAAAGAGATGGATATTGGAAAGATAATAATGGCGGCTCTATGATTCCTACAGCTGGCGCAATAGCAAGGGGATATGATGAAACTGGTCAAGGTGAATCCGGTGCAAAACCTGATGTTGATCTTACAATCATAAGGCCAATGTTATTGATTGAACCCACAGAGAATTTAGATATTACATTTATTGGTGAATTCTTATCTGATAAGAGCGGTACAGCAAATAGTAGAAATTTCGTTAATAATGATGCTCTAAGAAGAACCCAACTATTTGGGTATACTCCTCCAGAAGATCGATATGAAATTAATCATAATTTAATGGGTGGTAATGACCTTGAAATTGATACTTTTATTGGTGAATTTAATTTACAAACTGATTCAGGTATATTGACAGGTATTGCTTCATATCGTGAATTAACCTACGACTCAAGTACAGATTTTGACGGATCACCAATAACTCTTTTCCATTTTCCTAACAACCACGAAGAACAAGAACAGCAGACATTTGAATTAAGATATGCTGGATCATACTCAGATAATGTAGATTATGTTATAGGAGTTAGTTATTTTGACCAAGAAATGTTTGTTGGTGAAAGAAGAGACTTTGGTGTTGTGGATATTGCAGGTGTTACAGAGCTTTCACATGACAGTATTGGTATATTTGCTGAACTAGATTACTTAATTACCGATAAAACTAAAATTACTCTTGGCACAAGATGGACAGAAGAAAGTAAAGATGTAAAATTTAATGCTATCGGATCCTGTGAAAAAGACTTTAGCTCATGTTCTGGACCAAATTCAGGTTTAACGAGAAGTGGGACATATGATGATATAACACCAAAAATAGCCATTACTCATTCATTAAATGAAGATGTAAATATTTATGCTAGCTTCACACAAGGATTCAGAAGTGGTTCATTTGATGCTAGAGCTAGAACTATTGACTCTTTTCTAAACAGTCAACCTGGGCCTGAAGAAGTTACTAGTATTGAATTAGGTTTAAAATCGACCTTTAATGATGGAAAAGTCCTTTTGAATATTGCTTTATTTCAAGCAGAATATGATGATATTCAAAAATTAGCACTTGAAGAGTGTGAAGTTGATATTGGTACCTGCTCAAGCGGTACAATACAAAGATTAATAAATGCTGCTAAAGCTACAATTGAAGGTATAGAAATTGAAACTAAAATAAGTTTAACAGACCAACTTAGCATTGAAGGATCATTAGGTTATACCGATGCAGGTTTTGATGAATTTCTTGGCTTTGATGCTGATGGAGTTAGAGGATATGATCCAGTTACAGATCCGGCAGCTGCAGCTGCGCTAAAATTTGAAAGAGTTCCTGAATTGACTTACAATATAATGGCTAACTACTTTCAACCTCTAGCAAACGGTGCTGAATTAGATTTTAGACTATCTTATTCTTATACTGATGACTTTACAAATAATGCTCTCATGACTGAAGCAATTAAGACTGACTCATATGGATTACTGGATGCCAGTGTTTCATATACTTTTGCTCAAAGTGGACTTAAATTAACTGTTTTTGGTAAGAATATTACTGATGAAGATTATCATGATTTTGCTTTAGACAATGTATTAACTAGCCTTACATGGGGCGGAGTTCCTGATACATATGGGTTACGCCTTACTTATTCTTTTAATTAATGATAATGGATCACCTTATTTTTTGTAGGGTGGTCCATTCTTTAATTTTTTAGGTACCATAAAAAGTTTACAAAACTTTTTCAGATTCTTTAGGTGGTTTTTTATATAATTATTTATCTCCTCCAAGCCAGACTCTTCCAATTACTAAGTAACCTACTGACAAAATAAACAAAATACCTATCCAATTTGGCATTAACGAAAATGCTGGGACATCAACGCTAGCACCTGTATTTGCTATCATTGCTTCAGCCCTAGAAGATAATTCGGCACCTGATTCTTTAAGAACAGCCAAGGAATGACCCGCAAGTTGAAAGTTATTAGCTACAAAACTTCCTGATAAGTTAAACTGATATAATCCAACGAAACCAAACACAGTTACAGCTAATTTCATTAGTATTCCACCATTATTTTCAAGTGTAACTGTCGCCGCACGCCCTGCAACCCAAAGCAAAAAAGCCCAAACCATTGCAAATAATCCAGTGGCAATCATTGAATTGCTTAGTTGCGAATAAATTTCTACTTCACTCATAAGTTTTCTCCTTTTAAATTATAAATTAATCGTTATTTGAACCACCCATCCATATTACGGATAGAATTATTAAGGTTAAAGAAGCAATAAAAACTATCCCAACAGGATCTGTTGGTATTATGTTTAGTCCAGGTACATCCGATGCGTTACCACGTCCAAACAACTCAATAGCGCTTTCTCCTCTAGTGGAAATTTCGGCTCCAGACTCTTTCAGGTTGTGTAGTGCGTGGGCATATCCTTTTAAATGAAAATCCACATAGGTAAATTGTAGATTTAAAAACCAGATAGAACTGAGTCCAAAAGCACTTATAATTATTTTATTAATAATATTTGCATTACCTGATTCGTTTGCAACTACTGCACAGCGTCCCGCAAACCAAGTTGCAAAAAGAAAAGCAAAAGCATACAAAGCTTGTTGAATTAGACCATTGTTCAACAATGTATTAATTTCAAATTCACTCATAAGTTTATCCCTCCCTTAAGTTAATGATGGAGTATTCCGCCATATAAAAGGATATAAGTAAAGTTTTTTGTTATAATGTTGTACATGATTTTTAACGATCCCTTAACATTGTTAATATGGAAGAAAAAGAAATAAGTTGGTACATTCAGCTTAGGAATGTTAAAGGGTATAATAACCTTATTAATGAATATTGGGGCGTAGCCAAGCGGTAAGGCAACGGGTTTTGATCCCGTGATTCGTAGGTTCGATCCCTACCGCCCCAGCCATTAAAATTGCCAAATTTTAGTCACAATATACCTATATAATTGTTTGAATAGAGAAATGATTGAAACATATAGTTATTTGAACATGTATCTGATAGTCGGGGGTTTATGGTTAGGCCTAAACTTACTAGGAATATTTTACTCAAAATTTATATTAGTAAACACGACTTTCAATTTATCCCACATTCGTGATCACGACTATAATGAAAGTTCCTTTAGAAATCATCTACCTTTAATATTAACCAATCTATTTCTGATGGTTATAATCTTTCCTGTTGGCTTATACCTTATGAGCGACTGGATACTGGTCAGTTATCAAAATATCTGGATTACTCTTTTGCAATTGTTTGGAGTTTTGTTAATAGATGATTTTTATTTTTATTGTTATCACAGGCTTTTACATAAAAGCCCTTTTCTATTTAAGAAAATCCATAAAATCCATCATCGAGCAACCAGTCCTCTTCCAGCGGATTACCTTTATGAACATCCATTAGAATGGATGTTAGGTTTATTAGGTCCTTTTATAGCTTTTCTTATTCTTGGGGGAGTATCATCTTTAACTATTATTTTGTTGCTCATTATCAAGGTTTTGCACGAGTTGGATATTCACTCTGGAATTAAATCTTCAATATATCGGTATATACCCTTTGTTGGAATTAATGAGCATCATTCTATGCACCATAAATATAGGGATGTTCACTTCGCCTCAGTTTTTTCTATCTGGGATTATGTATTTGGCACCCACCACCTCTCAAAGAAATCTAAAAAATAATTATTCTTGGTCCACAGATATCTCGTTCTTTCTTGAGATTCCGTTTCTTATGAGTAAAGTGCTTATGAAAAGAATAACTACGCTTGCAATTTCAACACCAATGAAGAATGAAGCAAGCTCTGCTCCATGAATCTGCCAGGCGACGATTCTCATAATTGCAGCTGAGAGAAGGATGACTATAGCGCAATAAACATAAGTTACCTTATTAGTAAGTGCACCTATTAAACTAAATAGACCAACACCAATAAAAAAAGCGGAGAAATCTCCAATTTGTGTACTTCTTCCTATACCCTCTAATAAAGGCATTCCAAGACCCTTAGCGGCCTCAGAAGGATCTGTAATCCAACCATAAGCAGTGCTTAAGAAAAATATTGCGGGTAACAGAGATAGGATTCTTCCAACTATCAGACTCATAATTTTCTCCCTAAATTTTAAAACAATAATTTGATTATTTTAACAATAACAATTATCGATAAACTTCAGATTACATTAATAGGGATAATATTAAATATTTTTATGGATTATTCATGACGAAAAGAGCCCTCATCACAGGTATAACAGGACAAGATGGAGCTTATCTTTCCCAGTTCCTTCTAAGTAAGGGATATGAAGTTTTTGGTGCTGTTAGGCGGACTTCTTCCATTAATACCGGAAGGTTATCTGAATTAGGAGTATTAGATGAAATAAATATGGTTTCAATGGATCTTGCAGAAATCACTAATATACAAAGGGTTGTCGAAGAAGTTGAACCTGATGAAATATATAATCTTGCTGCGCAAAGTTTTGTACAGACTTCTTTTGAGCAGCCGATTTATACTTCTGACATTGATGCTATAGGGGTACACAGGATACTTGAAACAATAAGAAATTTAGGAGGTAAGCCTAAATTTTATCAAGCTTCATCTTCGGAAATGTTTGGTAAAGCTCAAGGAGTTCCCCAAAATGAAAAGACACCTTTTTATCCAAGAAGTCCATATGGAATTTCTAAACTTTATGCTCACTGGACAACAGTTAATTATAGAGAATCATGGGACCTTCATTCATGTTCAGGCATCCTCTTTAATCATGAGTCTCCATTAAGGGGTATTGAATTTGTTACCCGTAAGATTTCTTTAGGGATGGCAGAAATTGCACATAAGAAGAAAAATAGAATTAGTCTTGGTAACTTAAATGCGGAGCGTGACTGGGGATTTTCTGGTGATTATGTAAAAGCCATGTGGATGATGCTCCAGCAAAAAAATCCAAAAGATTATGTGATCGCTACTGGAAAAACGCATAGCGTTAGGGAATTTGCTGAAAAAGCTGCTCAAGTAATTGATCTTGAAATTGAGTGGATGGCTAACAAAGATGACGAAGTCGGAATTTCTAAAGATACCGGTGATACTATTATAACCGTTAATAAAAGTTTTAATCGTCCAGCTGAAATAGATCATCTTTTAGGAGACTCTCACCTTGCCAACAATGAATTGGGATGGAAGCCTGAAGTTGATTTTGAAGGTTTAGTAGAAATGATGGTTCAATCTGATTTGAAGCGAGTTGAACAAGGGGCAGTCTGGTTTTAATTTTCTAGTAGGATTTTTTATCAATCATTTCATTGTAGGCAACTTCATATTCCATTTCTAAGTTATCTACAAGAGTAGCAACAGTGGGCACATCTTTAATGCTTCCTATTCCTTGTCCCGACCCCCAAATATCCTTCCAAGCCTTTAATTTTGTATTGCCTCCCGATCCAAAATTCATCCTCGATTTATCACCACTTGGAAGATCATCAGGGTCCAATCCTGCTTTAGCTATAGATGGTTTTAGGTAATTTCCATGTACCCCTGAGAATAGGGAAGAATAAACAATATCATTAGCTGTTGATTCAACCAACATGTCTTTATACCCTGAGGCAGCATTCGCTTCTTGAGTAGCTACGAATCGAGTGCCTACGTATGCTAGGTCTGCCCCTAAAGCCAAGGCTGATGCAACAGAGTGACCATCGCTTATGGATCCAGATAATAAAATAGTTCCGTCAAACCATTCCTTTACTTCTCTTACTAAAGAGAATGGTGAGAGGGTACCGGCATGACCACCAGCACCGGCGCATACCAATATTAATCCATCAACGCCTTGTGATGCAGCCTTTTTGGCGTGTCTTAGATTAATAACATCATGAAAAACAAGCCCACCATAACTATGTGCTGCTTGCACTATTTCTATAGGAGGCCTTAAACTCGTAATAATAACAGGGACTTCATGATCAATGCATGTCTCCATATCCTGCATGAGGCGATCATTGGAAGCATGACAAATCTGGTTTACTGCAAATGGAGCCGAAGGTCTGTCAGGATTATTTTGATTGTGTTCGTCTAGTTCTTCTTTTATACGAACTATCCAATCACTCAGCACTTCTTGGGGGCGCGCATTTAATGCGGGAAAAGATCCTATAATACCAGCCTTACATTGACTTATAACCAGTTCAGGACCTGAAACTATAAACAAAGGTGCTCCTACAACTGGAATTCTGAGTTTTCCCTTTAATTTTTCTGCTAACGCCATTGATTATTCCTTCAGGTTCTTTCATGAAATATTTAAATTTTTGTAATTCCAAGTTATGCTATAACATGAATCAGTTATTTTGGGCTGTAAATTTTACACAATTAATTAGTAATATAAAAGAATGATAATGATTGAATATGAAAGAAATTCTTCTCCATCTGGATTAGGTTTGAAAATTATAGGAATGGATTTAAAAAATGAAATTGATCCTGATATTCTTTCCCAACTCCGTTCGTTGTGGGTTGAATATTCCATTTTAATTTTCTCTGATCAAAAATTGAGCCATCTAGAATTTGAAAAATTCAGTTTAAATTTTGGTGAATATGGCGATGATCCGTATATTGATTCAATTGAAGGACATCCTCATATAATTGAAGTAAGAAAAGAAGCAAATGAGAAAGCAACACATTTTGGCGGTTCCTGGCATTCAGATTGGTCATTTCAGAAAAGACCACCATCAGCCACACTGTTACATTCTAAAATTATTCCCCCTGTTGGCGGTGATACTCTTTTCGCTAATACCATCAGAGCTTATGAAGATTTATCGCAGGAGCTAAAATCAGAACTCAAAGATTTAAAAATTAATCATAGCGCTTCTCTACCTTATGCAGATGATGGTTTTTATGCTTTGGAAAAAGAGAAGGATAGATCAATGAAAATTGTTCCGTCGAAAGAAGCTAAGAAGACATATACGCATCCTCTAGTTAGAACTCATGCCGAAACTAGAAAAAAAGGCCTCTTTATAAATCCCGTCTATTCTTTAGGTATTTTAGATATGCCAGAAAATGAGTCCAAACGACTTTTGGATTATCTTTATTCTCATATGATACAGGAAAAATATATTTTTAGACATAAATGGCAGGAAAATATGCTTATAATGTGGGATAATAGATCCGTTATGCATCAGGCTGAGGGCGGATATGAGGGGTACAAAAGACTATTACATAGGATTACGATCGCAGGAGAAAGACCTTCTTAGATTTTTCTCAAGAAACTATTATTCAAAAACTATTGAAACTGTTTCGGCAACCATAGCAGGCCTTTCTTGTCCTTCAATTTCAATACTTACTTCCGAGATTAACTGCATACCGCCCGCTTTAGGTGTGGCTTCTATAAGTTTTGTTTTAGCTCTTACTCTAGAATTAACTGGAACCATATTAGTAAATCTAACTTTATTTGTTCCATAATTTATTCCTCTTGTAACACTTGATATAGTTTGAATTTGTGAGGTTAACATTGGTACCAGTGATAGCGTGAGAAATCCATGAGCGATTGTTGACATTCCTAGTTCCGATTCAGTTCTTGCAGGGTCAATATGAATCCATTGGTGATCACCGGTTGCATCGGCAAAATCATTAATTCTGTCTTGGTCAATTGATAGCCATTCACTCACACCAATTTCTTCACCTACACATTCAACTACTTCGGCAACACTATTAAATATTCTCATTTTTCTCTCCTTTATTTTTATACTATCTTAGAATCCTTCTTTCCCCAATATCGATCTTTTAGCAATCTTTTATAAAGTTTTCCAGTGGGATGACGGGGTAGTTCTTTTTCAAAATCAATTGATCTAGGACATTTTATAGATGAAAGATTATTTTTACAAAAATTAATTAATTCTTCCTCTAAATCTTCATTAGCTTCCGCCCAATTTATTGGTTCTATAATTGCTTTAACTTCTTCCCCAAATTCTTCATTTGGCACTCCAATAACCGCACAATCCGCGACTTTTGGATGGGTAACAAGAAGATTTTCAGTTTCTTGAGGGTAGATATTTACTCCTCCAGAAATAATCATAAAGGCTTTTCTATCTGTTAGGTATAAATACCCGTCTTTATCAAGCTTTCCAACGTCACCCAAGGTCGACCAATTTTTATTATTTTTATGTCTAGATTCTTTCGTCTTTTCTTTGTCATTATGGTAAGAAAAATCGCTATCTCCTTCAAACCATATTGTTCCCTCTTCGCCTACAGGAAGCTCATCACCATCATCATTACAGATATGAGGTATTCCTACTATAGGTTTACCTACTGTTCCCTCATGTTCTATCCATTCTATAGTATTGCAGGCAACAAAGCCGTTTCCCTCGGACCCAGCATAAAATTCATTAATTATAGGGCCCCACCAATTAATCATCATTTTTTTGATTTGAACTGGACAGGGAGCCGCTGCATGGATAGCACATTGATGGGACGATAAGTCATACTTATTTCTCACATCTTCGGGAAGTTTGAACATTTTTACAAACATTGTAGGGACCCATTGACTCATTGTTACTTTGTATTTTTCAATAAAGCGAAGAGAACTTTCTGCATCGAAGTTTTCCATTATAATATTTGTACCTCCGACATAGTTAACACCCATAGTGAATCTCAAAGGAGCAGCGTGATAAAGAGGTGCTGGTGACAAATATATAGTGTCTTCAGTTGTTCCGTATAAACCTGTTACCACTGCCATAAGATCTTCTGATTGTTCAATCGGAATATTTTGTAGAGGAAACTTTATTCCCTTTGGTCTTCCGGTTGTTCCAGATGAATAAAGCATGTCTCGACCCATAATTTGATCTTCTATTGGGGTTGTTGGCATTTGAGCTATTGCTTCTTCAAATGATTCCCATCCCTCTACAACACCGTCTATCATCAATCTATCAGGAATGTCCTTCATTAAGAATGATAATTCTTCCGCAGTATTGGTTAAAGCATAAGACGAGATTATTAATTTTGCGCCACAATCTCTGAAGATATATTCAACTTCACTAGCAGTTAATCTTGATGAAACTGGAGTATGATATAAACCTGATCTTTGAGCGGCCCAGATAATTTCAGGAAATCTCGGGGTGTTTTCAAGAAATACGGATATAGTATCCCCAATTTCTAAACCTCTACTTCGGAATAAATGAGCTATCTGATTGGACCTTTCATCCAATTGTTTATATGTGACAACTTCCCCAGAGTTTGCCATGATATAAGCTGGTTTATCTGGGTTATTTTGTGCGTGGATATATGGGTGCATGTGATTACCTTAATTTTTTATTAAATAATACTTTTTTTGATCTTAAAATAAAATACAAAGCTATAAAATCTAGATTGAAAAGTAAATTTGGGAGAAGAACTATGACATATAAAGCTATTCTTTATGAAGTTGAAGACAATATCTTAACCATCACTCTTAATCGACCTGACAGGTTAAACGCATACAATGTTGATATGCAAAATGACCTAATAACGGCTTTCAACGAAGCCGATAAGGATGATGATGTCAAAGCAATAATCGTTACCGGTGCAGGCCGAGGTTTCTGCGCTGGAGCTGATCTTTCTGCAGGAGCAGCAACATTTGATTTTGAAAAAAGAGACGATCGTTCTGATAAGAAAGCGGCTATTTCTGATGACGGCAAAATAGATTGGTCTAGCCCCGGGGTTAGAGATGGAGGAGGGTTGGTTACATTAAGAATATTTGACTGTTTGAAGCCTGTTATTTCCGCTTGTAACGGACCAGCCGTAGGAGTGGGTATTACTATGCAACTTGCCATGGATATACGATTAGCCTCAGACCAAGCCAGATACGGATTTGTATTTGCCAGGAGAGGTTTGGTTCCAGAGGCTTGTTCTTCTTGGTTCCTTCCTAAAATCGTTGGTATATCCAAGGCTTTAGAGTGGGTCTATTCAGGACGAGTTTTTGACGCCGAAGAAGCTCTTGAAGGGGGTCTTATTAGGTCTATCCATAAACCCGACGACCTTATTCCAACAGCAAGATCGATAGCAAAAGAAATAGTTGAAAATGTTGCTCCTGTTTCAATTGCTTTATCCCGCCAGATGTTATGGAAAATGGCAGGGGCGGACCATCCGATGGAGGCCCATAAAATTGATAGTAGGGGAATATTTTCCAGAGGAAGAATGTCAGATGCTAAAGAGGGGGTAACCTCTTTTTTAGAGAAAAGAGATCCAAATTTTACAGATAGTGTTAGTGGGGAAATGCCAGATTATTACCCTTGGTGGAAAGAAAAAGAATATTCATAATAGTTTTATTCTGGTGCCTTAATTTTTGTTACATCGGTTTTCAAACATAGCCATGAAACAGAAATGAAAGCGACAAGCGAAGCGAATATGACGTTGTTGGCAATACCAAAATTCTGTATCAAAAACCCGGATATCAAAGCTCCTAATGGACCAGAAGAAAACAATGCTAAAGAATATACTGATAAGATTCTGCCTCTATGACTTTCTTTGGCAAAAGTTTGGATTATAGTTCTGCTCATGGAAATCACAACACCAGCACCACTCCCCCAGACAAATATCAAGAAGCAGAATAACCAAAAAGGCGTATCAAAGGCTAGGAATATAAGAATTGTTCCTACAAATAAAGCTAGAACCATGACGAATCCCCAATTCTTTATATTTTGATTATAAATTAATATAAGATTTGAAAAAATAGTACCCGCCCAGAATGAAGAAGTAACAATTGCAAAACCGGCTGATCCCATCCCATATCTTTCGGTTGTTATATAAGGAAGGGCAACAAGATTATTTCCCATATAACATATCCCAACAATTAACATGGCAAGCGTTACAGGAAAAATTTCTTTTGAATTTCGAACCTCGGAAAAACCTTCTGTAATCTCATCAAAGGTTTCTTTAATGTTGGGTAATCTAGTTGTATAAAGATTTTTTGGCAATTTAAAAGCGAAATAGCCTCCTATCATTAAAGCTGTCCCTTGAAAGATAACCAATGGAATAATTCCCCAAGTATCCGCGAGTCCTCCCATGCTCATTCCCCACAATTGGCAACTGAATTGAATTAGCATTGACGTAATAACGGTTCTTTGAATATTACCATCTGCCACTTTGTTCAGCAGGCTATCTCTTGCAGGCAAGGCAAAAGCCTGAGCTATGCCCATAGATAAACCGTAAATAATCATAATTTGATAACTTAAAAAGTCATTTTTTACTGCTAAGAGAATTAAAATAAGTGGAAGAGATGCAAGAAAATGAATAATAGCTAATATACTTCTTGCATCAACTCTATCTGCAAATGTTCCCCCCAGAACAATAAGAAATATAGATGGGGCTAGCAGGGATACTTGTGCTAATCCATATGCCGCAGGTGAAACATTAAGCATCAATACTAAGATAGTAGGAAAAAGAACCATTTGAAGACCTTGGGATAAAAACCAAGAACCTTGGCCTAGCATGTAAAAAAAAAATTTAGAATTTTTGAACACTTTTGTTAACCAAGTTAACCATTAATAAAAATTTGGGCGTCTTCTTTTATTCTCTTGATCATAGAAAAAAGCCCGTTTGATCTTTGCATGGTAAGATTCTTTTCTAGGTTCAATCTCCCTAATTCTTTATTAGGATCAATCTCAAGAATGTCATGAGGGCTTTTCCCCGAAAAAAGACTAAAAAGAATTACGACCAAGCCTTTGACGATAAAAGCGTCCGAATCGCCTTTAAAGTAAACAATAGTTTCTCCATTTTGTTCTTTAATTTCCTTTACGAACCATACCTGACTAGCACAACCATGAACTTTATTTAGATCGTTCTTAAGGTTATCCTCTAAAGGAGGAGAGGTCTTTCCTAAATCTATTATATATTTGTATCGATCTTCCCAGTTATCTAGAAATTCAATATCACTAATTATTTCTTCAAGTGTTGGTACAGTCATTTTTTTAAAACTCAAGAGATCTTAACAAGCTTTCTTCTAAGGTTCTTACCTTTATCTATATTTTTTTATATATTCATATCTTATTAAGGGAAAGTTGTTTAATTTTTTTGATTAATAGATAAGAAGTTATAAGTTATATATAGAAATACAATGCGAATAGTGCTTGCACAAATAAACAATGTTGTTGGGGACGTAGATGGCAACATAGAAAAGATCAAAAAGGTTTTGCATAAATTTAAAGATGACAAAATTGATTTGGTGGTTTTTTCTGAGCTCGTTATTTCCGGATATCCCCCTGAAGATTTAGTCTTGAAGCAATCTTTTGTAGAAAAGTGTTGGTTAGGATTGCAAGAGATAATCAAGACAACAGCAAAATACAACCTGGGCACAATAGTGAGTCTTCCTGTAATTGAAGATTCTAAACTGTATTGTTCTGCAGTATTAGTAGATTCCGGAAAAGTTCTAGGCCTTGCTAAAAAAGTTAACTGACCTAATTATAGCGTATTTGACGAGAAAAGGCTTTTTTCTAGAGGGCCTGAACCAGAAGTCTATAATTTTCGTGGGATTAAACTAGGTATTCCAATTTGTGAAGATATTTGGAATGAGAATGTCACAAATATCCTTAAGAAAAAAGGTTGTGAGATCGTCATTTCACCAAATGGATCGCCCTTTGATAAATATAAAAGAAATCAGAGAATAAAAATCATTAACTCAAGAATAAAAGAGTCCAGTCTTCCGTTTCTGTACGTTAATCAAGTGGGCGGTCAGGATGAACTAGTTTTTGATGGCTCTAGTCTAATTGTGAACCCTGATGCAACCATTATTGAACAAGGTCCTTGTTGGGAGGAGTCTTTTTTAGTTGCAGAGTATGATAAAGAATCTTCTAATTTTTTAGGAGACAAAATTGATTTTAAAGAATCAAATGCCCTTGAAGATATTTATATGGCAACGGTAATAGGCTTAAGAGATTACGTTGTAAAAAATAATTTTCCTGGCGTAATATTAGGTTTATCAGGGGGAATAGATTCTGCTTTATGTGCTGCCATAGCAGTTGATGCTCTTGGTCCAGAGAAGATTCAATGTTTTATGATGCCTTCGAAATTTACATCCAAGGAAAGTATCATTGATGCAAAAGAATGCGCTGAGAACCTAAAAATTGATATTGATTCAATTGATATAGATGACACTTTCAGCAGTCTTGAGGAAGCGTTATCGGGAGTGTTTTCAGGTCTTCCCAATGATACTACTGAAGAAAATATTCAGTCACGTATAAGAGGAACAATTCTTATGGCGATATCCAATAAAAAAGGAAAGATGTTGATAACAACGGGTAATAAATCTGAGGTTTCTGTAGGATATTCAACTCTTTATGGTGACATGAATGGAGGCTTTAATCCTATTAAAGATATTTATAAAACTGAAGTTTATGATCTTGCGGATTGGAGGAACAAGAATTTTCCCAAGAATATATTTGGTCCAGAAGGCAAAGTTATCCCTTCATCAATACTAGAAAAAGAACCGAGCGCAGAATTGAGAGAGAACCAGAGGGATTCAGATTCACTTCCCCCTTATGAAGAATTGGATAAAATTTTGGAGTTTTTAGTTGATTACGAAATGAGTATAAAAGAAATTATCAATAAAGGTTTTAATGAAGAAACTATTAAGAAGATAGAAAATCTCCTATACATCTCCGAATACAAAAGAAGGCAATCAGCACCAGGCGTAAAAATCAGTCAAAAGAATTTTGGTCGTGACCGACGTTACCCAATTACAAATAGATTTAGAGATAAAAATTGAAAAAGAAATTTATAACCCGGTTTGCTCCAAGCCCTACCGGTTTGCTGCACGTTGGAAATACAAGAACCGCTTTAATTAATTATTTGTTAGCCCTTAAAGAAGATGGAAAATTTATTTTAAGGATTGATGATACGGATGACGAAAGAAGTAGTGACGAGTTTATAGATCAAATAAAGCAAGACCTTGAATGGCTAGAAATAAATTTCCAAGAAATATTTAGGCAATCAGAAAGACTTGCTCGTTACAACGAAAATTTCGAGAAATTGAAGGAAAAAGGTTTAATTTATCCTTGTTTTGAGAATTCTGAAGAGTTAGAGAGAAAAAGAAAAAGACTTATAGAAAGAAGAAAACCGCCTGTTTATGATAGAGCTGCACTTAATTTATCACAAAATGAAATTGCTGAACTTATAGACAAAGGAGAAAAGCCTTATTGGAGATTCATGCTGTCCAGTAAAAGAGTTATTTTTAATGATATGGTCAGGGGAGAAGTAAGGGTAGAAACATCGGCGCAGTCCGATCCAGTAATCAAACGAGACGATGGCGGTTATCTTTATAACTTACCTAGTGTTATCGATGATATTGATATGGGTATTACGCATGTTGTTAGAGGAGAAGATCACGTCACAAATTCTGCAATACAAGTCGAAATGTTCAAAGCTCTTGATAAACCTGTGCCAATATTTGGGCACCATCCCATGCTAGTTAATGAAAATGGTGAGCCTTTTTCAAAAAGGAACGCAGCTTCATCCGTTAAAAGTTTGAGGGAAAAGTATTTGAATCCCATAGCTATTAATTCCTTGAATATTTCAATTGGAACTTCTATTGACCTTAAGCCCATTAATTCGATGAAAGAAATGGCTGAAAATTTTAATATAGGTACTCTTGGAAGGGCCCCTGCAAGGTATAGCGAAAAACAACTTTTAAAATTAAATTCGATGATCGTTAGTTCGTCAAGTTTTCTTCAGTTATCTGATGATTTTAAAGAATTGGGATATGATATTAACGAAGATATATGGGAATGCATAAAAAATAATATAGAAACCCTTATTGAAGTTAAGGAATGGCTTAAGGTAATTAAAGGCCCCATTCAAAATGAAAATAAACTGGATAGTGAATTTATGAGAATTGCTGAAAAATTATTGCCTGAAGAGCCTTGGGATGAAACAACTTGGGATAAATGGGTTTCAAAGATAAAAGAAATGACTAAAAAAACTGGGAAAGACCTTTTCTTACCATTAAGACGTGCAATTACAGGAAAATCAAATGGTCCTGAGTTGAAAAAATTGATAATCTTAATAGGATATAAAGAGATAAGGAATAGACTTAAAAATAATTAGAAATGACAAAAGATAACTTAATATTATTTGATACCACTCTAAGAGATGGGCAACAAACTCAAGGTGTGGATTTTTCCGTTAAGGATAAAACGGATATTTCTAAAGCCCTTGACGATTTGGGGTTAGATTACATTGAAGGTGGTTGGCCTGGAGCCAATCCTACAGATACCAAATTCTTTGAATCGAAGCCAAATTTTAATCATTCAAATTTCACTGCATTTGGGATGACAAAAAGGTCTGGACGTTCTGCTGATAATGATCCTCAGCTTCGAGCATTATTAGATTCTTATTCGAACAGTATATGTCTAGTAGGAAAAACCTGGGATTATCATGTAGATGTCGCCTTAGGAATTACTCTTGAAGAAAACATTCAAGCGGTCAAAGAGTCTGTTGAAGCTGTTGTTGAAAGTGGTAAGGAATCTTTATTAGATTGTGAACATTTTTTTGATGGTTTTAAGTCCAATCCCGATTTTGCTTTGAGGTGCATAGAAACATCAATTAATGCGGGATCTAGATGGGTAGTTTTGTGTGACACGAATGGAGGAACTTTACCAGATGAAGTCTTTGAAATAGTTAAAAAGGTAACTGACAGGTTTCCCGGAGATAAGATTGGTATTCATTGTCATAATGATACAGAAAATGCCGTTGCAAATTCTTTGGCGGCAATTGACGCTGGTGCCAGACAGTTACAAGGGACTATAAATGGTCTCGGAGAAAGATGTGGTAATGCAAATTTAATTTCTATAATCCCAACATTTTTATTAAAGAATCGGTATTCCGAAAAATTTAATATCTCAGTGAGTAAAGAGAAGTTGAAAGATTTAAAAAAAGTTTCTAGATTGGTCGATGATATTTTGAATAGACACCCCAACAACCATCAAGCTTATGTAGGTGATAATGCTTTCGCCCATAAAGGAGGGCTGCACGTCTCAGCAGTAATGAAGGAATCACAAACTTACGAGCATGTACATCCTGAATTGGTTGGGAATACAAGAAAGATATTGGTCTCTAATCAGGCTGGCAAGTCCAATCTGCTTTCCCGTCTTTCTTCAATTGGAATGGAAATAAAAGATGACGATAAGAGAATTATTAAGCTTCTTGATATTGTCAAAAATAAAGAATTTGAAGGATACTCTTATGATGGAGCCGGTGCATCTTTTGAGCTTTTAGCGAAGAAAGTCCTGGAAGGAGTTCCTGATTTTTTTAGTGTGAATAGTTATCAGGTCACTATCGTAAGCGACAAGAAAAAGAAAAAAGATACATTTTCTGAAGCTCAAATTGAACTTGATGTTGAGGGGCGTAAAATCATATCTAATGGCAGAGGTAATGGACCTGTTAATGCTCTGGATAAAGCTTTAAGAAAAGACTTAGGTTTATATAATGAGTATTTAAAGGATCTAGTTTTGGTGGATTATAAAGTCCGAATCCTTGATGGAGGTACTGAGGCTATAACAAGGGTGGTTATAGAAAGTTCAGATAAGGATATTGATAGCTGGTTTACTGTGGGAGTAAGCCCGAATATTGTAGAGGCTTCTTTTCAGGCATTAATGGATTCTATAAATTATAAATTAATCAAAGAAGGAGCGCCCATCAAGAAGTCTGATTAAATTTTTCATGGCTAAATAATTCTTCACAATTATTCACCAAATAAAGATTTTTCAAGCTTCTAGGAGGTATGATCTTATCGTTTTCTGATCTAATCATCCCTTCTTTTTCTATAAAGCTCAGCATTTTTATTAAAGGCTCCCAAAAATTGTTTGTATTGACAAGAAAAAGAGGTTTTTCATGCTCTCCCAAAGCATATCCGGCTATTACATCGAAAATTTCATCATAAGTACCTATTCCTCCCGGTAAGGCAACAAAAATATTTGAAAGTGATACCATTTCTTTTTTTCTTTCAAAAAGATTTTTCGTTTCTATGATTTCATCTGCATCACTGTTAACTATCGAAGGTTTATTTAAGTAGTAGGGAACAACAGAAACAACTTTGGCACCCGATTTCTTAGCGTTTTTGGATACTACTCCCATCAAACCCAATTTTCCTCCGCCATAAATTAAGGAACAATCATATTTTTTTAAGCTTAATCCAAGTTCTTCAGCAATTTTTGAGTATTCAGAACTAATACCCATTAACGATGAGCAGAAAACTCCAATATTTTTCATTTTGTTACTCTGCAGGTTGAATACGTCGTCTAATATTTCTAGTCCAACGGTTTTTATTATGTTTTAAATATACTGGCACAGCAAGTAGTGTTGGCACAAGGAAAAGAGTAAGAATGCTTGAAAATCCCAATCCCCAAATAACCGTAGTTGAAAAGGGAACCCACCAAGCCGCCATAAGTCCACCTACTTCAATATCTCTACCGAACCAATTTATTGTTATTTGAAGGGCAACTGGGATTAGAGCTATCATTGTGGTTGCTGTTGTGAGAAGAATAGGCCTCAATCTTTGAGATGAGGCGTGAATTATTACTTTTATTTGATCGCTAGATTCGTCTTTTAGACGATTATAGGTATCTATCATCACAATTGAATTATTGACGATTATTCCTGCTAAGGCAACTACTCCAAGACCACTCATTATGACTGAAAAATATTGACCCACAATTAGCAATCCAGTCAAAGCGCCGACTGTAGATAACACTACCGTTGAAAGGGTGATGGCTGCTTGATAAAAACTGTTAAATTGGGTTAATAAAATAATAAACATCAAAAAGAGGGCTGCAATCATAGCGTTACCTAAAAAGGCAGCAGATTCAGCTCGATCTTCGTCCGCCCCAGCAAAGTGAATATCCACATCACTAGGAAAGTTTTGCTGATTAATCCATTCTTCAAGTTCGGTTTTTTTGTCTATAGCAAGAATTTTCTTACCCGTGCTGGGGTTAATTTTAGTATTAGCTCGAACCTTTAGTATTCTCTTTCCATCTAGGCGGTCAATAGAGGTAATTTTCTGACTTGGGCTTCTTTCGACAAAATTTGAAAGAGGGACAGGCCCATTATTGGTTGGAATTCTTAATTGATCGAATTGTTCCAATTTACGATATTCTTCTGGGAAACGTACTCGAATATCAATTTCATCATCACTATCATTTGGTCTATACTTATCAACCAATATGCCATTAGTGACTAATTGAATGATAGCTCCAACAGTAGAAACATTAACCCCAAAACGTCCCGCTAGCTCTCTATCCACTTTCATGACCCACTCAATGCCGGGTAAGGGTCGAGTATCATCAACTTCTTTTATACCGTCCATTGAGTTTAAATATCTCACTATTAAATTAGTCGTTTCATTAAGCTTTTTTCCATTATTGGATGTTAATTCTAACTGAATATCTTTTCCTGACTCAGGTTTTCTTTCTATCTTATAAGCCTCAACAATCAATCCTGGGATAGATGCTGTACTTGACAATATTTCTTCTTTAATTTCATCAGCTGTCCTTCTTTCATGAACAGGATTCAATTCTAACATTAGAAGCGCTATTTCATCCGTTCTACCTCCTTCACCAAAAGCTGCCTGCATGACATCTAGGTCACCTCCTCCGCCAATGTTTGTTGCTACGGATTTTACTCCATTTATAGACCTAACCATTTCTTCTACTTCGACAGATAAATTGAGTTTTTCTCTAGGGGATAGATTACCACGCGCGTTTATATGGACATTCATCTGGGATGCATCCGTTTCAACGGAATATACTGATCCGGCATTAAAATTGGCGTATAAGACAATAAGGGTAAAAACAATAATTATTGAAGACCCTATTATTCTTAATGGTCTCCTTAGGCACTTCTCAAGTAAATTAGTATAAATTTTAGTAATACCCTTCACTTCATTGAGGTTAAAGTCATCATTCAATTTGTTACTTAAATTTTGTTCAGTTTTTCCAAATAATGAGCCCATTACAGGAATAAAGACTAACGCAGACAATAGAGATGAAATTAGCACCAGGCTGACCATGAATGGCATCCATTTCATAAATTCTCCGGAAACTCCTGGCCATAAAACTAGAGGAAGGAAAGCCGCAAGAGTAGTAGCCGTTGAAGAAACGATAGGCCATAACATCCTTTTGTAAGCTTGAGTGTAGGCCTCTTTCCTTTCTAAGCCCTCGGCCATTTTTCTGTCAGCGTATTCAACCATTACTATTGAGCCGTCAACCAACAATCCAACAGAAACCAATAGACCAAATAAAACCATCATATTTACATAACCACCGGACGCGGCTAGCAAGCTTATTGCAACTAGAAAGGAAGTTGGAATTGATATTCCAACCATTAGTGCTGATCTCATTCCTAGTGCGCCTATTACGAGTATCATGACACAAACTATTGCATTGCCAATTGCGTTTATTAGAGATGCAAGCATCTCATTTATATAATCAGCGTTATCGTTAGCAAAATCAATATTGACATTGCTCGGAAGGTTTTCTTTATATTTCAACGAGGCTTCTCTTACTTTTTCGTTTATATCTAAAACATTTTCCCCGATTCTTTTTACGACATTGAGATGAATTGCGGGTTTACCATCCAATCTTGCATAGGATTCATTTTCTTTGAATGTTCTCCTGATTTCAGCAATATCACCAAGTCTGACGGTTCCTTCACCAGAAGATATAATGACCAAGCTATAAACATCTTGAGGGCTTTCATAAACAGCAGGTACCTTAACTGAAAATTTTCCTTGTCCTTTATCTATTGATCCTGCTGCAACAAGTCTGTTGTTTCCTGTTAAGACTCTAATAAGTTCAAGCAAGGAGACATTGTAATTTTCTAATTTTGATGGACTGACCAGAATTTCTAACAATTCTTCTCTGTCACCATAAATTTGTGCTTCCATTACTCCTGGAATAGCTTCAAGAACATCTTGAAGTTTGTCTGCATGATGGAACAATGTTCGGTTTGGAACATTTCCTGATAATGAAACGGTTAATACAGGCATTTCTGCCATATTGAATTCCACTACTATTGGTTCTTCGGCATCTGTTGGAAACCTTGACTTAGCCATATCAACTTTATCTCTGACATCAGCTAAGACTTTGTCTTTATCAAACTTAATGTCGAACTCTAGAAGAACGGAACCAAAATTCTGTCCAGCTATACCAGACATTTCTTCTAGACCCTCTAAACTCTTCATCTCGACTTCCATAGGTTTAACCAGAAGCCTTTCAGAGTCTTCTGGAGAAATCCCTTCGTGAGGCACCATTACATATATAAATGGAACATCAATATCTGGTTCTGC
>JAYYUG010000005.1:0-10035 GCA_036344135.1 Pseudomonadota bacterium | reverse complement strand
AACACAAGCAACCAGAATATCTGGAAGTCGGCCTTCCTTTTCAAAAATTTGTTCTTTTGCCTCTATGCCTATAATTGATTGGAAGTCCCTAACCATAGACGGATAAGGATGAGGACCAGCTACTGTTCCGATTAAATAAAAAGTGTCTTTTACATTTGCAACCCAGTCTCTTAAAGCTTCATTCATTGCATCTTTCAGGGTGCCACTGCCTGAATGAACGGGAATTACATTACCTCCAAGCAGTTTTATTTTGAAGACATTAGATTTTTGTCTCTCTATATCTTTGTTTCCCATATAAATAATGCATTCAAGGCCAAATCTGGCACATACTGTAGCAACAGCTACACCATGTTGACCAGCACCGGTCTCAGCTATAATTCTAGATTTATTCATTCTCTTTGCTAAAAGGATCTGACCTAAACAATTATTTATTTTATGGCTTCCTGTATGATTCAACTCATCTCTTTTAAAATATATTTTTGCTCCACCGATAAAATCTGTCAGTCTCTCAGCAAAATATAGTGGGCTTTCTCTACCCACATAGTCACGAGCAAAATATTGAACTTCATCTAAAAACTTTTTGTCCTTTTTTGCCTGCTCATATTCATTCTCAAGGTCCGTAATTAGTGGCATTAAGGTTTCTGCTACATATTTCCCACCAAATATACCAAAATTACCTTCTTTATCAGGTCCATCTTTATATGAGTTTTTATTCATAATTCTCCTTATAAAATGATTGGGCTGTTTTTATAAAATCTTTAATTAACTTTTCATCTTTAACTCCTGGCTGTTTTTCTACACCAGAAGATACATCTATGCACATTGGTTTTGTTTGAGTGATAGCATCTATCACATTATCAATATTTAAACCCCCGCTGAGAAAGAAATTTTTTAAATTACAATTTCCTAAAAGACCCCATTCAAAAACCTTGTTTAATCCTCCTTTTTGCGCATTAGATGGTTTTGCATCAAACAAAAAATAGTCAACAAAGTTGAGGTAATTATTAGTTTTTTCAAGATCATTTTTTGATCCTATGCCAAAGGCCTTTATGACCGGTAGGCCTGTGATTTCTTTAATTTCAGAACATCTTTTCGGGGTCTCGTAACCATGTAATTGAATCATAGTAGCATCTATAGCCTGAATAGATCTTAACAAATGATTGTTTTCAGGATCGACAAATACAGCAATCCTTTCTACATTCCTTGCTAAATCAGAAAAATTATTCTCTCTAGCAAAACGAGGATTTAGTGTTCTTGGGCTCGGACTTGCAAAAATAAAACCCAACATGTCTGCTCCATTTTGCAAGGACATTGTTATATGATCGGGTTGGGATAATCCACATATTTTAATTTTGAGACTCATGAAATTCTCGAAATAATTTCTTTAGTCGCTTCTATTGGATTTTTTGCTTGAGTTATAGGTCTGCCTATCACAAGAAAATTTGCCCCAAGATCAAGAGCTTCCCTTGGTGTCATAATTCTCTTTTGATCATCTCTATCCACACCTATTGGTCTGATGCCAGGTACAATAATGATAAAATCATCGCCACAAGATTCTCTTATAATTGATATTTCTTTTGAGGAACATACGACTCCATTTAACCCAGATTTCTTTGCCAATAATGCTAATCTTTTTACTTCCTCATTAACCCCATCGGTGATCCCAATATCATTTAGATCAGAATTGTCCATACTTGTCAGGATAGTCACTGCTACCAACTTTGTAGAACAATTATTGTCTAGCATTACTTGGGCTGCTACTTTCATCATTTCTTCTCCCCCCAATGCATGAACATTCAATATTGCTGGGTCGAGATCAATTAATGTTTCTATACTCTTCTTTACTGTTATTGGTATATCGTGAAGTTTTAAATCTAAAAAAATAGGAATATCCAGATTTTTTATTCTTCTTATTCCTTCAGGGCCATAAGAATCAAAATACTCTAGGCCCAATTTAACTGCGCCTATATATTCCTTTAAGCCATTGACTAAATCAAATGCCTCATTATCTGAATTTGTATCAATTGCGAGAATAATGGGGTTTGAAAACACCTGTGTCATAGTATCTTTAGGAATACCTTCAAGGTTTAAAATTTAATCTGTCTCTTAATCCCTTACCAGACTTAAACATTGCTACTTTTTTCGCAGGAACATGCACACTCTCACCTGTTTTTGGATTACGACCATTTTTTGACTTCCTATGTCGGACAGAAAAAGAGCCAAAACCCCTTATCTCAACTCTATCTTCTAATGCCAAAGATGATTTAATATTCTCTATTATTAATGATGTAATTTTTTCGATATCTCTTTGAATAAGATGAGGATTTTTTTGTAAAAGTCTTTTGACAAGTTGAGATTTAATCATTTAAATTTTCCGAGTCTTTGCTCTCACTATCATCTACCAATGAATCACTTTTATCAAGAGCTTCTCCGAGAATATCCCCTAAAGAGGCACCTGAATCTTTTGATCCGTATTGTTCAATAGCCTCTTTCTCGTCAAATATCTGTAAGGCCTTAATAGACAAGTTTATTTTACGGGTTTTTTTATCAAATCTAGTTACTTTTGCATCAACTTTCTGTCCAATTTCAAATCTCTCAGGATTCTGCTCTGATTTATCCATTGAGAGATCAGATCTTTTAATAAAAGCAGGAAAATCTGTTCCTATATTCACTTCAATTCCACTCTTGAGGGTATTAGAAACTGTACAAGTTAAAACATCGCCTTTCTTTGTGTTATCCAAAGAAGATAAAGGATCATCCGATACCTGTTTTATGCCAAGAGATATTCTTTCTTTTTCTACCTCAAAATCCAATATCTTTGCTTCGATCTCCTGACCGACTTTATATTCTTTTATTGCTATATTTCCTTCAACCTTCCAATCAATATCAGACAAGTGTACTAATCCATCCAAACCTTCCTCAACTTGAACAAAAATTCCAAAATCAGTTATGTTTTGAATCAGACCTTTCACCAAAGTACCAGCAGGATTTTTTTGGGCAAAATTCTCCCAAGGATTATCAAAACATTGTTTAATTCCCAAAGAAAGTCTCTTTTTTTCTGAATCAATTTCTAATACCATAACTTGAACTTCATCACCAATATTTACATACTTACTAGGTTTTTCTATTTTGGAAACCCAACTCATTTCTGAAACATGAACAAGCCCTTCTAATCCGCCCTCTAACCCTACAAAGGCTCCATAATCAGCCATGTTGGTCACTTGTCCATTATATTTCTTACCAACCTCATACTTTTTATCGACACCAACCCATGGGTCCTCTTGCAATTGTTTCATACCTAAGGATACTCTTTGATCCTCTCTAGAAAGCTTTGTAATCAAAACTTTTACCTTTTCTCCAATACTTATAACCTCGGAAGGATTGTTTATTCTCTTCCATGAAATATCTGTTACATGAAGAAGGCCATCTATTCCTCCTAAATCTATAAAAGCACCATAATCTGTAATATTTTTTACTATCCCCTCTATCTCTTGACCCTCTGAAAGGCTTTCTAATACTTCAGATTTACTAACGTTTGAATTATCGGTTAGGACAGATTTTCTTGAGACCACAATGTTTCCACGTCTCTTATCCATTTTCAATATATGGAAAGATTGGGACATATACATTAATGGTCTTACATCCTTTATAGGCTTAACATCAACTTGACTTCCTGGAAGAAAAGCCTGGGTTCCATTAATATCTACAGTGAATCCGCCACGAACTTTTCCAGTAATTTCTCCTTGAACGATTACATTTTCTTTTTGACATTCCTGAAGTTTGAACCAATTCTCTTCCTTCTTGGCCTTATCCCTTGATAGAACAGCATCTCCAAGTGCATTTTCTATTCTTTCTAAATATACCTCTACCTGATCTCCAATATTAAGACTAGAATCCCTAACCTCTGATTTGAACTCATCAATAGAAACTCGGCCTTCCGTCTTCATACCAAAATCAATAATAACAAAATCTGACTCAATCGAAACTATTGTCCCTAAAACAACCTTTCCTTCTTGAATGTAACTATTAGAAAGACTTTCTTCCAAAAGCTCAGAAAACCTTTCTGATGAAATCTCTGGAGATTTTTCAGTTAAATTCGACAATACCAATCCTTTACTTTCTTAAATTTTCAATAACCTTATCAATTTCTAAACTAACTTTTTCCATCACCCTATCAATACTCATATTAGACGTATCCAAAATTAAAGCTCCTTTTGCTATCTTTAACGGAGCAATGCTCCTTTCCTTATCTCTTTGATCCCTTTTTTGCAATTCTTTTATTATAAGTTTTTTTTCTATTTTTAAATCTTTCTCTATAAATTCATTATGCCTTCGACTAGCCCTCTCATCTAATGAAGCTGTTACAAATAATTTAATCTCTGCATTTGGAAAAATTACTGTCCCTATATCTCTTCCATCAACCACTATTCCGTTCTTTTTTGCATTGATTCTTTTAAAATCTCTTTGTAGTTTCTTAAGAGATTGTCTTACCCCTGATATTGAAGACACTATAGACGCAGCCTCATCAACTTCTCTATTTCTAATTTTTTTTTCGTCAATTGCTTGTGGTATTAAGTTTTTTGCAACTTCTAAAGCTACCTTCTCATCTATTTCTTTCTTTGCGATCTCCAATACATTTGCTGCAACACCTCTATATAAAGAACCGGAATCTAGGTGTGGAAAATCATATTTTTTTGAAATATTTCTCGCTATAGTACCTTTCCCTGAACCTGCAGGACCATCAATCGCCACTACTATGGTCATGAAGACGATCCAATTCTTGCCCCTATTTTTTGCATTATTTCAATAAATTTAGGGAAGCTTGTATTGATTATTTCAGGATTGTCTATTTCTATAGGATTTTTACAAACTAAACCCATAACAAGAGAAGACATTGCCATTCTGTGATCTAAATTAGTTTCGATAAATGACCCACCTTTTTTTTCTGAGTCTTGCCCAAAAATAATTAAATCATCACCCTCCAAATTGAAATCCACTTTACATTTAGAAAGTAAATCAATTATACCATCCAATCTATTGCTTTCTTTAAATCGCAATTCTGATAATCCGTTCATCCTTGTTTTTCCTTCGGCTTGAGATGCTGCAACTGCAAGAATAGGATAATCATCTATCAAAGTCGGAGCAACTTCTTCGGAAATTTCAATACCGACCAGTTTGCTAGTTTCTACTTTAATATCATAAACCTCCTCTCCACAAAGAAACTTTTTGTTTAAGAAAGAAATTTTTGCTCCCATTTGCTTTAGGATATTAAATATTGCATCGCGAGTTGGATTTATTAATACACTTTTGACAACTAAACTCGAATCATCGCAAATAATACTTGCAACAATAGGATAAGCGGCCGAAGAAGGATCTCCTGGTACTTCTAATTTAGTTGATATTAAATCTGTTTCGCCATTAATAAGAATTTTTTTTCCTTGGCTTGTTTCTTTTATAGCAATGGAACAGCCAAAAATTTCTAATAATCTTTCTGTGTGATCTCTTGTATTAAATTTATCAATTACTTCAGTTATCCCTGGAGTATTTAGTCCAGCCAGCAAAATGGACGACTTAACCTGTGCGGAAGGTAATTCTAGTTTATAGCTAACAGGTATGGGTAATTTACTTCCCTTAATAATAACCGGCAAATAATTATCTTCGCGACACGATACTTCGGAGCCAAAAAGCTTAAGAGGCTCTAAAATCCTCTGCATCGGCCTTTTAGAGAGTGATTCATCACCAGTAAAAATAGCGGAAATTGGATGAGTAGCAACCAGACCCATTATTAATCTAGCAGAGGTGCCAGAATTACCAAAATCTAAAGGCTGTGAAGGTTCTAGAATTCCTCCTACCCCGACGCCATTTATCTTACAGGTTTCATTACCTTTAAAATTTATTTTGGCACCAAATAATCTCATAACCTCTATGGTCTTCATAACGTCATCGCTTTTGAGCAAACCTTTGATAACAGTTTGGCCTAAAGCTAAAGACGCCAGTATTACGCTCCTATGGGAAATAGATTTATCCCCAGGTATAGTTATTTCGCCTTTTAAATTTCTACTTTTCTTAGATTGCATTTGTAAAATCTACTTCATAAAATATTATAATATTATTTCGATAACGTTTAGCAGACTCGAAACTAATAAAAAAGATTTTTTGGTTTTGACAGTAACGTTTCTTCATGCAATTGAGAATTTATTATTTTTTAATGGGGAAGAAGTTGAATAAAGAAGAACTCGGTAATAAGGTGCTTTGTCCAGAATGTGAAACAAAATTTTATGACTTAGGTAAGACTACTATTGTTTGTCCAGGTTGTGAATTCAGTTTTAGTAAAAACAATAAACCTGAAGAAAAAACTGATGAAAACAAAACTTTAGTTACAGATGCAGTTAAATCAGAAGAAGTCGTATCTAAAGAAGAAATCGTATCTCAAGAAGAAGTCGAAAAGGATTCTGAAAAAACTAATGAAGATGAAACTTTTGTTGAAGATGAGGTCTTACCAGAAATTGATGTAGAAGATTTAGGTGCCTCCAAAGATGATGACGAAACAGAAGAAGAGAACATTGAGGGTCTGGAAGAATTTGATCTTGAAGACGATATTGACGAAAGCATTGATGACAACATTGATGGTGAAGAGACATTTTAAAAGGGGCTATAGCTCAGCTGGGAGAGCGCTTGCATGGCATGCAAGAGGTCGGCGGTTCGAGCCCGCCTAGCTCCACCAACTTTTTTTATTTTAGTAAAATTAGTACCTCTTTTATTTATTAAGAGTGTAATCTATAAAAATGACTCTAGAAGATTACCAAATTTTAAATAGACAAGCCTGGCAGAAATTTGCAGAGGAATATAAAGAACCAGCTGAAAAAGCTTGGAAATCGGCTGATGCTAATTGGGGCATTTGGAGCATACCTGAAAAAAAACTAGAACTGTTACCGAACGATCTCAAAGGAAAAAAGTGCATTGAAATAGGCTGCGGCGCTGGATATGTTTCTTCTTGGATGGCTAGAAGGGGTGCCGAAGTTGTTGGCATTGATCCAGCTCCAAACCAGCTTGAAACGGCAAGACGTTTAGAAAAACAATATCAATTTGGAATTGAATTTGTTGAAGGTTTTGGTGAGAAATTACCATTTCCTGATTCTTGTTTTAATTTTGCTATATCTGAATATGGTGCATCTTTATGGGCGAATCCTTATAAATGGATCCCAGAGGCCGCAAGAGTGTTAAAATCAGGATCTCAATTAGTATTCATGACAAACCATGCTTTTGCTATTTGTTGTGTGCCAGATGAAGAGGATGAGAATGCGCCTATATCTGAGCAATTACAAAGACCATACCTAGGGCTTTTTAAGAGTAAATGGAAATTTTCATCGGACGAAATTGAGTTTCATTTGCCACATGGACAATGGATCAAACTTCTCCGCGAGAATGGATTTGTCATTGAACGTCTCTTAGAACTCGGTGCCTCTTCAGAATCTAGATCTAGGTATCCTTGGGCTGATGTAGAATGGGCTAGTAAATGGCCAACAGAAGAAGTTTGGTGTGTCCGCCTTTCCAAATAATTAATTAAAATTTAAAGAGTAGGTGTATAATGAAAACAGTCTTAATTACTATTATTCTTGGCCTTCTCACTTGGCTGATAATGTCATTTTTAGTTTTAAATATTTATTAGGCCGAAAACTAACCCGAAAAAAATATAAGAGTAGATACAAACGTAATCAAAAAAATTAAAATTATAAATAACAAAGATTTCATCTTTAATTCAAGAATTGGTCAATTACCACACCTGTAAAACTTAATGGCATACAAAATATCTTGTTTTGTGGCAATACCTTCCTCATATAAAAGATTTAAATTGTTTTGAGCGGCACTGTGCCCTTGCAGAGATGCCAATTTATACCATTTTAAAGACTCTTGAATATCTTGTTCTACTCCATTACCCAATTTATACATGATTCCGAGATTATATTGTGCATCAGCATCACCCTTCTGAGCAGCTAGTAAAAACTGTTTCACAGCTCTTTCTATATTTTTTTGAACCCCTAAACCTTTTTCATACATATACCCCAACTTATATTGGGCTTTAGCATTACCATTTAGTGCGGATTGATTAAACCAATACGCAGCCCTTTCTAGGTCTTTTTCTACATCTCGACCATTTGCAAAAATCACACCTAAATTATATTGAATGTCAGCATTTCCATTCTTTGCTAATTCTTCCAAATTCCTAATTTGTAAAGGCAATGAATCTTTTTCTGATGCTCCAACAGGAAGAAAAAAGATAAACAGCAATAAAAACACAACTTGAGAAATGTACGTGTTATTAATCTTTTTTAAGATAAGCGATAACATCTTCTCGATCTTCTTCTTTTCTTAATCCAACAAAAGCCATTTTTCCACCGGGTAAAAACTTTTTGGGTTTTTCCAAATATGCGTCTAAGCTCTCTTCATTCCATATTACACCTGAAGACAATAATGCTTTCGAATATTTATATCCAGTTACTTCTCCCGCTGGTTTTCCTACAATACCCAATAGAGAGGGTCCAATTTTGTTTTTTGTATCTAATGCTGAATGGCAAGCTTTGCATTTATTAAATATTTTTTCTCCTTTAATAGGATTACCTTGAGCAAAACTCATATTAGCAAAAGAAATAATGACGACAAATATTGTTAAATAATATTTGAAAAACTTCATATTATGACGAAAGGTGTACATCTTTTAGTGAAGCGGATTACCCTGATGAGGTATTGCAAAAACTTTTTCGGGACTACCTGAGTCAAAAAATACCTGTCTGGAAATTTCTGTATAATCTGATTCAAAGCCCATGATTCCTATAAATACTAGAATCGCTATCGTGGGTAGAATTAGGGCTGTCACTAAAGCCATTCTTTCCCAAACCATATGCATAAAAATAGCCATAATAAATCCAGCTTTTAAAAACATAAAAAGAAGTATGAGCGTCCATCTGATCAAGCCCTGAAATTGCATATAATCAACCATGTAGGATCCTATGCTAAAAACAAATAATAGTATCCAAACATAGAGGTAAACACTAATAGGGTGTTCTTGTCCTTCTTTAGCCATCACTCACCTCACCATAAATAGAAAAATGCGAAAATAAAAACCCAAACAAGATCAACAAAATGCCAATATAGGCCCATTGTTTCTACAATTTCGTATCGGCCTTTTTGCGAAGTAAAGAATCCTCTTCTTCCGGAATCATAATCTCCTCTCCACACTTTCCTGGCAGTAATTAGAAGAAAAATAACACCTACAGAAACGTGAAATCCATGGAAACCTGTCACCATAAAAAAGACTGAACCAAATTGTGGAGCTCCAAAAGGATTTGTCCACGGTCTCACTCCTTCCATAATTAATTTTGTCCACTCAAAAGCCTGCATACCAACAAATGATGCTCCCAAAATAGCGGTAATAAGAAGAAGTATGGCGGTTTGTTTTCTTTTCTTTTGATAACCACTCCTTACAGCCATAGCCATTGTTCCACTGCTTGTAATGAGGATGAACGTCATTATTGCTATCAATAACAAAGGTACACTTACACCATATACAGTAAGAGCAAAGACCTCACTTGGGTTAGGCCACGGCACCTTTGTAGACCATCTTGCAGTCATGTATCCGATTAAGAAACAACTAAATATAAAAGTGTCACTTAACAAGAAAATCCACATCATTGCCTTGCCCCATGGAACACCTTTGAATGCTCTTTGGTCAGACCTCCAATCGTGAGTAAGGCCCTTAATTCCTTCAGGTAAGGGTTTGATTGTTGATGTAGTTGTTTCTGTCATATATTTTTCTACTCCAAATATTACAAATTAAGTTGCCAACAAAAGGCCAAAAAGAAATATCCACACTATTAAAAGGAAATGCCAATACATTGTTGACAGACTGATTGTAGATCTTAATTCATTTACCGATATATCCTCATTAAAAGTTTTATAAACGGAAAAACTCCATACAGAAAGACCACCTAGAAGATGAACCATATGCAATCCAGTTAAAAGATAGAAAAAGGCAAA
>JAYYUG010000004.1:0-7882 GCA_036344135.1 Pseudomonadota bacterium | reverse complement strand
ATATCGACATCTTTATGTATTCCAGTTTTTGGAGTCGACAAATCTATATTGTATTCGTAATAAGAAGACTTCTTTTCTATACAATTATCAATTAAAGAAATTACAGGTGAAGAAAAAGGGATAAACTCCATTATAGATCGTCCTATAATCATTTTAGAGCTTGTTTGAAAAAAACTTTCTCCCGATGAATTAATCATATGAACTTCTTTATCTTGATTAACAACAATTAGCGGAAAGATCATTGAATTTAAAATTTGTTCATATATGTTAGTTTCTTTATTCATTATATTTATTGTTTAATTATTAAGCATTTATATAATATGCCTATTAAATAGGCAAATATACTTTTTATTCAGATTTTCTGGGGGTTTTTTATGATTCATTTCCTTGTTTTAGCCGGAGGAGAAGGAAAAAGAGCTCAATCTGAGAACACAAACATACCTAAGCAGTTTAATGGATCTTCAGGTATTTCACCTTTGAAATATTTATTACGATTTTTAAATAGTTTAAATTTCATTGATACAATTACGGTTGTAATTCCTAAAAAAAATATTCAGGATTATATTGAAGTATCAAAAAATATTAACAAACTTCGGAAATTTGTAATTGGCGGAAATTCACGTCAATCCTCCTCTTATAAAGGTTTAGAGAATATAGTCTTTGAATTTGGAAAAAATGAAGATGATTGCGTCCTAATCCACGATGCAGCTAGACCAATTATTGAAGAAAATATTATTAAAAATTGCATAGAAGGGTTAGATAAAAATGATGGCACTTTTCCTGCAATAAAAGTAGATGATACCATCAAAAAATTTTCCTGCGAAAATAAATTTGAAGAAGTAAGTAGAGAAGAATTTATTTTAGTGCAAACACCTCAAGTTTTCAAACTAAGAAAAATATTTAAAGCACATAGAGAAAATAACAAAAAATTTACAGACGATGTTTCTCTTGCTATAGCGTCAGGATTAAATATTAAAAAAATAGATGGATAAAAATCACATTTTAAGATTACTAATTATGAAGACTTAATCTTTTATGACAAAATAATAAAAGGGGCACTTCTTAATAAAAATGGGATAGGATTTGATATCCATGTCTTTGAAGAAGGTAATTTTGTCAGATTAGGTGGAGTTAAAATAAAAAGTAATTTTGGGTTAAAGGCTAATTCAGATGGTGATGTGGTAATACACTCAATTACCGATGCCATTTTAGGCGCATTGGAAAAAAAAGATATAGGCTTTCACTTCAGTCCAGATAATGAGGATTATAAAGACGCAGACTCTAAAATATTTTTAGATAAAGCTCTTGATTATTTAAATGAAGTTGATGGCAAAATTATTAACTTAGACACCAATATAATATGTGATATTCCTAAAATTGAACCATATAGAAAAGATATTAAAAAAAATATTTCAAAACTTTTAGGAATAGATGAAAATAAAATTAATATTAAGGCATCTTCTACTGAAAAACAGGGTTTCGTAAATTCGCAAAATGGAGTAGCAGCACAAACAATAATTTCTTTACAAATACCTCAACAGGAAAAATAAGATGACAAAAATCTTTATTACTTTTGGTTTTCTTGGATATTCAAAATATTTTCCTGGTACGTTGGCTTCCATTGCGGCTCTACCTTTGGGGATTACCCTTATTGCATTAGAAGCGAGGTATTATTTATTAATCATAATAGTCGCTTTATCGATTATATCTTTTTTCTTAATTAAAGAATATTTAAAGGAAACTAGTGAGGAAGACCCAAAGGAAGTTGTTATTGATGAAGTAATTGGTCAATTGTTGGCAATACTATTTTGTCCTCTCTCATTAGAGGCAATCCTACTATCATTTCTAATATTCAGGTTTTTTGATATACTCAAAATTTACCCAATTAATAAAATTGAAAAAATAGAGGGAGCTATTGGAGTTATAGGAGATGATGTAGTCTCAGGAATTTTTACATCAATAATAATATATCTTCTTATTTATCTTGGAATGTTATAATGGATGATAATGATATTATTTTACAATCCTCAGAAAGGTTAATTTCGGAGGCAAAAAAATTAAATATAATTATTTCTACGGCTGAAAGCTGTACAGGAGGAATGTTGGCAAGTTTCCTAACTTCTGTCCCTGGCTCTTCTGAAGTTTTTGATAGAGGGTTTATCACATACTCTAACTCCTCAAAAATTGATCTTTTAGATGTAAATACTAATACTATTGATAATTTTGGCGCAGTATCAGACAAAACTGCAAGGGAAATGGCTTTGGGAGCTGTAAAAAACTCTAAAGCAAATTTGGCTGTTTCTATTACTGGAGTTGCAGGGCCGGATGGCGGTACCGAAGCTAATCCTGTTGGAACAGTTTATATTGTTACATCTAATGGTAATAATATTATAAATAGCAGGAAATTTATTTTCAAAGATAAGGGAAGAAATTACATAAGGAAAATGGCTTCGTTAGAAGCAATTAACATGTTGTCTTTATCTATACGTTAATGAATTTATATTTTTTTCAAAATATTTTATAGCTTTATCAATCATCATTTCTATTTTTGAAGACAGCAATTGTTCTAAGATTTTATTTTTTAAATCCATTTCTATATTTATTGATACCAAAGCCCCATTATCATATTCATCAAATACCCAAGTTGTTTCAAGAAAGTTAAAGGGACCCTTTATACCTAGAGAGTGTATTTTATTCTCTTCAGGAAACAAGGTTACCTTGCTGTCAAAAGATCCTGAAAATAATGAATATTCCATTTCAAGTTTAGCTATAAAATAACTTCTATCATTTCTTTCAATAACAGAGGATTTACACCAAGGTAAAAATTTTGAGTAACTTTCAACATCTGCGACAAATTGATATAATTCTTTTGCACAAAAATTAAGATTTTTTTTCTTCTCAATATTAATCAATGTTTTTACTTGTTCAGTCTCTAAGAAATTTCAACCTTTTAAAGTCTTCTTCCGCATGGTGTGAAGATCGAGTAAGAGGACTGGAAGATACCATTAAGAATCCTTTAGATTCAGCTATTTGTTTGTATCTATTAAATTCTCCAGGAGTAATAAATTTTTTGATAGGAGCATGCTTTCTTGTAGGCTGTAAATACTGACCCAGGGTAAGAAAATCTACATCTGCTGCTCTAAGGTCATCCATAACTTGCATAATCTCATTTTTTTCTTCACCAAGCCCTAACATAATCCCCGACTTCGTAAATAATTTTGGCATAGATTTTTTTGCGTCATTTAAGAGTTTCAAGGAATTAAAATATCTAGCACCCGGCCTTATATCTAAATAAAGTCTAGGTACAGTCTCTAAATTATGATTGAAGACTTCAGGCTTTGCTTCAAGCACTATTTCTAAAGCACCCTCTTTTCTAAGAAAATCTGGTGTCAGTATTTCAATAGTTGTCTTTGGAGAATACCTTCTAATAGCAAGAATAGTCTTAGCCAAATGATCAGCTCCCCCATCAGACAAATCATCTCTATCTACTGAAGTAATAACCACATGATTTAACCCCATTTCTTTAACCGCTTTTGAAACTCTATACGGCTCAAAAGGGTCTAGATCCTCAGGAATACCAGTTTTAACGTTACAAAAAGCACATGATCTAGTGCAGGTATCTCCCATAACCATGAAAGTAGCATGTTTTTTGGACCAGCATTCACCAATATTGGGGCAGCTTGCTTCCTCGCAAACTGTAACAAGATTTAAAGTATTAAGAATTTTTTTAGTCTCTTTAAAGTTATCAGAGCTTGGAATCCTTGCTCGTATCCATTCTGGTTTTCGTAATATTTCGGTTTCTTGATTTTTTTGTTTTTCTGGATGACGTAACTTTGACAATTTAATTTCCCAAATATTAATTTTAAATCAACGTTATTAATAAGATAATAAAATCGTAAAAGAAATACAAATTACAAACAAGGGTATTAATTATCTAATATTATCAGGTGATCTTCCTCAGATAAGTAACCTAAAGACTCTCTAATTACTTGATCCAGAAGATCATAATCTTTGCCTTTAGTTATACTATCAATCTTAACATTTAAAGAGTTATTGATATCTATAAGACCCTTCAATAAAATTTTATTTTCTGTGATAAGCTCAACATAATTGTTGCGTTGTATAATTCCTCTAGAGGAAGAAAATAAATTTGTTACAGAAAAAAAAATTCAAAACAAATAACAATGAGACAACGGTAATATAAAAACTAAATTGTCTTAAGTTATATTTTCTTAAAAGATTCCAATAATTTAGACAAAAACGAATCATTGAATCAAAGAATCAGAATTCGTTGAATCGGTCAAGATAAATAAAGTTTACTTTAAAATTGATTTTCCTGCATAAACGGATCTGCCTGCTAATTCTTCCTCAATCCTAATCAACTGATTGTATTTACCTACCCTGTCAGAACGTGATAACGAGCCTGTCTTAATTTGGCAGGATTGAGTTGCAACAGACAAGTCCGAAATGAAGGTATCCTCTGTTTCACCAGAGCGATGGGAAATAATAAATGAATATTTTGATTCTTTAGCCATATTGATAGCCTGCATTGCCTCAGTAATGGTTCCGATCTGATTAACCTTTATGAGTATTGCATTAGCTACATCGGAAGATATTCCTTTTTCAAATATTTTAGTATTTGTTACAAACAAATCATCGCCCACTAACTGTACTTTTTGTCCAATAGATTCAGTTAATACCTTCCAAGAGTCCCAATCATTTTCAGAGAGAGGATCTTCGATTGAGAATATAGGAATATTGGTAATCAACTTTTCCCAAAAATTTATCATTTTATCTGAATCCAATGGTTTATTAAGAGAAGTTAAGTTATACAAACCATCCTTATAAAACTCCGAAGAGGCAGCATCAATAGCAAAGACGATATCTTCTTCAAGTTTGTAACCTGCTTTTTCTACAGCTTTAGATAGATATGAAACAGCTTCTTCCGTTGACTTTAAATTCGGAGCCACTCCCCCTTCGTCTCCTACGTTAATATTATGACCATCTTCAGATAAAAGATCCCTCAAAGTATGAAAGATTTCTGCTCCAATCCTTACAGCTTGGTTCATAGAATCTGCCGACACTGGCATAACCATAAACTCCTGTATGTCCAAAGAATTATTAGCATGTGCTCCACCATTTATAAGATTCATCATTGGAACTGGCATTATAAAATCATTACCATCACATAAATACTGGTACAGACTTAAACTATTAGAGTTTGCTGCGGCTCTAGTAACCGCCATGGAAACAGCCAAGATAGCATTTGCCCCAAGGTTGGATTTATTATCTGTATCGTCAATATTTATCATAGTAATATCGACTAATTCTTGATTGGTAGGATCAAAGCCTTTAAGGCTATCGTTTATGACTCCATTAATATTCGATACAGCATTCAGAACACTTTTGCCAAATAATTGAGAGCTTCCGTCTCTTAGTTCGTGAGCTTCATTGGAGCCTGTTGAGGCTCCTGAAGGCACCGCAGCTCTCCCAACTGACCCATCATTTAGGTGCACATCTACTTCAACGGTTGGATTACCTCTGCTATCAAAAATTTGTCTTCCAATAATTTTTTTAATTGATGACATATTAAATTTCCCTATCACAATTTCTCCATACTTGCTATTACCTAATAACTAAATTTATAAAATTAATATGTTAAAAAAAGATTCATCTCTGGTTTTATTCTCTGGCGGACAAGATTCTACCATATGTTTACTATGGGCACTTTCAGAATATGAGGAAGTATACACTATAGGTTTTGAATACGGACAAAGACACAAAATAGAAATTGAATGCCGAAATAAAATTTTATTAAAATTAAAATCTTTTTCAAAAGAATTTTCATCCAAAATTAAAAATGATACAATAATAAAATTAGATGCATTTAAAGATATCGTAAAAAATTCTTCATTATTAAATGAAAAAGATATTAGTTATTCGAAAGATGATATGCCGGATACCTTTGTTCCTGGAAGGAACCTCATATTTCTAAACTATTCAGCGATAGTGGCTTATATTCATAATATTACAAATATTGTAGGTGGCATGTGTCAAACAGACTATTCGGGGTACCCAGATTGCAGGAAAGAAACTATATCGTCTATGGAAAAAACTCTAAATTTGGGTATGGAAAAAGAATTTAATTTAATTACCCCTCTAATGGATATTAATAAATCTGAAACGTGGCAAATCGCATACTCTTTATATGGATTTAACATTTTAGAGATTATAATAGAAGAGTCTCACACTTGTTACATGGGGAATCGAGAAAACAGACATATTTGGGGATATGGGTGTGATAACTGCCCTGCTTGTGTGATAAGAAAAAAAGGTTGGTTAGCTTTTTTAAACAATAACCCTGAATTACAAGAGAGATACAATGTACACGGTTAAAGAAATGTTTTTTTCCATCCAGGGAGAGGGAAGAAATAGAGGCCGATATTCAGTTTTTTGTCGTTTCACGGGATGTAATTTGTGGTCTGGTAGAGAAAAGGATCGAAAAAAAGCTATATGCAATTTTTGTGATACTGATTTTTTAGGAACTGACGGTAAAAATGGAAAAAAGTATAAAAGCCCTGATGAGCTTGTAAATCAAGCTTTGTCTATCTGGAGAACTTCAGACAAACCCTTTATTGTACTTACTGGGGGTGAACCATTATTACAATTAGATGATAGGCTTATTGACGAATTGCATTATAAAAATTTCGAAATTGCCATTGAGACAAATGGGACAATACAAGCGCCGAACAATCTAGATTGGATTTGCGTTAGCCCAAAGGCCAACACTAAATTAGAACAATTAAAAGGAGATGAATTAAAACTAGTCTACCCTCAAGAAAATATTCATCCAAAAGATTATGAAAAACTTGAATTTCAGAATTTTTTTCTGCAGCCAAAATTTGATAAAAATTATAAGAAAAATGTTCTTGCTGCTAAGGGCTTTTGCATTAAAAATCCTAAATGGAAATTAAGCTATCAAATGCATAAATTTATTGGAGTGCCTTAAAGGATTAAATTTAATGAAACATTTAGGAAAAAAAACAAAGACCTTTAATAAGCCAGATATGAAAATCCTTGATAAGGTGAAAAACAAAAATGAACAGGATTATCTAATTAGGTTTTCTCAACCAGAGTTTACAAGTATATGCCCTATCACCCAACAACCAGATTTTGCACATATAATAATAGATTATGTTCCTACGAAGTGGATCGTAGAGTCGAAATCTCTAAAATTGTACTTCCAAAGTTATAGAAACGAGAAATCCTTCCATGAAGATGTTACAATAAAGATAGCAAACACAATAGATAATTTTTTAAAACCCAAATGGTTAAGAATAGGGGCATATTGGTATCCGCGAGGCGGTATGCCTATAGACATTTTTTGGCAAACTTCAGAACCACCTAAAAATTTGTGGGTGCCCGATCAAGGAGTAAAAGGATATAAAGGAAGAAATTAATTTTCTTTAATACTTTTATCGATTTTCATTAATTCTATTAGTAGGCTCCTCATTTCGTCTAACGGAACCATATTTGGACCATCAGATGGAGCATTATCAGGATTCTCATGCGTCTCAATAAAAACTCCAGCAACACCAACAGCTACTGCAGCTTTAGACAAAATTGGAACCATTTCTCTATCTCCTCCAGATGCTTTTCCTAAACCTCCTGGTTGTTGCACAGAGTGAGTTGCATCAAAAATAACTGGCAAGGAGGTCTTTTTTAAAATATGAATAGATCGCATATCAGAAACAAGATTATTATAACCAAAAGATGTGCCTCTCTCAGTTAATAAAACATTGTTATTTCCTGTATTCGTAATCTTTTCAGCTACGTTTTGCATATCCCAAGGCGCTAAGAACTGACCTTTTTTAACATTTAT
>JAYYUG010000003.1:0-5432 GCA_036344135.1 Pseudomonadota bacterium | reverse complement strand
CCATTCAATAAAGTGAAAACTCTCGTTCCAAAAGTCTGGCTATTCCACCAAGTAAATATTTCAAGAAAAAATGATCTCATTTTGATTATACTATTCTTTTTTCTCTATAATTTTAATACCTAAATCTTTAATTTGTTCTTCAGATACATTTGAAGGAGCATTCATAAGTAAATCCTGTGCTTGTTGATTCATTGGGAAGGCTATTATTTCTCTTAAATTATTAACATCCGCTAAAAGCATTACTATTCTATCTATCCCCGGAGCAATTCCTCCATGAGGAGGGGTTCCGTATTTAAAGGCATCTAACATAGCTCCAAATTTATTCTCAACTTCTTTCAAATCATAGCCAGCTATTTCGAAAGCCTTTACCAAAATGTCTGGTCTATGATTCCGAATTGCCCCTGAAGATAACTCAATACCATTACACACTATATCATACTGCTGAGCTTTTACCTCGAGTGGATCCAAATTTTCCAAAGACTCTAATCCGCCTTTAGGCATAGAAAAAGGGTTATGGGAAAAATCGATTTTTTTTGTATCTTTATTAAACTCGTACATGGGATAATCAACTATCCAGCAAAATTCATATCTATCCTCATTAATTAATTTAAGTTCAATTCCAATTTTGTTTCTAGCTAATGCAGAAAAACCAAGAAAGTTATCGGGAATACCACATATGAAAAAAACTGAATCACTATCATCTAAAGAAAATAAATTCTTTATTTCTGAAGTTCTATCTTCACCAATATTCTTAGCTATCGGCCCGCTACCTTTCTTATCTTTATAAATAATATAACCCAACCCTGGTTGCCCTTGTTCAATGGCCCAAGAGTTCATTTTATCGCAGAATGCTCTGGAACCGCCTTTTTTTGCGGGGATGCCCCAAACACGAACATTGTTATCCTTCTCGATAGAGTCTGAAAATATTTTGAACCCAGATCCTTTAAATATTTTTGTTACATCCTTCATTTCTATGGGAATACGAAGATCTGGTTTATCAGTTCCATATTTACTCAAAGAATCATGGAAAGGTATCTTAGTAAATTTTTTGTTAATTTTTTTATCTCTAGAGAATTTTTCAAAAATCTTTCTAAGAATGGGCTCTACAGTATCAAGGATATCTTCCTGAGTAACAAAACTCATTTCAATGTCAAGCTGATAGAATTCACCTGGTGATCTATCTGCTCTTGCATCCTCGTCACGAAAACATGGGGCAATCTGAAAATAACGATCAAATCCTGATGCCATTAAAAGCTGTTTAAATTGTTGCGGAGCTTGAGGAAGAGCATAAAATTTTCCCTTATGTATCCTTGAGGGAATAAGATAATCCCTGGCTCCTTCAGGACTTGATGCAGTAAGTATTGGAGTTTGAAATTCAAGAAAGTCATTTTCTTTCATAACTTCTCTAATGAAGTCAATAACTTCTGATCTTAATATAATATTATTGTGTAGAGTTTCACGCCTTAAATCTAAGAACCTGTATTTTAATCTCAAATCTTCAGGATAGTCAGGTTCGCCAAAGACAGGTATGGGTAAATCTTCAGCCTCTGATAAGATTTCCATTTTTTTTACATATACCTCCACCTCTCCTGTTGGTAAGTTTTTATTTATTGCATCTTCAGATCTTCTTACCACCTTTCCTTCTACCATTATCACTGATTCGTTTCGAATCGTTTCAGCGTCGTTAAATGATTCGCTATCAGGATCAAAAACTAATTGTGAAAGGCCAAAATTATCTCGTAAATCAATAAAAAGAAGCCCCCCATGGTCTCTTTTTCTGTGGACCCATCCTGACAGCTTTACTGAATTATCAACGTTATCTAACCCTAATTCATTGCACTTATGAGTTCTATATTCATTCATTCTAAATTTCTCTTAATTGTCGCAATAGGACAATTTAATACACTTTTGTCAAGGACAAGAAATGTTTTCTTCTGTATAAGTTTTAAATGCTTTATATAAAATCCAATGAGGACCTTCATAAGATATGTAAATCATATGAAAAGGCTGAATATATAGCTATTGATACAGAATTTATTAGAGAGAGAACATATTGGCCAAAATTATGCTTAATACAAGTTTTTGATGGAAAAAAAGCTTCTATTATAGACCCATTAGTAAGTGGAATAGATTTAGCGCCCCTCATAGAATTATTAGAGAACGAATCAATAACAAAAATATTCCATGCTGGAAGGCAAGATATAGAAATTTTTTATAACTTAACCAACAATATCCCAAAAAATATTTTCGACACACAAATTGCAGCCATGGTGTGTGGATTTGGAGAATCTATAGGTTATGAGAGATTAGTTTCAAGATTGCTTAGTAAGAAGATTGATAAGACATCAAGATTTACTAATTGGGAAAAAAGACCATTGAGTAAGAAGCAAAAAGATTATGCAATATCAGATGTAACCCATCTTTTTGATTTATACCCAATAATAAAAAAACAAGTTTTTGATAATAAACGTGAAGACTGGGTTAAAGAGGAAATGAACATCCTTACCTCTAAAAAAACCTATGATCAAGATCCTGATAACGCTTGGAAAAAATTAAAAATAAGGAGTAGCGATGAAAAATCTATTTCAATATTATTTCATCTTGCTAAGTGGAGAGAGAGAAAATCACAAGAATTAGATATTCCAAGAGGAAAACTCTTACGTGACGAAGCAATATATGAGATATCTTCTTCACAGCCCGCATCGGAAAAGGAAATTTCTGGATTAAGATCCTTTTCAAGAATCAATATTAAGTCCAATTATATAAATGAAATTCTAGAAGAAATTAGGAACGCAAAGTCAGTAAAAATAAATGACCTGCCTGAGATGTCGATTAATCATCGAGTTTCACAAGGAATATCAGCCAAAATCTCTATCCTGAAGATTTTATTAGATTCTATTTCGGCAGATTACGGCGTTGCCCAAAAACTTATTGCTAATAAAGATGATTTAGAAAAGTTAATTATGAATGATAACGCAAATATAAAAACCCTCAGGGGTTGGAGATATGAGGTTTTTGGTAAAAAAGCAGTAGATTTCAAAAACGGAAGAATTGGAATAACGATGGATTCTGGAAATGTTGTTTTAAAAGAAATTTAGCTAGCATTAATTAAGAATTTCTCGAATAAGGCTAATAGAGACCTTCTTTCCCTTCTCCAAAGCATATTTATCTATTAAATCAATTGTCCTATTTATTTCTAGATAAGTTCTTTCGAGTCTTTTCATTAAAAACTCTATAATTGTAGGGTTCACAATTAATTGTCTATCTCTCAACATCTTCAATATTATCGATTTCATCAATTCATCATCTGGTTCTTCGATGTTAGCCACTGATATTGATTCGAGTCTTGATCTTAAATCCGTCAACTTTATTTCAAATCTTGAAATAGGTATTCTTGAAGTCATTATTAGGCTTTTGTTTGTTTCCTTAGAAATATTGATAGCGTGCAAAAGATCTTCTTCAGAAAACTTTATATTTATACTGTGTATATCTTCGATAATAATATATTCATTCTTTTCAAACTCATTGAATAAATTATTATTAGGGAAATTAATTATCTTAGATAATCTAGTCTTTATAGAATTCATAAAAATTTTAATAAGATGTGATTTTCCACTTCCTGGAGGACCAACTATTAAACCTATCCTCTGCTTACTTTTTATAAATTCATCAATAAAAGCTAAGGCTTCTAGGTTTGACTTTGTTACCATAAAGTCCTCCCTACCGAAAAAATATTTTTGCGGCATTTTTATAGTTAATTGTTCTTCTAGATTTAGTCTATTCTTCATTAGAGTTTATAACTTTCATATTTATTAACCAAAGCTGTAAATAAAAGAGCCAAGAAACTATTGTGGAGACAGCGATTAAATAAGTAACTAAAAGATAGAACATCCTAATACTTTCTTCAGGTATAAGAATATCAAATTGCATAAAAAATATTATAGCTATGTAGAATATTTGAAGAAAAGTATTTACCTTACTAACGTTAAGAGGCTTAATTTTTAAATTACTGCCAATTATAAAAGAAATCAATACAGCCCCAAAAATTGCAATGTCTCTTGATACTATTATTATTATTAACCAAATAGGGACCAGGCCGTTGTAACCAAGAACCAGAATGGTTGATACTATGAGAACTTTATCGGCAATTGGGTCTAGATAACTACCTAACAAACTACTTTGACTGAATTTTTTAGCCAAATACCCATCTAGAGCATCAGATAATCCAGAAAAAACAAAAAATATGAAACCAAGAATATAATTTTCTGTTAGAACTAACCAAACAATTAACGGGGTTAAGAATAATCTTATTATAGTTATAATATTGGGTAGATTCATTATATACTTTACACCTTTTTACATTTATATGCTGAGCCTTTTTAAGGAATAGTTCAACAAAAAAACATTTGCTGAGTAATCTATAAAATAGGATAAATTTTGAATAAAAAAAAGAAGTCATTAACCTACTCTTCTTCAGGAGTTGATATAAAAAAAGCTAATCAACTTGTAGAGGATATAAAGCCTATTGTTAAAAAAACCAATAGACTTGGCGCAGATGTGGAGTTAGGGGGTTTTGGTGGTATCTTTGATATTAAGGCGATAGGGTACAATGACCCATTGCTGGTTTCTTCTACTGATGGAGTTGGTACAAAACTTTTATTGGCAATAGAAAATAATTGTTACGAGAATATTGGTATAGATTTGGTCGCAATGTGCGTTAACGATCTTATTGTCCAAGGAGCAGAACCACTATTCTTTTTAGACTATTTCTCAACGGGCTTATTATCAAAAAAGATTGCTAGAAGAGTAATTGAAAGTATTTCAGAAGGATGCGAAGAGGCTAATTGCGCTCTAATAGGAGGAGAAACCGCCGAAATGCCCGATTTTTACAACCCTAATCATTTTGACCTTGCTGGTTTTTCTGTTGGAGCCGTAGAAAGAGAAAAACTGCTTCCAAGAAACGTTGTTAACGGTGATGTAATCATTGGTATTCCTTCATCAGGCCTACATTCTAATGGTTACTCTTTGGTGAGAAATGTAATTAAAAATCTGAAATTAGATGTTCATGAGAAAACACCATACGATAATAGCAAAACTTTTTTGGAGGAATTCCTTTCCCCAACAAAAATTTACGTAAAACAGATTTTGCAATTATTAAAAAACACCGAAGGCGTAAAGGGGATAGCCCATATAACTGGCGGTGGTTTGACTGAAAATATTCCGCGTATATTTAAAGGTAAAAATATTACAGCGGAAATTGATGTTTTAACTTGGGAAAGACCTAAGATCTATAAATGGCTTTACCATTCAGGAAATATTAAGGAATCGGAAATGCTTAAAACCTTTAATTACGGGATAGGAATGGCTCTTATTGTTGATCATAACAAAGATAAAGAAGTTATGAATTTTTTATCTAAATATGGTGAAGAATC
>JAYYUG010000002.1:0-17629 GCA_036344135.1 Pseudomonadota bacterium | reverse complement strand
TGCTAATCCAATCTCCCCTTCGGAGAGATAATTTCTTATTATAGAAGAGGATAAAATTTTATCTCCCTTTTTTTGCTTTTCTATAATTGAGACACCAATATCTAGTGAAGAACAAATCTCTTGCAAGCTATTGGCGTTTCCGATCCTCCCCGAACCAAAACGAAAATCGTATCCAACCACGACATGAGAAGCTTTGAAAGAATTCACGATAATATCCTTCACAAATTCTTCTGGAGTACGCTTCGCCATTTCATTGTCAAATGCCAACACAATAAAAAAATCAATATCAAATGGTTTTAGTAAGTATTGTTTGGTCTCAAGATTAGAAAGATAAAATCCTGCCGAATCCATTTTAAAAAATTTTTGTGGATGTGGTTCAAAAATAATAATGCCACAAGGTTTATTGTTTTCAGAGGAAATTATTTTAGTGTTCTCAAGGATTTCTTTGTGACCGAGATGAATTCCATCAAAATTACCTATCGCAAACACTCCATTAGGTTTGATCTTATGGTCATCCTTTATATCATTTATAATAATCATTTTATAAACTCACCATTTCAGTTCTTCCGTATAGTAGGAGGGGAAAATATTCTTCTTCTTTAAAACTTCGATTATATTTCTTTCACTTTCTGAAGCAAATAAACCACCTAAGACCAATAAGGAGTCCATTTTAAGAATATTTGCTCCCTTTATATCTGTTTCAAGACCATCACCAATCACTATAATACGTGGATTCTGATTCTCATTAACACCTTTAATTAAATTAACCGCCTTATCAAAAATTGGTGAAAAAGGTTTACCAATATTGATTGTCTTACCACCTATTTCCTCATATTTTTTTGATATGGCTCCCGCACAAGGTATTAACTTCTTTCCTCTCTGCACCACGATATCAGGGTTAGCACAAACCAGTTTGAGATTTCTCTTTTTAGCCTCACCTAGAATAGAAGAATAACTGTTTTCATCCTCTGTCTCATCATCAAATAGACCTGTTACGAATAAAAAATCTGCCTCTTCAAAACTGACCCTACTGACATTCACTCCATCAAAGATATTTAAGTCACGTTCGGGGCCAATATGATAGCATTTCGATCCGTAATGACTTTCATTTAGCACCGACATTGTCAAATCACCGGATGTCACTATTTCATTAAAAGATTTTCTGTCCAAACCTAACTGATTAAGCATTCTTTCTATATACTTTGAAGGTCTTGGAGCATTTGATAAAAGAACAACAGGCTTTTGTTTTGATCGAAAGTTAACCAGGCAATCGTTAACACTCTCAAATAGTTCTCTTCCATTATGTATTACCCCCCAGACGTCACATATCAAAGCATCATAGTTGCCTTCTATGTCTTGGAAATTATTTATTTTCTCTATCTCTTGCATATTTTTATTTATTTAAGAACGTCACTAATGTAATGACTAGATTCAGTCAACTATTCGGTTCATTTACTTAACAAGCTCTGCTATCTTAAGATGAAATATTGGGAGAGAGAGTTATGAATTTATTTGATCTTACGGGGAAAAAAGCTCTTGTAACTGGTTCAACCAAAGGCATTGGCGAAGCGATAGTTAAACAATTCGCAAATCACGGAGCTAAAGTTGTTGTTTCAAGTAGAAAGGAGGATATGTGCGAAAAGATAAGAGATGAAATAAATTCAGAAAATCCTGAAAGTGCAATATCAATTCCTTGCAATATTAATTACAAGGAAGAACTAGAAAAACTTGTAAATGAAACAAATGAACAGTTAGGGGGGATAGATATCTTAGTCTGTAATGCTGCAGTCAATCCTTTTTTCGGTTCTTCCATGGATATACCTGATGATGCTTTTGATAAAATATTAAGTTCGAATATTAAGTCTAATCATTGGTTATCGAATCTTGTATTACCGCAAATGATTGAAAGAAAAGATGGTGTAATAATCATAATTTCTTCCATTGGTGGATTAAGAGGATCAGAAATGCTTGGAGCGTATGGTATTTCTAAAGCTGCAGACATGCAATTGGCAAGAAATCTCGCTATGGAACATGGTCCAAACAATATTCGAGCTAATTGTATTTCTCCTGGCCTTGTAAAGACGTACTTTGCTAAAGCCTTATGGGATAATCCAGAAATATTAGAAAGAACTACCTCTAATGCACCGTTAAGACGAATTGGGATGCCCGACGAAATTGCAGGAGCTGCGGTTTTTCTTGCTAGCAAAGCCGGGGCTTTTACAACAGGACAAAATATTGTCATAGATGGCGGAGTAACAGCGTCATAATATTGCCTATTTTTTTTAATATTATAACATTCAAAGGATAATGGAGGGTATATTGAAAAATAACATTACAACTGATCCAGTATATGAGGCTGTCGATCCAAAAGACTTTAGAGCTATGATGGATGTAGACAGATATGGAAGTCGTTCTGATTCATTTGATAAAATAATTTCTGCTACTCATGATCATTTTTGGGATCCTTTGGACAAAAAATACATTGATTTCTCATTACCCTTTGATTTAGAAAATGAGTATTTGACGGATCCAGAAATGTATCCTGAGCTACAATCTCCTATTGGCGAAAAACTTAATGAAAAAGATAAAATCCGACTGGTTAATCTTGATGTTTATTGGTCTCTTTCTACTATATTGCATGGAGAGCAAGGAGCATTAAATTTATCTTCAAGTCTGTGTCATATTTTTATAGATCCCGGAGCACAAGAATACGTTGCCAATCAAACGAGAGAGGAAGCACGCCATGTAAGTGCGTTTTCATTATACATAAAAAATAGATGGGGTAGACCCATGCAAGTTGGAGATACTTTAGGAACCCTCCTTGATGATCTTGTCCAGACTCCCATCGTCTGGAAAAAAATAGTTGGAATGCAAATGCTTGTTGAAGGTCTAGCTATGGGAGCATTCTCTTCCTTTTACAAGTTTAGCAATGATCCATTATTGGTAAAATTAATGCAATTGGTCATGACTGATGAAGCCTTTCATCATAAATTTGGTAAGATTTGGGCAGATAAAACGATCCCAAAATTAAATAAGGAAGAAAGAGATTCGATTGAGGATTGGGCTTGGGAAGTTTTTCATGTTCTTCTCTTTAATTTAGTAAGCCCAGATCAGAAAAAACATATCTATGCAGAGGTTGGAATTGACTGGCAATGGGCGCAGTCGATAATGATGGAAGCCGCAACAGATGAAAACCTAAGAGAAGAAATGTTAGAAGCGACGAACATTTTCCGGGTTCTCGTAAAAACCCTTTTAAAAGCAGGAATAATAACAGAAAGAACTGCAGGAAATTACGCAGCCTTCGTCGATATTCAAGAACTTTACAAAGAAGGTGACTGGATGGTTGGTGATGACATTGCCGAAGAGGGAATCAAGCAATTAATTCGTATTAATGGTGGCTCAAATAAATTCTTAGGTCTTGATAGTTTAGTGGCTGCTGAATAAACAGTATTGATATTATGAATCTTCTTCTTCTTGGTGAAAAATGTAATCCTTTATTTCCTGGACTAAAAAAAGGCTTGGAAGAATCTTGGAACATAAACAAATGGCAACCTTCAGAAGGATCTGAAAAGCTTTCGGAAGTGATTAAGAATGCTGATGTTATAATTCCGGCATCAGATGCTCTAACTTACGGTAACGTTTTTAGGCAATTGTCTGAAGCAAAGAACCTCAAACTTATTCAAATACCTTTTGCTGGTACAGAATGGATTGATAGAAACCTGATTCCAGAGGAAATAATGATTGCCAATTGTGCCGGTCACGAAATTCCAATTTCTGAATATATTATAGGTACTATTATTGCTCTTGCGATAGAACTACTGCCTACTGAAAAAGATTTTCGAAATGGTTCTTGGGAAAGAACAGGGACATTGTCAGATCCAAATACCATGCATGGTGAAGTTTTTGGAAAAACTCTAGGTATAATAGGTTACGGTTTAATAGGAATAGAAACAGCTAAAAGAGCAAAATCTCTTGGCATGAGGGTTTATGGTGTAAACAGAAAATCTAAAATAGATATACCTAAATTTTTAGACTGGCACGGCTCCATAGATGAAATGGATAAAATACTTAATGAAAGCGACTATATCGTTCTGGCATGCGATTTAAATAAACAATCTAAAAATCTTATAAATAAAGATACATTGAGTAAAATGAAAAAATCATCTTATCTAATTAATATTTCCAGAGGAAACGTCTGCAATGAAGAAGATCTTTTTAACCATTTGAAAGAAAATAAAATAGCTGGTGCAGCTATAGATACTTGGTGGGTTTATCCATACACAAATAAGGATATTAAAAACCCAAGACCCTCAAAATTTCCTTTCCAAGATCTTAAAAACATTATAATGACACCGCATAATTCTGCGCATACAATGGAATCAGATGAAAGAAGAGCTATATCTATAGTTAATAATTTGAAGGATTTCAAAAATGGTATTGAGCCCCCTGGTTTCGTTTTCTATGGAAATGCAGGAAAATAGTTTAAGAATGAGATTAAAATGAATAAAGAAGACAAAAAAGCAGATAGAATTACCGTCCTTGCGAAAGAGTTTACCCCTGCTGCAATGGAGTTTCATAAAAAAAATATGAGTGCTAAGGGCTATCGAATGGAAGGAACAATAGTTCCAAGGAGATTTCAGATTATTGAGGATGTTGATGGTGCAAAAGATCTATTCGATGGAGAAGAGTTTTACGCTGTCACATTCGTAAAAGAATAACAATGTCTACTCCAAATATCTATCTTTAATCAAAGTAATCGTATCACCCCCAATTTCCAATTCTTTCAAAACGTATTGTTCAACATTTTCATGCCTCCTTTCTATCTCATTAAAGGCCGCATCAATATAATCGGTTCTTGCTTCTAGAAGAGGTCGAATAGTATCAGAGGCTATTTCTCTCCAGTCGTTAATCTTCGGTCCCTTGTAAAAAACATTAGTTAGCAAATAGTCCTCAATAATCAATTCTTTACTTACTCCCAAAATACTTAAAAAAAGCAACGCTCCAAATCCAGTTCTATCTTTACCCGCAAAACAATGGAATACTATTGGAATATCCTTATACGCAAGAGTATTTAAAAAAAATTTATAACGTTCTTTATGTTGATTTACATAGAGAACATAATGTTCTTTTAACGCATCTGCTAATTCTTGGCTTGTAACATTCTCTTTTTCGGCTAACCTTTGTAGGTCTTGATTTCCTAGAGTTTTAATGGGAATACGATGCAAGCATGGTTCGGAGTCCTCATCAAACATAGAAGGAAAAATCTTAACCTCCTCATCACTTCGAAAATCACATACAGTTTTAATACCTAATTCTTTGACTGTTTCTAAATCTTCGTTGGTAAGGTGCGAGAGGTGATCAGATCTAAATATGTAACCCTTTTTAACAATCTTACCGTTACTTGTAAGATAACCGCCTAAATCTCTAAAATTACTTGCTCCATCAAGTTCTATATATTTATCATTCATTCCATTTTTCCTTGATGGTAGCGGGGGAGGGATTTGAACCCCCGACACGCGGATTATGATTCCGCCGCTCTAACCAACTGAGCTACCCCGCCATTGCTCTATGTTCCATTAATCCTTAGGGGTTATAAATGTCAACACAACATTAAGAAGTTATCCATCCTCCCCCAAGAACACGGGTTGAATTCTTAAAATCATAAAAAACACATGCTTGCCCTGGTGAAACTCCTTCTACATGATCATCAAAATTAACATGTATTTTGCCATGATTAAAACAAAGCCTTGCTGGTTCCGGTTCTTGTGTCGAACGTATCTTCGCTTTAATTTTTATTTCTTTAATTGAATTATTTGCTAATTTTTCATCCCCAATCCAGTTTAAATCTCGTATCAGGATATTTCTTTTCTTTAGATCTTCTTTGGACCCAACCACTACATTTTGATTTTCTGCGTCAATCTTCACTACATAAAGTGGGTTGCCTGAAGAGATACCTAATCCCCTCCTCTGCCCTACAGTAAAATTAACTATACCTTCATGATTACCTAGAACATTTCCATTGGTATCCAATAATAAACCTGGTTTTAGGTTATCCGGATTAATCTTTTTAAGGACCTCAGAATATTTTCCATTTGGTACAAAACAAATGTCTTGGCTATCGGGTTTATCAGAAACTTCAAGACCAATTTCTCTTGCAATTTTTCTTATTTCATCTTTTTTAAAAGACCCAAGAGGAAAACGTAAAAAATCAAGTTGTTTTTTGGTAGTTTTGAATAAAAAATAACTTTGATCTTTTTCAATATCTTTTGCCCTAAACATTTGTCTTCCATTCTTACCCTTATTGGTGAGGATGTAATGACCTGTGACTAAGGCATCGGCTCCTAGATCTTTAGCTGTTTTGTATAGATCATCAAATTTCACTTTTTCATTACACAACACACAAGGAATAGGAGTCTCACCAATCTGATAGGAATTAGCAAAATCGTCTATAACCTTTCTTTTAAATAAGTCTTGATAATCAAGGACATAGTGTGGAATGCCAAGATCAGAAGCTACCTCTCTGGCATCGTATATATCTTGACCAGAACAACAACTTCCTTTTTTATTAATCGCAGCACCGTGATCATATAATTGAAGCGTTATTCCAATTACGGAATAACCTGAAGCTTTGACTAAAGCAGCCGATGTAGATGAGTCTACACCTCCAGACATTGCGACCACTACCTTTGACTTTTCAGGTCCTTTAGGTAAATCAAGATTAATTTTAGGTATCATTCGGTTCTCTTTATTTTTTTCCTTATAGAACAATATAGTCTTATCTTTCAATCTATATATGAAAAAGAGTAAAAGTTTATTTTATGTTAAACCGCCTTTAAAATTGATACTATCTTTTTATGTCAGAAAAAACTCCAATTATAAAGGACCTTATCTCCCTTGTGCACAAAGCTGGAAAAGAAGTTATGAATATTTATGAAGGAGAAATTCAAACTCAACTTAAAGAAGATAGGTCTCCCTTAACCCAAGCTGACATCAAGGCCGATAATGTAATATTAGCTGGTCTTTACGAGGATTACCCAAACATTCCTACTATATCTGAAGAGTCTTATAAAATAGGAAAAATTCCTAATCTTGAAGACTCTTTTTTCTTGGTTGATCCAATAGATGGAACTAATGAATTCATAAATAAAAACGATGAATTCACAATAAATATTGCTTTCATAAAAAATAAAATACCTGTAGCGGGAGTGATTTATGCTCCCGCAAAGAAGAAGATGTATTTTTCAGGTTTAGAAAATAAAGCTTATGAAATTGAATTTAGTCATGACGTTGAAGAAGTTCCCTTTCAAAATAAAAGGCAAATATCCGTTAATCCCATTTCTAAAAACCCTTTAACAGTTACCATAAGCCGATCACATAATAATGAAAAGACAGACAAATTTCTAAAAAATTATAACATCAAAAATACAATAATATCGGGATCCTCCATAAAATTTTGTCTCATTGCTTCTGGTATAGCGGAATTATATCCACGTTTGGGCCCTACACGTGAATGGGATGTGGCGGCAGGTCACGCTATACTTAAGGCTGCAGGTGGAAATGTTAGAAAAATGGATAAATCAGAGCTGCAATATGGAAAAGAAGGAGAAAATTTTTTAAACCCAGATTTTATTGCAACGAATTTTTAACTCATATAATATCTTCATACTTCCAAAAGGAGAATTTAATTGAGACTTCGTAACTACCTTCTAATCTTTATAGCAATCTTAGTAGGAATCTTTATTTCACAAAATATTACTAACAATACAACAAAGAATAACATTGATAATTCGGTTTCAAATACACCAATAATAGAAAATACAGCTGAATCTTTAATCGAACCTGAATTTGCCTATATAACACAAGAAAGGATCATAGATGCTGATAATGAACCTGGTAATTGGTTATCATACGGTAGAAACTATGAAGAACAGAGATTTTCTCCTTTAACACAAATCAATAAAAATAATATTAACGATCTTGAGCTAGAGTGGTCGTTCGATATGAACAGCACAAGAGCTCTCGAATCAACTCCCATTGTTGAAGATGGAATAATGTTTCTTACTAGTGAATGGAGTATCGTATATGCAATAGATGCGAGAACTGGAAGTGAAATATGGGTTTATGATCCAGAAGTTCCCAAAGACTGGGGAAGAAAAGCTTGTTGTGATGTTGTCAATAGGGGAGCTGCCGTTTGGAAGGGTTACTTATTTTTTGCAACTTTGGATGGAAGATTAGTAAAACTTAATGCAAAAACTGGAAATCTTGTATGGGAGATCAACACACTGATTGATAGGTCCAGAGATTATACTATCACGGGTGCACCTAGGATTGCCAATGATAAAGTCTTTATAGGGAATGGTGGTGCCGAATACGGTGTAAGAGGATATGTATCAGCCTTCGATACGGAAAGTGGTGAATTAGTTTGGAGGTTTTATACAGTACCAGGTGATCCCTCTCTTCCATTTGAACATACGGAAATGGAATTAGCTGCAAAAACCTGGAAAGGCGGTGAGTGGTGGAAAATAGGTGGGGGAGGAACAGTATGGAATTCCATTGTATATGACCCAGATTTCAATCAACTTTATATAGGTGTCGGAAATGGATCTCCATGGACAAGGGTTATAAGGTCACCTGGCGGGGGAGACAATCTTTTTCTGTCTTCAATTGTTGCGCTTGATGCCAATACAGGTGAAATGAAATGGTACTACCAGACTACACCAGGTGATAATTGGGATTACACTGCTGTTCAAGATATAATGCTTGCTGATATGGAAGTAGATGGCGTTAAAAGAAAAGTACTCATGCAAGCACCTAAAAATGGTTTCTTTTATGTTTTGGATAGAGAAGATGGGGAATTATTGAGGGCTCATAATTATGTGACAGTAAATTGGGCTACTCATGTTGATATGAATACGGGTCGACCAGTTGAAAACCTTGAAAAAGACTATCTTAAAGAAAAGCAATGGATAGTTCCTGGGGCTTTAGGTGGTCACAACTGGCAATCAATGGCTTATGATGCAAATCTCGGCTTGGTTTATATACCTGCACTTGAAGCTCCTGTTATTTATAAAATGTCTGAAGAATGGGAAAAAACCGGAAAACTTAAATTTAAACCTAACACATGGAACCTAGGAATAGAGTTAGCAAAGTATATTGAAATTGCCTTAGATACCCCTGATGCACCTGCACCACACGGTTTTTTAAAAGCATTTGACCCTTTAACCGGTAAAACTGAATGGATTATAAACCACCCGAATCATTGGAACGGTGGGGTTTTGGCTACTAAAGCTGGTATAATATTTCAAGGTAACGGTATGGGTACCTTTGATTCCTACGACTCAGAGACAGGACAGCTGTTATGGTCTAAGAATATACAAACAAGCATCATTGCTCCGCCTATTACCTTTGAGGTAGATGGAGAACAATATGTTACGATCTTGGCGGGGACCGGTGGAGGAAATTCTCATGGAGGTGATTCTTTGGGTCTTTCTACTGACTATATGGCTTCACTTCATTTTGGAAATTACGGAAGATTGCTAGCATTTAAATTGGGTGGAAAAGCTAAATTACCTAAACTTGAATTAATAGACCGAACTATTCCTGAACAACCAATATTAGTATCTTCTGATTACGATATCAAAAGAGGAACAGAGCTTTATGGTCAATATTGTGCTGTCTGTCATGGGTCAGCGGTTAGGGCTGGATCACACATTCCGGATTTACGATTGATGAGTCAGCAAAGCCATGAACTCTTCATGGAAATTGTCTATGATGGAATAATGAAAGATAATGGGATGTCTTCATTTTCTGATGTTTTATCACAAAAAGATGTGGAAAGCATTTACCACTACATAATAAATGTCGCAACTACTGATAGAGAAGTTCAAATAGAATCAACCGAATAATTGGAGTAAAAGATGAAACATCCAAGTCTTGGAAGAAACTCTGCTGCATTCATTAATGTCATTCTATTAGTCTTTCTTATCATTCTGATCATCTACAAAACTTCAATGATAAACGATACGAGAATCATTAAAGAAATATCTGTTCCAGAACAGAAGATAAGTGAAAATTTTAACCCTGTAGGGGATATAGATACAAAAAGAATAATTAATGCGGATAATGAACCCGGTAATTGGCTTTCTCACGGAAGGAATTATGAAGAACAAAGATATTCTCACTTAGACCAAATTAATTTAGTAACTGTAAAAAATCTTGAACTTGAATGGTCATTAGATATGGGGACGACACGTGGTTTAGAGGCCACTCCAATAATTGATAACGGCATTATGTTTGTAACTAGCACTTGGAGTGTTGTTCATGCGATTGATGCTCGAACAGGAAAAGAGTTATGGTCTTATGATCCTAAAGTACCACGGAGTTGGTCGAGAAAGATTTGTTGTGATGTAGTAAATAGAGGTGCTGCAGTTTGGAAGGGTAAGGTTTACTTTGGGACTCTTGACGGACGCTTGATTAGTCTTGATGCAAAGACTGGTTCCTTAGTTTGGGAAATAGACACATTAACTGATGGCTCTAAAGATTATTCTATAACAGGAGCTCCTAGAGTAGCAAATAATAAGATCTTTATTGGTAATGGTGGGGCAGATATGGGTGGAGTTCGCGGTTATGTTTCAGCGTTTGACACCGAGACAGGAAAACTGATCTGGAGATTTTTTACCGTTCCCGGAAATCCTTCACTTCCTTTTGAACATCCTGAATTGGAAGAAGCGGCGAAAACTTGGAGCGGTCAGTGGTGGACAATGGGAGGTGGAGGAACAGTCTGGAATTCTATCGTTTATGATCCCGAGTATAATCAAATATATATTGGAACAGGAAATGGGTCTCCTTGGAATCCGCAAATTCGTTCACCTGGTGGAGGAGATAATTTGTTTCTTTCCTCGATTATAGCGCTTGATGCTAATTCAGGGAAAATGAATTGGTACTACCAAACAACTCCTGAGGAGAGATGGGACTATACAGCCGCACAGGACATCATGCTCAGCGAAATGGAGATAGATGGAAAAAATAGAAAAGTATTAATGCAAGCTCCCAAGAACGGCTTTTTTTATGTACTCGACAGAAAAACAGGAGAATTGTTAAGGGCAAATAATTACGTTTATACAAATTGGGCAACGCATGTTGACATGGAAACGGGTAGGCCTGTTCTAAATCCTAATAAGAATTATTATGAAAAGGCAGTATGGATTGTGCCTGGTACTTATGGTGCGCATGGATGGCAGGCTATGTCATACGACCCCAAGCAAAATCTAGTCTTTATACCAACGATGGAAATACCGGTAATACACAGAGTCAAAAAAAGTTTTGCCAGAACTGGATTGTACAAAATGCTACCTGGAACGGTAAATACGGGAACTGAATTTAATTTATTCGATACAGTACCTGACATGGTTGAAGGTGAAGAAATGCCACCCATCACAGGTGAATTAAAAGCATTTGATCCAATATCAGGGGAAACGAAATGGTCTGTTAAGCATCAACAATTTTGGAACGGAGGACCGCTAACTACAGCTGGAGGATTGGTATTTCAGGGTAATGGTTCAGGATATCTAGAGGCCTATAATACAGAAAATGGTGAAGTTGTTTGGTCAAAAAACGTTAAGATTGGAATTATGGCGCCCCCTGTGACCTATCTTGTTGATGGTGAACAATATATATCTGTACTAGCCGGGGATGGAGGAGCAAGCAATTTCGTTGGAGATAACTTTGGAGAATGGAAAGGTAAATTAGCATCCATTAAGTATGGAAATAACGGAAGATTACTTACCTTTAAGTTATATGGAAATGCCAAAATAGGGGAGATTGCTGAGCAAAATTTAATTATACCAGAACAGCCAATAATCAATGCTAGTCAAAAGGATATAAATACAGGGGAGGATATTTATGCCAATTATTGTGCTATCTGCCATGGCGCCGGTGTACATGGGAAAATAATATCCGATCTGAGGTTAATGAGTATTGAAACACATAATCTGTTCAATGAAATTGTTCTTTATGGCTTGTTGGAAGAAAATGGCATGCAAGGATTCTCTGATATTTTAACGGAAGAAAATGCTTTTCAAGTTTATTCTTATATTGTTGATGTAGCTACAAAAGAAAGATTAGAACAAGAAGGTAAGAAGTAGTTACTTAGGTGGGAGACTCGGTTTAGGTATCTCATTAAACTCCAAATTAATCTCTCCCTGTAAGGAATTGTATATATCAAAATTCTTATCTATCTGAATAATCTCTTCGCCTTCATTTTGTTTTAGGTCAAGATAGGTGAAACGTGCAGTTATCGGTGTGCCTTTTTTTACCTTTTCCATAGCATCATCTAACTTTTCATTAATTAAAGGATCATAAGGAATCTCAAGCAATCTTGGCTTTGAGAGGATCAATCCTCCCTCATTCATCATCTGAATAAGTATAAAAATTGCACCTTCAGTATTATTGATTTTATTCGGCTCTTCAGTTTGATGCCACAAAAGTTGAAAGGATTTCTTATTAGTTAAGATGTCTTCATCTTTATAAGGTCTTCCCTGTAAATCCTCTATAGCCTTATATGAAATAATAAAAAATATCAAAGAACCAAATACAAGGAACATTTTAAACAGGAAAGAAAATCTAGTAAAAAAATTAAAACTTAAAAGCAAAGCGAACAAAACCGCATAGGAAATTCCTAAAATTATAGGCGTCGTAATCATTGTTTTATTGGTCCGGATTTTGTTATAAGAAGCTTCTGAGAATCGTTTAGATCTTCGACATTGCCTATCTCATCCAAGTAGAAACGGACAGCTGTTAATTCATCACCAGTTTCTTTCAAAAAATGATTAACAAAATATACTGTTTCTACCTCCGGGTTAATTTTTTCAACCTTAACTTTGGTTTTTAAGGGGACTAGGAAATGCGCCTTATAATGCAACACATTAACTACATATTCTCCGGCCATAAAACCCCTAATAGTAACAATTTCTTGATTGGCTGGATTCTCTACATTCTTGCCATCAATTACCAATCTATCGGCTAAGGTCCCTCTATCATCTCTATCTAAATGCATTAATCCTGCTTGTTGATTTTGAAAATAGACAATATTACCTTGAGGATCTTCCACTACTAAATCAATATCATCAGGGTGATAATCCTCCCATTCAACAGATATGATAAACTCTGCCTTAGATTCAATGTTACCTCCTTCAAGAGGTTTCTGAATAAGAGCGAAGGAAATGAAGAACATAAACGCAAAACCAAGTAATGCGTTGAAAAGAAGATCTGTAAATGCATCACCACTGTTGTCTTCAGACATTATTAGTTTGTTATTCAAGATTTATATCCAAATAAAAAGTTACATCATTTATAAGAGAGGAAATTCGAACAGATAAAATATGGAATTGAGAGCGAGTTATAGTACTCACTATAAGACCAGTTAAAGTTGTATATAAGGCCACAGCCATTCCTGAGCTCATACCCGATAATGCTAATTTTAAAGAGTCTGAACTAGTGTCATTTAACTCGGCAATTGGCTGTAACATTAAAATAAAACCTATGATAGTTCCTAAAAGACCCAATTTTAAAGAAATATCCGCAGCCATCCATCCGTAGCTCAACTTTTTCGTATATTCCGCTTCAAAGGCTTTTAAAAGAATATCTTTATCCTCACCCTTTTCCAGAGCAATAAAGTATTTTGAAATTGAGAGTTTATTATTTTTAAACGAGCCAATATTGAAAGAATCTCTTTCATTAGAAATTTCATTTGATAGGAATAACCAATACAAAGTTGAGATTATCCATAGAAGTCCGATAACCTTTGAGATGTGACTTTTATCACCTTCCATTACTATAGAAAGCAATCCCTGGTCGTTTAAAAGCCAAATTCCAAAGATTATTAACATTAGCAATAACACAGATTGAAGAAGTCCGATGGATTTAAAAGGTTGTTTTGTTGACATAGTTTCTTGCCTTTATAATATTTTTGACGATATTTTATTATCCTTTTGATATATTAAGGTCGCGAATATAGCTTATAATTGGTATTATAACGTCTATGAGGACAAAAATGGAAGAAAAGACTCTAATAGAAAATGGAAATGTTATTGACGGAACAGGTTCTGAAATAAAAAAAGAATCAATCCTTATTAAAAAGAGTAATATTTTAGCAACTGGTAAGGAAGCCGATGAATTAGGTTCGAGTAATGACGTGAGAAGGATTGACGCTAGCGGTAGAACAGTTATGCCTGGATTAATAGATTCTCATTGTCACATAACATTTGATGAGCCCGCTTCAAATGATGAATTATTCTTTCATAGAAGAGAAGGTTTAGCAGCTATAATTGCAGCTTGGAATGTAAGAAAAGTTCTTCTAGCGGGAGTCACAGGTTTTTTGGATGCTGACAGTATCTATGAGACTGGTGTTGATCTCAGAGATGCAATAAATAGTGGGTATGTTGAAGGCCCCAGAATGTCAACTGGCGGTAATGCTCTTTTAACGTCAGTTGGTGGAACTGCAGGAAGATTAATCCCCGATGATGGTCTTAGAGGATATGCCAAAGTCGTACATAATAAAGATGAAATTTCTAAGGAAGTAAGGAAACAAATAAAGCATGGTGTTGATTGGATTAAGATCCATGTAACTGGTCTGGTGCCTAATCAAAAAGATGCAGGAGAGGTATCTGTATGGTCTTATGAGGAGCTCAAACTAGTTTGTGATATAGCTCACGACCTTGGTGTCAAAGTAGTAGGTCATTGTAGAAATGCCAAAAGTGTAACCGATAGCGTTAAAGCAGGAATGGATATGATACTGCACGCAACTTATATGGATGATGAAGCTATAGATCTCGTATGTACGAACAAAATTCCTCTCGTACCAACTTTTACCTTTCAGGCTAATTTGGCAGATTATGGTGATGCTGTAGGGGCAAACGAAGAATATAGGGAAATTTTTAGGAAGGAAATAGAGGAAAATTGTGAAATCTTACAAAAAGTTCACAAATCTGGAGCTCCCCTTTTATGCGGAACTGAAAGCGGGTTTTCTTTAACGCCCTATGGAGAATGGCATTACAGAGAATTAGAGGTGTTTTCCAATGATATTGGGATGACCAATCTTGAAACTATCGTTTGTGCAACAAAGAACGGAGCTATGGCTTTACGGAAAGAAGGTGAGGTTGGAACCTTAGAAAAAGGAATGCTTGCCGATATACTGGTTGTAGACGGTAACCCTCTTGAGGATATAACCATATTAGGAGATAAGTCAAAACTGGAATATATCTTTTTAGATGGGAAAGAAATTGATCAAACACTACAACCATCAGAAGTAACTCCTGTTCAAGGTTGGAGGGTATCTCCCTATTCAAACAATATCCTTACTCAAGAAATCTCTAAAGGAAGAGATTAAGGCGTGAAAGAATTTACTTTCACTAAATACGACGAGGCTGTGAAGATTCTTAGAAATAACGATCTTATGCAGGCTTTATATGATGAAGGTGAAGTCATCATGGATAAAGTTCTAGTCTGTCTTCATGGTGAGGAGCACAAACAAAGAAGAAAATTAGAGAACAAGATATTTACTCGAGATACATTTAAATTGTACGAAGACAAAATTTTCCCAAAAACTATTGAAGAAACGTTGAAACCTTTCAAAAGAGCAGGGAAACTAGATTTAGTAGATTTTGGGTTTAGAGTTTTGTTAAATCTCACTGCAGATTTTTCTGGTATTGATAGACCTGAAAAATCTAAAGAAGAAACCGAGATTCTTCTCAGAATGTTAAAGACATTCGCCTCAGGAGCAACTCTAGCTCATTCAACTCGTGACCATGATGAAGTTAAATTAGAGGTAAAAAAAGCTCTCGAAGAATTTGATTTAAGATTTTTAGGTCCTTCAATTGAAACACGAAAATTGTTAATCAATAATAATGATGACCCCAATGATTTACCGAAAGATATATTAACAATTCTTTTGTTGAATGAGGATAAATTGAGTCTACCCCATGATGTCCTTATGAGAGAAGTCGCTTTTTATTTGCTCGCTGGTGCTCAGACATCTATTCATTCTCTTACACATGCTTTTCATGAGATAATGGAATGGTTGAAGAAAAACCCAGATGAGAAAACCAATATCTACAATAATCCAATTTTTTTACAAAAATGTGTTCACGAAAGCACCCGACTTCACCCTTCTAGTCCAGTGGCTTGGAGAAAACCTGTATGTCCTGTGAGTCTGCCAAATGATGGGGGTGCAAAGCAAGGGGATAAAGTCATTGTTGACCTTTATAATTCAAACAGGGATGAAGAAGTATTTGGGAAAGATGCAAAAGAATTTAATCCAAAAAGAAAGACACCTGATGGACAAAATATTTATGGTCTATCCTTCGGCCTAGGAATGCATTCATGTATAGGAAGAAACTTGGCCGCAGGAGTTGTCGCTAAAAAAGATGCAGACCCAAATAATCATCAATATGGAACTGTTACAATGATAATGAGAACTTTGCTTAGTTATAACGCTCTTCCAAACCTAGATGACTCACCAAAAATGGATGAAAAAACCAAGAGACCTAATTGGGGATATTATCCGATATTGATTGACTCTGCGGGCTAAAGCAGTGACAACATTTGAAACCTCTAACTACGAAATTATCAAAAAAGCTCTGGTTAATAGAGATCTTAAACAAGCCCTATATGATGAAGGCAAGGTTATTATGGAAGGAGTCCTCTTAACGCTTCATGGGCAGGAGCATCACCAAAGAAGAAAACTCGAACACAAGGTTTTTCAAAGGGACTTTTTTAGATATTATGAGCATGAACTTTTTCCAAGAACTTTAGAAGAAACTATATTTCCTTTTCTAAATAACGGTTCAGCAGATCTTCTTGATTTTGGCTACCGGATAACAATGAATCTTACAGCAGACTTCGCGGGGATAGATCGATTAAAAAAAACTCCTGAAGAGACCGAAAATTTATTAACTCTTGTAAAAATTTTTAGTCAGGGCGCCACTTTAGTCCACTCCAAGAGACCTCATGACGAAGTTAATATGGAAGTTACGGAAGCCTTAGCAGTATTTGAAGAAAAATTTTTAATACCTTCTAAAAACAGAAGATTAAAAATTTTGAAACAATTTAACGATAACAAACTTGATGAGGATGATCTTCCTAGGGATGTGTTAACTGTACTTCTGAGGAATGTAGATGGAATTAATTTGGATAGTGAAATTATCAAGAGGGAAATAGCTTTTTATCTTCAGGCCGGTTCTCATAGCACAGCCAATTCAATGACTCATGCCTTGCATGATATTTTTGGATGGATGGAGAAACATCCAGAAGATAAAGAGAAAATCTATAACGACCCAATCTTTTTACAAAGATGCGTGCATGAAAGCATGAGATTGCACCCCGCCAGTCCTGTCGCATGGAGAAAACCTACATGTCCAATTGAGCTTGATAAAGAGATCCAAATGAAACAGGATGATCTTCTTATCATGGATTTACATAATGCCAACAGAGATAAAGAAATTTTTGGTAATGATGCAGAGGAATTTAATCCGTATAGAGAACTTGATCCAAATCAAAGCATATGGGGACTAACTTTTGGCATAGGGCTACATTTATGTTTTGGTAGAGATTTAGATGGAGGTTTAATAGCGGA
>JAYYUG010000001.1:0-3176 GCA_036344135.1 Pseudomonadota bacterium | reverse complement strand
AAGCAATGTAGATAAACCATTGGATAAGGAACATTATATTTTTACTTCTCTAAGCATAAATGTTTCAACGGACAAGAACCGTACTAACGCAGAGGAAATGGGTTTAACATTGAATATTGGTGAAGTTAATCAGATTTTAGATCTTTTAGGAGATAAGATTTTAACTTTAAAAGAAATATCAGGTAGATTAGATATTTCGAGTCAGAAAATTCAAAGAACAATAATTATGATGATGAAATTTGATATTATTGATTTGGTTATGGATAATTAGACAGATGAAAAAGACGATATTATTTGTTCACCAAAATTTCCCAGGGCAGTATAAGCATCTTGCCCCCGCATTGGCTGAGAAATACAATGTTCATTCCTTTTCAATGCATCCTAGCGATAGCAAAGGAGTAAAGCATTTTAGATATATGCCGTACCAAGAATCTTCTAAGAATATTCATCTTTTAGCAACTGAGTTTGAAACAAAGATTCTACGAGCTGAAGCCTGTGCCGATTTGGCATATAAATTAAAAGATGAAGGCTTTAATCCTGACTTAATTATAGGTCATACAGGTTGGGGTGAGCTTTTATTCTTAAAAGAAGTTTGGCCAAATTCAAAATTACTTTCTTATGTGGAATTTCATTACAATCTTTATAATAGTGATATTGATTTTGATAAAGATCATATGTTGGGTGAGGATCAAATATTTTTAAGAAGAAAATTGATTGCCCGCAATGCTCCAGGTTTTTCACAATATATCTCTAGCGATTATCTAATTACACCAACAGAATTTCAGAAATCCACCTTCCCTGAATTCGTAAAAGAAAAGATTACCGTCATCCATGAAGGTATAGACACAGATGTATTTACTCCTAACGAAAAGATGACAATGACTATAGATAACGTAACTTTATCTAGAAAAGATAAAATTGTTCTTTTTGTTAACAGGAATCTTGAGCCTTACAGAGGATACCATATTTTCTTGCGCTCCATACCGTACATTCAAAAGAAACACCCAGATGCACTAATCTTGATTGTTGGGGCAGAAGGGACAAGTTATGGGAAAAAACCTCCTCAGGGACAAACTTGGAAGAATATTTTTTTAAACGAAGTCAAAGATCAGGTGGATCTTTCCAAAATCATTTTTACCGGATATTTATTGGAGCACAGGAGCCTCACGGCACTAATGCAAATGGCAAGTGTTCAAGTTTATTTATCTTATCCTTTTGTGGTATCTTGGTCTCTGCTAGAGTCACTATCTTGTGGATGCTTGGTAATAGGATCTAACACTGAACCGGTAAGTGAAATTATAACAGACAAGAAGAATGGAATCTTGACAGATTTTTTTGATTATAAAGAGATTGCTAATAAAGTTAATACTGTTTTGGATAAACCCGAAAATTACAATAAATTAACCGAGGCTGCTCGACAACATATGATTAAAAATTATGATTTAAAAAAAGTCTGTCTTCCAAAAACTATAGAATTTGTAGAAAACATTTTGTCTGAGTGATTGTGATGAGAATTAAAGAAATATTTTCTGAAGTGCTGTATATTGAACCGCAAACTCATAAGGATAAAAGGGGTTATTTCAAGGAGAATTTTAATTACAGAGACCTTAAAGAAAAAGGAATCGACTTTAATTGTGTGCAAGACAATCTATCTTTTTCTGAACAAGCAGGAACCATAAGAGGTCTCCACTACCAGCTTGATCCTTTTGAGCAATCTAAAATAATTTATGTTATTTCAGGGAAAATTTTTGATGTTTTTTTGGATATTAGAAAATCTTCTCCAACCTATGGTAAATACGGATCAATGGAATTAACAAAGAAATCGGGTTTTATTCTAGTCCCTAAGGGCTTTGCTCACGGCTTCTGTACTCTGGAAGACAAAACCTTGATCCTTTACAAGGTGGATAATTATTACAACCCTGATTATGAGACCGGGGTTATTTGGAATGACCAACAACTGTCTATAAAATGGCCATTTTCTGAGGATTTATGTCGTTTATCAGAAAAAGATTTGAAGCTTCCTAATTTCTCGGTTAATTAATCTCTAGGACTCTAATCTTATGAAAACTGAAAATAAAAAAATATACTTAGTAACAGGAGGTTGCGGTTTTGTAGGCTCTTGTTTAGTGAGGAAGCTTTTAGAGAGCAAAAAAAATTTTGTTATCAACTACGATAATATTTCTTATGCGTCAAATAAAGAGTCAGTTGGAAATGTTAACAAGTCAAACTATCTGCTCATAGAAAAAGACATACAAGATGCTAACAATGTCGAAAAAATACTCTCTAACTACAAACCAAATTATGTAATACACCTTGCAGCAGAGTCTCACGTAGACAGGTCTATTGATAGCCCAGAAAATTTCGTTTTTAGTAACGTTGTAGGGACATATAATTTATTAATGTCTTCCTATAGACTTTGGTCCAATCTTAATGCAAATAAAAATAAGTTTAAGTTCATTTATGTTTCAACAGATGAGGTTTATGGATCATTACAACTTGATAAAAAACAATTTAGTGAAAATAATTTAATGAAACCAAATAGCCCATATGCCGCAACTAAAGCTTCAGGGGATTTATTATCTCGAGCATGGTTTAAGACCTATGGTTTTCCTGTAATAACCACAAATAGTTCAAATAATTATGGTTTTTGGCAATTTCCTGAAAAATTGATTCCTTTGGTAATAAAAAAATGCCTAAAAGAAGAAGCAATACCCATTTACGGAAAGGGTAATCAAATTAGAGATTGGATAAATGTCGAAGACAATGTTGATGGTATTTTAGCTGTTATGAAAAAAGGAAGAATAGGCGAAAGATATAATATTGGAGCCAATAATGAAAAATCAAATCTTGAAATCGTAACTTTAATATGTTCTTTCTTAGATATTCTAAAGCCGAAGAAATCCGGGACCTACTCTGATTTAATTAGTTTCGTGGCAGACAGACCTGGTCATGATCTACGGTATTCTTTAAATACCAGCAAGATTAATCAAGAATTAAACTGGACTGCAAAAATAGATTTTAAAAAAGGTTTAAAGAATACAATTAAATGGTATTTGGCAAACGAGGAATGGCTTTTTAGTGTTACCGATTCTAGGTATGACGGAAAAAGGCTAGGCCAAATAAAATAATGAAAACATTAATTATTGGTTCAAGTGGTCAGTTGGGAAAAGAGTTTT